>JANYDC010000076.1 GCA_025359965.1 Pedosphaera sp.
AGACGCTCGGTCAGGGAGAAGAAGGAAAGCTCAGCGGGGCGGATGATTTCAGGCATGCATTCTTTGACGAAATCCACAACCCATCTACTCAAAATCCACACCGGATTTTTAACATTATTTCAGTTTCTGGAAGTGCCCTTATGAGGTTCACGGCACAAAGCTAACGCTCCAAAATCCGCTACCTGCCCGCGCATCCAAGAGTGGTGGATTTGGTGCAAGATTATATCGATGAGGCAGGACACAGGCTCGACATGGACGAAGGCCTCTTTCGCCCGCTCAAACGGCCGGATGAGAAAATGGAATCAGGGCTGGCTAGGAGTTCAGCGCACAGTAATGCGACCACGAAATAAGCCGAAGAGCTGGATATTTCGTTGGAAATATTCGGACCGCAAGCGCTTCGTAAGATAGTGGCCACCAACATGCTTGCTAATACATTCATCGACAAAATCGGCCTATGCTGATTATTCTTGGTCAACATTTAAAAAGATGCACCCCATTTTGAGGCTGAGTTGGGTCTGGATTTTCACCGTCTTGGCTGGCCCTCTCGATACCAGGGCACAGCTCAACAACCAACGCGACAAGGCAAGCTATGCCATAGGGCTCAGTTGGGGTAAAAACATACACCAACAGGAGGCCGATCTGGATGTCCGCGCCATCCTTCAGGGCCTGAAGGATGGAATGGCAAACCGCCCGCCCCTCATAACCGAAACGGAAAGAACCGCCGTCATGGACAAGCTGCAGGCCGAACTGAAGGCCAAGCGGGCGGTGATCGCCGAGCGGAACAAGGCGAAAGGCGAAGAGTTTCTCGCGGAGAACTGCCGGAAGCCAGGTGTGATCTCCCTCCCCAGCGGCCTGCAATACAAGATCCTGAAAACGGGAACCGGCGCGAAGCCAAGCTCCGAGGACAGGATTCTGGTCAACTATAAGTCCATGCTGATTGATGGAAGCGAATACGAAAGCTCCGACAACAAAGCCTCCGGGCCGATTGAATTCAGGCTGACCAATGTCATCAGCGGTTGGAAGGAAGCCTTGTCCCTGATGCCCTAGGGATCCAAATGGCAGCTGTTCTTGCCACCCTCGCTGGCCTACGGGGAGAAGGGCGGCAATAACGTCCAACCCAACGCCACTTTGATCTTCGAAACAGAAATTGTGGACCTTATCCCCACGATGATCAGCATGACCAACAACACAGCTCAGTCAGGCGGACAGATCTTCAATCTTCCATTCCCCCGCGCGCCAGACTTGGAAAGCAGGGACTATGGGCGTGCCACTCGATTTGATGATTCCGCACAGCAAAGGATCAGGCAACTCAGAGCCCAGTGGGAGCAAGCCGACGCGGAGTACCGGTATTCCGCCGCTCAGGATGCGATCTCCGATCCGTCAGATGTGGATTATTCTGCCATCCAACGACGAGCCGAGGCATTAAGCAGACGCACCATCATCGAAAAGCAGTTGCGGGCTCTGGGGCAGTAGGACGACTGCCTTCTTTTTGAGGACCAACCACGTGGTCGGGTTGGAAACAAATAGGCACCCGATGCAATGGCCGCCAACGAATCCCTCGCTGACATCCCATACGCGGCAAACTCAACTGGTTTCCGGCCTGTATTAATGGGCTTGGATCGTACCCGAGTCCAGAATGGGACTTTCCAAAGCCTGAGAGCCGCCTCCATCCACTCCCCGATTGGCCTGATTCTTGGTGACGTCGAGAGCATCGGCGATCTCCGACTGCCTTTCGACCAACTCACGGAATCGCTCCCTATATTCAAAGGGCTGCCCAACCTGTTCGTGTAACTCATCGATTCGTTTTCTTGTTTCGAGAAGCCCCCGCCGCTGGCGCTCGATTACATCCTCCAAAGACTGGACGGCATACTCCACACTGCGCATCGTTCCAAAAGCCGTTTCCGTGATGCGCGCCTGATACAAAGCCGAGCCCCTCAGAAGAACTTCCGGATCGCCCATGAAACTATCCCGTACCGACAAGGTAAATCCGGCGAACCGACCCACTGCGTGTTCCTGCCGTGACCCCTTGATCCGTTCGGCCCAGCGCAGCAACAGTTCCCCGGCAATCCCCCGGTCCGGAATCGTCTCCCCACCGATTTCAATCCTGAACGCTGGTCCGGTGGTATCCTGCCGCACAGTCAAATCACCCTGCATGTCGGCGAGGTGCCGTTCCAATCGGGGCAACTCCTCCGTCAATTGCCTGATCTGTCCGCGTACTCGGAATTCCGTGGCCCGGTGCTGACTTTCCAAGCGTCCCAACCGGCTGACTTCGGCGTCCACCGTGGCTTTCTCCACCACTAGAGGGTTGCCCGATGCAATGGCTTTGACCTCGGCATAAGTCAGGGCGGCCCCGTCGATATCCTCAATGCGCCGCAGGCTGTTCTCCCCCGTCATGACTTGGGCAATGAACTTGGCTTTGGTTTCCAAGGTCTGCCACATGAACGCATCGAACGATTGCTCCGTCACATAACGATAAATCTGCACTTCCGGGTTGATATTACCTTGGCGCATGATGCGTCCCTCCCGCTGCTCGACATCAGCCGGACGCCACGGGGCGTCCAAATGATGGAGAGCAATGAGACGCTCTTGCACGTTCATGCCCGAACCCATCTTCTGCGTGCTACCAAACAAAATCCTGACCCGCCCGGCTTTGACCTGCCGGAACAACTCAATCTTGGCCGCGTCACTGTCCACGTCCTGAATGAAGACCATGTCTGATTGAGGCACTCCGCGCTGCAACAGTTTCAGAAGTAGATCCTCATAGACAGAAAACCCCTTTCCTTGAGTCGGTGTGGACAGATCGCAAAAGACCAACTGCGTTCCCCTGCCCTCCCTGGTCTCCGTCCAGATTCGGTGAATCTGCGCCAAAGCCAGGTTGACCTTGCTCGTCGGATGATCCGGAAGCTCCGGCGAGGAAAGACGCAGGTCCAGAGCGGCTTTTCGCCCGTCGGTGGTGACCAGCAGCATGTTATCCTCCTTGGGATCGACCGTTCCGCTGCGCAGGGCTTCGGCCCTTGCCACCAGACCTTGTACGATCTCTTTCAACTCCGGGGAACACGGGGCTTTGACGATGATCGGCTTGCCGCCCTGCAACTGTGGCACGGGCAGTTTCAGCATGGCTTGGGTCTGAATATCCGCCACCTGACGAAATTGCATCATCAGTTCGGGAACATTGATAAACCGGGCAAAACGCGTGTGCATTCGGTAGCCCGAACCGTCCGGGGTCAGTTCCATGCCGGTGACCGGTTCACCGAAGGTGGCCGCCCACGAATCGAAATGCTCCAAGCGCAGTTCCTTGAGTGATTCCCTCTGAAGGTATCTCTGCATGGTGTACATCTCGGCCACACTGTTGGCGATGGGAGTGCCAGTGGCGAAGACCACCCCGCCTCCGCCGTTGATCCTTTGGATGTGACGGACCTTGAGTAGCATATCAAAAGCGCGCTGGGAAGCGGTCTGGGGCAGACCGGAGAGATGGGTCATCTTGGTCACATAGAAAAGGTTCTTAAAATGGTGCGCTTCATCCACATACAGCCGGTCCACCCCCAGCTCCTCGAAGGTGAGGCCATCATCATGGCGTTCCAAGGCCATCAATTCCTTGAGTTTGGTATCCAACCGTTTCTTGGCCCGTTCCAGGATCTTGATGATCCCGGAATTGCCGGCCTGCTGGGACAGGGCGGTGGCCAGTTCACGCTGTTGTTCCTCGATGAATTCCCGTTCGGTATCACGTGAGACGGCAATCTTCTCAAAACCGCTATGCGTCACAATGACCGCGTCCCAGTTGCCGGTGGCAATCCGGCTCATGAGCAGCTTGCGCTTTTCCTTCACGAAATCCTCCTTGGTCGCCACCAGAATGTTTGCTCCCGGATAAAGGGTCAGCAGTTCGGTGGAGAACTGTCCCAGCATATGGTTTGGCACCACCATGAGCGGCTTCCTGGCCAAGCCCAGCCGCTTCTGTTCCATGGCAGCGGCCACCATCACGTAAGTTTTCCCGGCGCCGACAGAGTGGGCCAAAAGACAGTTCGGCGATTGCAGAATACGCCAAATGGCCGCTTTTTGGTGCGGCCGCAGGATGACGGCCGAACTGGCTCCAGGCAGGGTCAGGTGTTCCCCGTTGAAGGT
>JANYDC010000086.1 GCA_025359965.1 Pedosphaera sp.
AACCATCGGCTCACGTGAACCCAATCCCCATCGCGCATGCAGTGGGGGTAGAAGGTGCGCAGAGTGGTTCGGTCGGTGCCGCTATTGTAACTCGCGGTGGTGACGGTATGGACCGGATACATGGGGTTAACCAGTTCGCCGTTGACGTAATTGTTCCGCACCCGCGCGTTTTTGAAGTAGACCAGTTTTCGGCTGTTGAAATCCTCCAATCCACCCCCCAGCACAATGCATGTGCTCTCGCGGCCTTGATTGCGGCAGGGCTGTTCCACAATGCAATCCTCAATCAATCCGTTCTGAAAATCGGGGTGGGAGCTATTGTAGGCCGTTGCGCCAGCGGCCAGGGGAAAACACTCCAAACCATTCCGGGGAGAAAAGGTGCCCCAATTGATCACGCGCACCCGGCGGAAACTGAGGTTGCTACCGGAAATGAAAATCCCATGAACCATCACCGTGGGTTGAACAATCCGCCCGTACTGGAACACCCCCTGCCGGTGACCGTTGCAGTCCAGGGTCAAATCGGAGATCTCCACGTTGTCCACTGCGGTGAGGAAGGCCGTTATGATGGGTGTGGCGGTAACTATGGGCAGCCCTGCAGTGTACTGTTGATTTACGTCCACCAACTGCAAAGTGCTTTGGTACATGCCCGCTCCCATGATCTTGACGTTGCTCCCAATGCTCCACGCATTGGTCGACGACGAATTTCCTTGGCCACCCCGTGTTTGAAAAACCCCTGGCCCTAAGCGGATGCTGATTCCGGGCAAAATAGCAAAAAGTAAGAATATCTGATCAAATCGATCCACTGTGCTACCGTCATAAGGATCGGTCTCAGTACCCGACCCAAACAAAACAGTTTTAGGGAGCCCTACCGGTCGATCATTGCGTATGGCCACGAAAATCTCTCGCAGTATTGGCAGGCCATTTTTTTGAGCCGGTGGTTCAATATATTCCTGAATGACCAAGGTATCAAACAGACTCATCTCGCCTTCCTCCGGAAAGCCCAGACCATAACTCCACCCACGAGCATCAATGCAACACTTGCGGGCTCAGGCACCGCCTCGATGGTGAACTGCGTAATATAACCGCCATCAGCCAAATTACCGGATGAATTCAACAGGTTTCCTACAACTGTGGCTGTGTGTACGCTTCTCAAAGTATAATCCAACGAAGGTACTTGCCCGGAGTTAAAGGCACTCCCCTTGGTAAAATCCAGCATGAGATTGCCAGCCTTGGGATCGTACAGGAATGGGGTCTGCAAAACTATGGTCATGCCAAACTGACCGGGTGCCGTGGCTGGTATGGACAGGTCTCCTGAGTAGACACGAGTGTACTGCGCCCCTTTATTTTGTTCAAACTTTGTGGAAATGGAGCCGAAATCTGGCGCATAAGAAAGGTTGACTTCAATAGCAGAAAGCACCGCTGCAAGGGAGCCCCCGATTTTATCATTTCGAAAGCGGATTTCCTTGATATACCCTCCATTGGGCAGTGGGCCAATAAAATCGGCGGCAAGATAGAACTGCTGAAACCGGGTATTTATAATCGAGTATTGACTAGTTTGGCGGTCTCCTTCTTGATCCTGGAAGTCGGCTGGAGAAACCACTTTAACAGGATCAGCGGCTTGGAGCCGTGCCACCATAAGCAGGGCGGAGGCCATCAGTATCCACATGTTGGCCAAAGAGTGATGTATTGATTTCATAGTGTTGCTTGGTGGTGGCGCTTGAAGGCAATGTGCCGCATTGGGGGATTGTTGGCGAGGGTTTATGTCCCCGTTTTCATTGAGCTCAGGTAGCGATGTGATCAAGCCAATCTCGGCTGCTGCCGTTATACGGCGCAAGTTTGAGGGAAGTGGGGGGTTCAACCGCTTTCAGGGTTGAAAGAATTTATGAGACGCTAACCCAGGGTAGCGCGGTGCGCCCAACCCTTATATGTTGCTTCCCATGATGTTTCTCTTCTCATTCTGGACGCAGTTCCTTCCTCGCGGCACCCATGAATTGTTCGTGGCCGCGTGGTGCAACGGAGCCGAGCGGAGCGAGCGTAGTGGAACCGCACGGCCAC
>JANYDC010000089.1 GCA_025359965.1 Pedosphaera sp.
CCAAGTCTCGCGCCAAAACATGCACGCTGGACACCAAGAACAATCAAATAATCCTCATCACCACCGAGCCTCTTCCCACGCCGCCTCCGACGGCAGAATTAAAAGACCCAACATCTGCCGGCCCCGTGGCCCCCACCGAGCTTGGCCGTCCGGGACGTGGGCGCAACGATGGCCCCTCCCTGCTCGATATCATCGTTGTGGGTCAGTAAGAAGTTGGTAAGTTGCGAGGTGTCCGGTAGCCTGCAAACCTTGAATCTCTTGTGGGCGGACCTTGCCCGTCGGTTTCCAATTCACACGGAACATCCTCCTTCCACGCCCAACAAAGTCCCCGAAGGACTGCATGGAATTGATGGGCGACCAATTCCCGGTAGGCGACCTCTTTGCCCCAGCCTTGTCTCTTGACCCGGTACGCGTCGATCGCCAGCCCGGTCCGGTCTTCGCCGTGCCGGCAGTGAATGAAGGGCACTTCCAAAAATGGCATGTTTTAAAAGCAGGCTATCCTAAAGGCACCTTTAGAACCTGCACAAGTTGTTGGCCTGCCGGTTTGGACCGAGCGGATGCAGTTTGAGTGATGCATCTGGAGCTGCCCGTTGCCAACAGTTCTCTGTTTTTTCATGGTTCGACTCATGAGTTTGCCGGCGGATGCAGTTTGAGCCACAGGATGGTCTCGTAGCGTTTGAGGTTTAGCAGGCAGTACCCGTTGGATCCAGCCTGTTGCATCGACGGGGACTTTGGTGCGTGCGTCCAAGTCGGTTCGCAGTTCCCCCACAAAATGATCGAAGTGGGTTCTCCGTGTTATGAACTGTGGCAGGAGTGTTGGACCCGGACACTGACCATGTTGCACGAGAGATCCGTGACCATCGAGAATGTTGAGACAGCTTTGATGCCTATCTGGTGAGGATAAAGTACAATCCTTGAGTCAAACCCAGGGGTTGAACTCGTCGGTAATTAGCTCGGTTTTAATCTTGGGGTTAGGTGGTCATGAACTGGGCGTCCACGAGGCGGCGGTACAAGCCGATTTCTTGTTGGAGCTTGTCATGGGGGCCTTCTTGGACTATTTGGCGTCTTTAAGGACGACGATTCGGTCCGCGCTGCGGATGGTGGCGAGTCGGTGGGCGATGATCAGCGTGGTGCGGTTTTTCATTAACTGCTCCAAGGCCTGTTGCACCAGTTGTTCGCTTTCTGAATCCAGTGCGCTGGTGGCTTCGTCTAGGATAAGAATGGCCGGATCGCGCAGAATGGCACGCGCAATGGCCACGCGTTGTTTTTGGCCGCCAGAAAGTTTCAGGCCGCGTTCGCCCACCAAGGTCTCGTATCTCTCCGGAAACCTGTCAATAAACTCGTGCGCATTGGCGCGGCGTGCTGCTGATTCAATCTCCTCCATGGTGGCAGTCGGCTTTCCGTAGCGGATATTTTCCGCAATCGTCCCACCAAAGAGCATCACCTCCTGCGGAACCACTGCCATTTGTCCGCGCAAGTAACTGAGATCAAACTCCGCCGCAGGCCTTCCATCATAAAGCAGAGCTCCATGAGTAGGCTGATACAACTGCATGACCAGCGAAGCCACGGTCGATTTCCCGGCTCCGCTGGGCCCGACCAAGGCAACTTTCTCGCCCGCTGCTAGGTGGAGGTTGATGCCTGCAAGCACTTCGACATCCGATCTCGAGGGATACGAGAACCGCACCGTTTGCAGATTGATTTCTCCTCTCAATCGTGAACGGGCCTCAATGGAACTCTGTTTTTCCGCGTCGAGTTCCGTCTTCTCATGGAGAATCTCGCGCACCCTCTGCGTGGCTCCAAGGGTTCGCTGGAGTTGGGCATACATCTCGGCGAACTGCCCGAGCGCACCGGCCACAAAAGTAGTGTAGAGCAGGAAGCGCGTCAGCGCACCCACCGAAAGCTCACCCGCCTGCATCAGCTTGGCCCCATACCAGAGCACCACCACCAGCGCGGCAAATACGCCATAGATTAAAAACGCCACAAACCCGGCGCGGTAACGGCCAGCTTTGAGTGAGGCATTCGTCAATGCCTTGAGGGCTGTCCTATATCGTCCCACTTCGAAGCCTTCGTTGGTGTAAGCCTTGACGCTGCTGACGTTTTGCAGCGTTTCCTCCACCACCACATTGCTCTCCGCCAAACGATCCTGCGTCTCTCGCGAAAGCCCGCGCAGCTTGCGCCCATACCAAACCGCGAGTAGGACCATCGGTGGGATGGAGGCAAACATGACCCCGGTCAGCTTGAGCGACGTCATCATGATCATGACCATTCCGCCGGTCATCAGGATGAGCTGTCGCAACATGTGGGGCAAGCTGCCCGTGATCATGTCGTCGATTTGCCCGAGGTCTGTTGAAATGCGGCTTGATAGCTCGCCTACACGACGCTGGGTTAGAAACGCCATCGGCAGCGCGATGATGCGCGCATAGGTGTCGAGTCTCAGCTGGTTGAGTGCCAATTGCCCGACACGTTGGAAGGTCTGAACGTGGTAAAAACTGGAGGCGGCTTGTACTCCCAGAATGATGAGGAGCGTGCCCACTGTGCCACCGAGCGTGGAAGTCCATCCTAACTTGGGCACCGCTTTGAACTGCGGCAGAGCTAAATCCAACAGGCTCCCCGCAAAATACGGAAAGGCGAGACTCAACACGCCTGAGAGAAATAGACATGCCATCCCGATGCCAAACGACTTTCGATAGGGTCGTAGGTAACGGAGTAACAGCCTTAACTCCCGAAGCGAGTCTTTAGTGACCTTTGCTTTCGCAAGGTCATCGAATGCCCCTCCAGACCGGTTATGGCGTCGTGCCATGGAAATTGAAGGCTAGCCCAGCTTGGGATGAACCACCGAGACCGCGCAGTAATCCGGCTTCAGATGCTTCCGGGTCACATGGAGCATATCCTCCAGAGTGACTGCCTCATAATGGGCGTGCTCCAGATCAGTGTTGGCGTAGCCCAGGCCGTACAGTTCATCCAGAGCCGCCGCCGTGGCGTAGCTGCCGAGATCCTGCCGGGAGATTTTCCGCTGACCAACCAGCTTGGCCTTGGCCCTGGTCAATTCCTCCGCAGTCAGACCATCAGTGCGCAGGTTGGCCACTTCCTTCAAAATCTCAGTCTCAACCAACTCCAGCTTCTCCGGCATGGTCCCCGCGTAAAAAGCAAAGTACCCGCTGCTCAACCCAGCCATCTGTTGCGCACCCACATAATATGCCAATCCCAGATTCTCGCGTATGCGCACAAACAAACGTGAGCCCAAATCGCTCAATGCTTCCTGCAAGAGGTCTAGGGCATACCGATCCTTGTCAAAAATCGACACGCCAGGGAAACCAATCACAATCACGCCCTGTTTTTTGTCGACGATCTCACTCGCACGCATGCCGGCGGTGTGGACGGGTGCGGGGCCAGGATTCAAGCCGAGCTGCTTCCCCCCCGTCCACGCGCCAAGATAACGTTCCGCGCAGGCCACTGCCTCCGCTTCGGTGACATCGCCAAAAATCGCGAGCACCGCGTTCTGTGGAATCATCATCTTTGTGTGAAAATCCTGAACCTTTTGCCGGGTGATGGCCTGCACCGTTTCCTCAGTGCCAACTGAATCAAGGCCATAACCCTGACTGCCGAAAATCAATCGGCGCATCCCCCGGCTGGCGCTTTGAAGAAGATGATCCTTTTGCGACCTGATGGCGGCCAATTGAACCTCGCGCTCGCGTTCCAGGGCCGTTTCCGGAAAAGCGGGGCGAAGCACCACCTCGGACATCAACCGCATACCGGTGTCAAAATCACCCTGCATCACTTCCATGTTCAGCCCGAAACTATTATTTGCTGAATAACTGTCCAGATTGCCGCCCAACGATTCAATGGTGGACATAAGCTCCTCGGCTGACATGGTCTCCGTGCCCTTCATCAGCAGCTTGGCCATCATCAGGTTGACTCCATTGTCAGCGATGGGTTCAGAGAGCACTCCGCCTTGGAAAACCAGGCGGCAATCAATGAACGGGAGCCGGTGGCTCGACTTGACCAGGACGCGCAAACCATTGGCCAGTTTGTGCTCGTGAATGGGGTTTTCGCCCGATGCTTCCACCACGTGAACCTGCGCTGCGAGCGTGCCTTTAGGCATCAATGCGTAGCTCGTCCGATTGGTTGAAACAAGGTACTTCCGCGCGACTCTCTGAAGATCATCGGGATGCAGTGCGCGAACGGCCGCAAGATAACGCGCTGAAAAATTAAGATCATTCGCCGCCATCCAACTGGAGCCCAAATCCTGTGCCTGACCCTGCATGGTCTTGCGGGACGAAAGGGTCGCGGCCGTGAATTGCTTGAGTGCCTTGCCGAGTTCGGCAGGACTGATCAGCTCGGTTTTGAGACGGTCGATCTCTTTGAGAATCGCGTCGTGCGCTGGTTGATATTGGTCGCCATCAATCACCGCGCTCACTCCAAACAATCCCGGGTTGCCGGGGCTGTAGGTCCACGCGTCAATCGAGTGAACCACGCCCTTTTTCTCCCGGATTTCCTGATACATGCGGGAGCTGTGCCCGTTCCCAAGCAAGGTTGCGAGCGTATCCAGTGCTGGCACATCGGCATGGCGCAATTCTGGAATATGCCAGGCAATGTGGACGTGTCCCAACTCGACAGGAGCCTCTTCAATCGTCTCACGCGCCGCCGATTGGATCGGTTCTCCAGGCAGCACCTCGGGCGGGAAAGGGCGGGCTTTCGCTGTTTTATAAGCTTCGCGGACCTGCTCTAAAACTTCCGAGGCTTTGAAATCACCCACCGCCACAATGAACGAATTATTGGGGGCGTACTTCTCCTTGTAATAAGCCAGAAGATCATCCCGGCGAAGTTCGTTAAAAATGTCAGGATACCCGATGACGGTGTTGCGATACGGACTACGCACATACGCCGTCTCAAACAACCTCCGACTGGCGCGGCGCGACGGGTCGTCCTGATTCATGTCCATCTCACGCAAAACCACCTGCATCTCCTTGGCCAGTTCGTCCGCTGGCAGCGTCGCGTTCTGCATGATGTCGCACAAAATATCGATGGCGATGGTCGCGCCCTCACGCGGCACGCTGATCCAGTAAACGGTGCGGTCAAACGAAGTATAGGCGTTCATGTTCCCGCCTGCGTCCTGAACTTCCTGGTCAATGTTTCCTGGCAGACGCCGTTGCGTTCCTTTGAAAAGCATGTGCTCTAGCATGTGCGACATGCCCGCCCCCAGCCATTTCCCCTCATTGATGCTTCCCGTCTTGGCCCATGCCTGCACGGAAACCACTGGCGCGCTGTGGTCTTCCTGCACGATGACCACCAGCCCATTTTCGAGCGTCACCACCTGCACGCCGGCGGGCATCAAAGGAAGGTCAACGGCAGCCGAGTGTGAATGGCCGTGGCTGCCGGTGGTTGGCGAATGAGATGGGTTCAAAATTGGGGAAACAGATGCGTTCATTTTCAATCAAAACTGGCGGCCTTTACGTGGAGCTCTTTGGGACATTTCGGTAAAAATGGGACAAATTCAACCAATGGACAAACTCAAATCTTGGCAGACTCGGTTTCAGCGGAGGACTGCTTCGTCTTGCGTGATTCAGGAAGGTACGGCTGGCGAAATGCCTCAAAAAAATCGTAACCTCCGCCGAAATCCTCCCGGCGGTCCTTCTCCGTTTTGCTGAGCAGTTGGTTGTCGACCATGTTAAAGACCAGCTCTCCAAAATCCTCGCACTGATTGATGCCCCAGTCCTCAAGCACTGTCATGGACATGGGGCCAAACTGTTGCAGCGCAAAGGCTTTGATGCCGAGAATAAGTTCCTGTCCGCTGATATGCCGGGCCGGCTGTTTGCCTTCCTGAGTGATCATCCTCTGGGTGTAATCAAGGGCTTCGCGAACAAAATGATAGGCTCCCCGCGTGTAGCGCGGGTCTTTCACCACAATGTCCTGAACCACTTTGTCGAAATCGACTTGTTGCATGAACGCTCTACCAATTGTCGCTTATTCCCTGATGGGCAATCTGGCGATCCGGGACTCTACAGCAAATTTCAAACCACCGCAATACTCACCACCTTACCAGGTACCACGATGATTTTCTTAATGGTCTTTCCCTCGGTAAAAGGCTTCACTTTCTCGCTGGCCAAAGCCAGTTGTTCAATCTCGGACGCGCTGCATCCCACCGGCACCACTAATTTATCGCGCAGTTTGCCATTCACTTGAACCGGCAGTTCCATTGTGCTTTCGACGAGGCAGGCCGGGTCATAGGTCGGCCACGCTCGGTAGGCAAGGGTCTGTTCCTGCCCAGTGAGCTTGGCATGCAGCTCCTCGGCAAAATGTGGAGCCAATGGTTGCAACAATGCCAGCAGCTCAATGGCCACCGAGCGGGGCAGGGTGTCCCAGGTCATCGCTTCGTTGGTTAGCATCATTAACGCTGAGATCGCGGTATTAAACCGAAGATGATCAAGGTCATCTGTCACTTTCTTGATTGCGGTATGGAGCGTCTTGAGTTGCGCCGGGGTGGGCGCCACATCGGTGATCTTGCTGCTGGGCTTTATGGCGGCAAGCCACTTTTCGCCCTGCGAACTATCCACACTCATGTTCTGCTCGAACTCGATGGTGCTGTTCTCATCGACCAGCAAACGCCAGACGCGACCCAGAAAACGGTATACCCCTTCGACACCCTTGGTGTTCCATGGTTTAACCATCTCCAGGGGTCCCATAAACATTTCGTACAACCGGAAGGCATCCGCCCCGTACTCACTCAGCACATCATCCGGGTTCACCACGTTGCCGCGAGACTTGGACATCTTCTGACCGTCTTCGCCGAGGATTAGTCCTTGATTAACCAGCTTGTAGAACGGCTCCGCGGAAGAGACGTAGCCGAGGTCAAACAAAACTTTATGCCAGAAACGCGCATACAACAGGTGAAGGACAGCGTGTTCGGTTCCACCCACATACAAATCCACACCCGGCGTGGACTTCTGGCTCGATGCTCCCGGTTTGCCCATCCAATAGGCTTCCGCCTGCGGATTACAAAAAGTGCGGTCGTTCGACGCGTCGAGGTAGCGCAGGTAGTACCAGCAACTCCCTGCCCATTGCGGCATGGTGTTGGTCTCGCGCACAGAACCATCGGGTCGTTGCACCCATTCCTGCGCCCGTGACAACGGTGGATCTCCCGCTGCGGTCGGTTTGAAATCAGAAAGTTCAGGTGGCAACACCGGCAGCTCGCTGTCGGGCAAGGCTTCGTGGTGTCCATTACGCCAAATGATGGGGAAGGGTTCGCCCCAGTAACGCTGGCGGCTGAACAACCAATCGCGCAATTTGAAGTTCACCATTTTGCGCCCCAAGCGACGTTCATCCAGCCAGGTGGCGATTACTTTTTTAGCCTCTGGCGTGGCCAAACCATTAAGCAGTCCGGAGTTGATGGCAACGCCGTCGCCGGTGAATCCTGCGCTGGGTGTGCCCGCCGGAGCCTGCACCACTTCCACAATAGGCAGGTCAAATTTCTTGGCGAAAGCGTGGTCTCGTTCGTCATGCGCGGGCACGGCCATGATCGCGCCGGTTCCATAGCTCGCCAATACGTAGTCCGCGATCCAGATGGGAATGCGGCTGTCGTTGACCGGGTTAATCGCGTAGGCCCCGGTGAACACCCCCGTCTTGTCCTTGGCCAACTCGGTCCGTTCGAGGTCACTCTTGCCTGTCGCACTGGCCTGATACGCTTTAACGGCGGCGCGCTGTGGCTCGGTTGTGATCAAATCCACCAACTTATGCTCAGGCGAGAGCACCATATAAGTCGCCCCAAACAAAGTGTCCGGCCGCGTGGTGAACACCTCCACTAAAGAGGAAGCCCCAGCCACCTCAAACTTAACAATCGCCCCTTCGGATCGTCCTATCCAATTTTTCTGCATCTCCTTGAGCGAATCGCTCCAGTCGATGGTTTCGAGGTCGGCCAGCAGGCGTTCCGCGTAGGAGGTGATGCGGAGCATCCATTGGCGCATGGGCTTGCGGACGACGGGGAAGCCGCCGACTTCGCTTTTGCCATCGATGACTTCCTCGTTGGCGAGCACGGTACCGAGTTCGGGGCACCAGTTGACGGGGGCTTCGGCGACGAAGGCGAGGCGACGATGATCGCGGTACTCGCGTTTTTGATCCTCACTGGTGAGTTCGGGCGGATAGGTCAGGGTCTCGATGGGCTCGGCCTTTTGGACGGCCGGGTTGAACCATGAGTTGTACAGTTTCAGAAAAATCCACTGCGACCACTTGAAATACTTCGGGTCCGTTGTGTCGACTTCGCGGGTCCAATCATAGCTGAAACCCAGCGATTTGATCTGCCTCCGGAAATTATTGATGTTCGCCTCGGTCGTGACTCGTGGATGCTGGCCTGTTTTGATCGCGTATTGTTCTGCTGGCAGACCAAACGCATCCCAACCCATTGGATGCAACACATTGTAACCGCGCGCCCGCCGATACCGCGTAAGAATATCCGTCGCCGTGTATCCCTCCGGATGTCCCACATGCAGACCCGCGCCCGAAGGGTAGGGGAACATATCCAGCACATAGTACTTCGGCGGAAACTCCCCGCCTGTGTGCCTCTGGGCAAACGGATGCTCATCCGGGATATGCTCACCCGGGTTCCACGCACGAAATGTCTGCTGACGTTCCCAAAACGCCTGCCACTTCGCTTCAATCAAATCAAAAGGATACTGTTTCCGAACCGTCGACATAAGACATTCAGTATGGCCGAAGATATCCTTGAACCGCAAGCCGGACTCCATGTCATGGGTGCGACTTTTTCTTGGACCACTGCCATCCTTGCCGGGGGTTCCGTCCTTCGGTCGGTCGTAAAAACACCAGCACGGATGGGACGGATTGATATGAAAACCGCCCTTAAAATTTTCCAGTCCTTGTTTGCGTGCCGGAGACTCTGTGTCTTATGGTGTTTTTAAAATCTCAGGAATATGATTCCCGACATCATTGATTGGAACAATCGTAACTCACTGCTGTTGTGTTGTTTGTAACGCTATTTGAATAGGCTTAGCATCTGGTTTGTCTAAAATATTAGTGCTTGTGAAAAATTTCACAAATTGAGTTGCGACTCTCCATTACGGGTGATATTTTTCCCTCACATTGATGTCGGTCTGATCCAATCATATATGAACCTTAAGCGTACCCTGACAGCCACTGCTGCCCTCGCTGCCGCCCTCCAAATGGTTTCTGCCGCTGATATTGTCGGCAAGATCACTCTCAAAGGAACGCCTCCTCCTGAGAAGGATATTCAACTTGACGCCAACTGCGGCAAGCTGCATCCCGATGGCAACCCCAAGACCAAGTTTTTCGTGACTGATGGCAAAGGTGGTTTGGGTGATGTGTTCGTTTACATCAAGGACGGCCTTACTGGTAAAACTTTTGAAGTTCCTGCGGAAGCTAAAGTTCTTGACCAAAAGGGTTGCGAATATTCCCCTTATGTTAGCGGTGTGCAAACCAAGCAAAAACTGGCTGTCCACACTTCCGACCCTGTTCTGCACAACGTCCATCCGACTCCTGCGGTGGCCGGTAACAAGGAATCGAACATGGCTCAATTGCCCAAGTCCAAAGACCTTGAGTACAGCTTTGAAAACCAAGAAATTCTTCTTCGTTTCAAATGTGACGTGCATCCCTGGATGTTCGCTTACGTTGGAGTGGTGAGCAGCCCCTACTATTCAGTTTCCGAGAAGGACGGCACGTTCAAAATCGCCAATGTTCCAGCGGGTTCCTACACGGTTGAAGCTTTCCACCGTAAAGGTGGCAAAGTGACTCAACAGGTCAAAGTTGAATCCGGCAACGCGACAGCTGACTTCACCATCGAGCTCAAAGAAGAAGCGAAGTAAGCGGTTGCACTGATTTCCCATTAATCTTAGTGCGGGCCGTTGCGACAGGCGTTGCAGCGGCCCCTCTTTTTATCGAAATTTGCCCGCCTGATAAAGTAGTCTGACTTATGGACCGCCCCACCACTCCCATCTGGATCCACCGTTTGGCGGTGGCGACAGTTTTGGCTGTGCTGGCATTGATCGGGATCGGCGGACTCGTAACGAGCAAAGGGGCCGGTATGGCGGTGCCGGATTGGCCGACCACCTACGGTTACAACATGTTCCTGTTCCCCATCTCGAAGTGGCAGGGTGGCATTTTTTATGAGCACAGCCATAGGTTGGTTGCTTCTGCTGTGGGATTGCTGACGGTGATTTTAGCAGTGGCCATTTGGATGGGGGATTCCCGCAGGTGGTTGAGATGGTTTGGAATAGCCGCAGTGCTTTTGGTCGTGACGCAGGGATTGCTAGGCGGGCTGCGAGTCACGCTCTACAAAGATCAGATTGGCATAGTCCACGCCGCTTTGGCCCAACTTTTTCTCTGCTGCGTGGCCACCATTGCCCTAGTCACCAGCCCTTGGTGGCACCATTATCGCTTTACTCCTGCTCAATCGCGCGCGGCGGCGACGCTTCGACCTTGGTTCATTTTCACCACCGTTGCTGTCTTTTTTCAGCTTCTACTCGGTGCCACAATGCGCCATGAGCACGCCGGTTTGGCGGTGCCCGATTTTCCTTTGGCGTACGGCAGGGTTTGGCCCGCCACAGATAAAGTGGCTTTGGATAAAATAAATGAATCGAGGATTGATCAACGAGATTTCAAACCAATCACCGCCACCCACATTTATGTCCACATGGCGCATCGTTTGGGTGCGATTATGGTTCTCGCTTTGGTCGCCTCCAGTTGGTGGATGACGCGTCGAAATTCAGACGCCCCGCGTTTTGGGCGAGTCTGGTCGAATGTCTGGATGGGCGGCGTCATTTTGCAGGCGGTGCTGGGCGCGGCAACGATTTGGAGCAACAAAGCAGCAGACATCGCCACGTTGCACGTCATTCTTGGCGCTTGTCTTTTGGGGTTGGGGGCCGCCCAATGCTTGGCGCTCAGTCGGCTTGCTTCCATGTTTGATCACACAGTTAAAAGTGATGATTCCAGAAAAGTTCTGAAGTCTAGCATTGAATCCCGCGTCGCGGCCGCATAAACCTTAACGGATGAAATCGAGCGCAGAGACCGCCACCATGGCGGTGCGAGAGGAAACCAGCGAAAAACGCTGGTCTTCTGTGCTCTCTGATTTGTTCAAGGCTCGCCTGACTGCCTTGGTGTTGCTGACGACTTTGGTCGGTTTTTATGCGGGTTCGCGCGGGCCGGTGGATTATATTCTGATGTTCCACACCTTGCTCGGCACGGGATTGCTCGCGTGCGGGGCCGCAGCTCTGAACCAATTGCTGGAACACGAATTTGATGGAAAAATGCAACGCACCAGCAGCAGGCCTTTGCCCTCCGGCCTGATGACTTATCGCCAAGTGCTCCTGGTCGGCGTCGGGACCGCTACTTTTGGTTTGGTCTGGCTTGCTTGTTTCGTCAATCCTCTTACTGCTTTTCTAGGTGTGCTCACTCTGGTGAGCTACCTGTTTCTGTATACTCCCTTAAAGCGTGTCACTACCTTGAATACCGCCGTGGGTGCGATTCCAGGTGCCATTCCGCCGCTGATGGGTTGGACGGCCTCGCGCGGTTACGTCTCCGTCGAGGGTTGGTCCCTTTTTGCCATTCTGTTTTTTTGGCAGCTTCCGCACTTTCTAGCCATTGCTTGGATGTATCGCGAGGACTATGCCCGCGGCGGTTTTTCCATGCTGCCGGTGGTGGACAAGAATGGTGGACGCACCGGGCGCCAGGCTTTCAGCCATGCATTGGGTTTGCTGCCGGTTAGTCTGTTTCCGGCAATTTTGGGAGTTTCAGGCGTGCTTTATTTTGTGGGCGCGCTGGTGCTCTCCACCATTTTTGCCAAGTTTGCCTGGGATTTCGCGAGGGAACTAAGCCACCAACGGGCGCGGGCTTTGTTTTTTGCCTCGATTATCTATTTGCCGCTCTTATTCGCATTATTGGTTTTTGACAAAGTCAAGTAAACCGTGATCCAAAACCTTGACACATTGACTTTGGAAATTTTAACTACCCGCATTGATTGCGGGCGAAACCGCGGGGCCGGACATCGGTCTCATACGATTTAACACGACACACTCACCATGCAGTCCTCCAGTACACACACATCGCACGCCGCCCAACATGATGCCCACGACCATCATGAACTGGGTTTTTGGCAGAAGTACGTTTTTTCAACGGACCACAAAGTCATCGGCATCCAATACGCCCTGACCTCGCTGCTGTTTCTGTTGTTCGGGTTTTTTCTGATGGGCATGATGCGCTGGCAGTTGGCCTACCCTGGTAAGCCCATTCCGATTTTCGGCGGTCTTTTGGAAAAAATGCTCGGTAGCGTGGCCTCCGGTGGAATCATGAGTTCCGATTTGTACAACGCTTTCGGAGCGATGCACGGAACCATCATGGTGTTCTTGGGAATTGTGCCTCTGGCCTTCGCTGCCTTCGGCAACTACGTGGTGCCGCTGCAAATCGGAGCTCCGGACATGGCCTTTCCCAAATTGAACATGGCCAGTTACTGGGTCTATTTCTTGGGCGGTGTGATCATGGTGTTCAGTTTCTTCATCCCCGGTGGAGCCGCCCAGTCGGGTTGGACGTCTTATTCTCCATTGGCCACGGTTACTCCCACAGCCGGTCAAACCTATTGGCTGGTCGGCATGGTGTTCCTGATTACCTCTTCGCTTCTTGGCGCGGTCAACTTTCTCGCCACGATCATCCAACTGCGCGCCCCTGGCATGACTTGGATGCGCCTTCCATTCTTTGTTTGGGCTCAGTTTGTCACTGGTTTTCTTCTGTTGTTGGCCTTCCCTCCTCTGGAAGCCGCTGGTTTGATGCAGTTAATGGATAAAGTTGCTGGCACGAGTTTCTTCCTGCCGACCGGTTTGATGGTCTCTGGCAAGCCTCTTGATATCAGTGGCGGCGGCAGTCCGTTGCTCTGGCAGCATCTATTCTGGTTCCTTGCCCACCCTGAGGTGTATGTGCTCATCCTTCCCGGCATGGGTATTATCGCCGAGGTGCTTTGCAACAACGTTCGTAAACCGATCTGGGGTTATAAATCTCTGGTTTACTCCGTGTTTGCCATCGGTTTCGTCTCCTTCATCGTGTGGGCTCACCACATGTATCTGACCGGCATGGGCACCGCCATCAGCACCTTCTTCCAAACCACTACGATGATCATATCGATTCCTTCGATTATCATCCTGACCGTTTTCTTCATCACCCTCTGGGGTGGTTCCATTCGGTTCACCACTCCCATGTTGTTTGCCCTGGCTTTCTTGCCCATGTTCGGCATCGGCGGTCTGACAGGCCTTCCTCTGGGATTCAATTTCGTCGATCTGCACATGCATGACACATACTACGTGATCGCCCACTTCCACTATGTCGTGGCTCCCGGTACGATTTTTGCCCTCTTCGCGGGTCTGTACTTTTGGTATCCCAAAGCCACTGGGCGCTTCATGAGTGAGTTCTGGGGGAAGGTACATTTCTGGACCTCGTTCGTGTTCATGAACCTGATTTTCTTCCCGATGTTCATTCAGGGTATGGCTGGCATGTCTCGTCGCATGTACGACGGTGGGGTGAATTACTCCGTCGCGAACTCAGCAAATGATGGAATGATCGGCGCGCTGTCGAGTTCCATTATCGGCTCAAACGTAACCATCTCTGTTGCTGCTTGGTGCTTGGGTCTGTCCCAGATCCCTTTCATCATCAATTTCTTCTACAGCATGGTGCGCGGTAAAAAGGTGGAATCGGACAACCCTTGGCACTCGACCACTCTGGAATGGCAGACTCCCACGCCTCCTCCTCATGGAAATTTTGCCGTAGCGCCCGTGATCTACCGTGGGCCATACGAATACAGTGTTCCTGGCGCGAGCAAGGATTACACCCCTCAAAACGAGCCAGACGCTCCTTCACGCAAGAAATAACCGGCTAAGCGATTTTAATCACATGGATATCCCATACACAGTCAAAGAGCGCGAGGATACAGGGCTCTACAACGCCAAGCTGGGCATCTGGCTCTTTCTGGCCTCTGAAGTCATGCTCTTCGGAGCTCTCTTCTCATCCTATATTCTTCTGCGCGTCGGTGCCTCCCCTGGCACTTGGCCTCACAGCATCCTCAACGTTCCTCTGGGAACCCTGAACACCATTGTGCTGATTGTTTCCAGCATCACAGTGGTTATGGCGTGGGCTTCGCTAAAGATGAACAAGTTTGGGGATTGGAGGAAGTATCAGGGCATCACCTTGCTCTGCGCTCTGGGATTCCTCGGAATCAAATCCTACGAGTATTACGATAAGTTCACCCATTACGAAGTCATCACCAACGATGGCAAGGTATTCGACGGCCATTTGGTCATGCAGGATACTGAGAAGGTCGTTCTCCACCCCGGCAACCATCGCGTCATCACTTACGCCGCCGAGCAGCTCGGGTATGGACCAAAGCCTGAGGCCGAGCATGGCCACGAGGTCGAAAAAGCACCCGCCGCACACGAGGCAACCCCCGCACACGAAGCCACAGCAGCTCATGGTGCTGAAGCCGTTGAGGAACATGTCACCATTGCGCGCTCCAACATCAAGCGGATGCAGAATTACGGCCCCTACCATCACGCGTATCTGGCGATTTACTTCACTCTGACCGGTCTGCACGCATTGCACGTCATCGGCGGCGCTTTGGTCATGGCTTATTTCTTTGGTCCGGGCGCAAAGATGTGGAAATCTGAGCCCGAACGTTTCATCAATCGCATCGAAGTTTCGGGCCTTTTCTGGCACTTCGTTGACCTTGTCTGGATTTTCCTCTTCCCGGTCCTTTATCTTTTGTAATATGAGCCAAACCACTCACGATACCCATTCCCCCGCAGCCCACGGTTCGCATGGCGGTCACGATCTTCAAGCGGATCTGCGGAAGTACATGATCGTATTCGGGGCGCTGATCGTCGGCACCATTGTCACCGTTCTCGCCTCGTACATTCACTTCGGCTCCACTTCAATCAACATTGCTGTGGCCCTCCTGATTGCCAGCGTCAAAGTGTTCTTGGTGGGTGGATATTTCATGCACTTGATCTCCGAAAAGAAAATGATCTTCGCTATTTTGGGATCAACCGTCTTTTTCGTGATTGGCCTGATGTACCTCATTATTTGGTCCATGGAACCCACCAGCCACATTCACATCCCTCACTGAACTGTTCATGTCACTCAAAGCGCTGCACATCGTTTTTGTCACGGCCTGTCTGGCCTTGGCAGGATTTCTCGCGGTCTGGTCGTTCATGGAATACAGCACCACCCGCAACTCGTGGTCGCTCACAGGTGGAATAGCCTCGTGCCTGAGCATGGCTGCGTTGTTGGTGTATGGCCGCTTCTTTCTGAAAAAGCTTAAGCACATCAGCTATCTATGAAGTGTTCCAAAATAACGCAGTTTATCCTTGGTCTGATCGCGGTTGCCGCCGTGAACCTTCCAACCGGCGCACAAGCTTGCGCCGCTTGTTTCGGCCGCAGCGATTCCCGTCTGGCTCAGGGGATGAACATGGGTATTTTGGTCCTCCTGTTTTTCATCGTCAGCATGCTGGCGATGATTTCAATGTTCTTTGTTTTTCTGGGCCGACGCGCTTCCCAGCAACCTCTGCCGGGTCATCCCGATCAGACAGCGACTGCCCCCAACGATCTCCACAACTAACTGGTATTTGAAATGAGTTTCTCTGACATTATGGGTATGCCCCTCCTTGCTTCCAAGCACGGGGCCGAAGTTGACCGTCTTATTTTTTACATCCACGCTTTGATGGCTGCGCTCTTTGTGGGATGGCTGGGGTATTTTTTCCTCACTCTCATAAAATTCCGCAAATCAGCCAACCCCAAGGCAAGTTATCTTGGCGTCACTTCTCATTTCTCCTCTTATCTTGAGGGGTTTGTTGCCATCATCGAGGCCGTCCTTCTTATTGGTTTCGCTGTTCCCATGTGGGCTCACATGGCCGATGGGTTTCCGAAGGATTCGGATGCCACGGTCATTCGCGTCACTGCCGAGCAGTTTGCCTGGAATGCCCGCTACCCCGGCCGCGATGGTAAGTTCGGTCAGCAGGATATTAAGCTTGCCGGAGCCTCCAATCCGCTCGGATACGATCCCAAGGATCCCGCTTCCAAGGACGATATCATCCCTCCTCTCAATGAGATGACTGTGCCTCTGGGCAAACCGGTGATTGCGTACATCACCTCCAAGGACGTCATTCACTCCTTCAAAATCCTGCCGTTCCGCGTCACTCAGGATGCCATCCCCGGCTTGGTTATTCCTCTTTGGTTTGAGCCGACCAAACCAGGCCGCTACATCCTCAATTGCGCCCAGTTGTGCGGCAACTCCCACTACTTCATGAGAGGTACTTTCAATGTCGTTTCCCCTGCGGATTATGAGGCTTGGGTGACTGAGAAGAGCAAAGCGGGTTCAGGGCCGGTCAGTTTCGAATAATTATTTTTTGGATTGCACGGCTCCTTGTCGGCAACAGTCGCCGGTCAAGGAGCCTTTTTATTATGGCAAAGGGAAACAGGACATTAATTAACGGTCTGATTTGGGCGGTACTCGGAATTGTGGTGGTGGCGATTTCCGTGCTGTTCGTCAAGACACGGCTCGATCAAGCCATCCTGCTTTCCGAGAAAATGCCGGTCTATTCGCAGGTGCCTGATTTTGTCCTGACCAACCAGTTCGGATCTGTGGTTACTTCGAAAGACCTCGCTGGCCAGGTTTGGGTGGCTTGTATCGTCTTCACCCGTTGTCCCGGGCCTTGTCCCAAGATGGCTGGTAAAATGGCCGAGTTGCAAAAGCTCTGGCCCGCTGAAACTCCCATCCGCTTTGTCACTCTCACGACCGACCCCGGCTATGACACTGTTCCCGTCATGAAAAAATTCTCGGATCGCTTCCAAGCCGAGTCAGGTCGCTGGCATTTTCTTACCGGTCCCAAGTCCGAGATTGTTCGACTTGCCGTGGGCGGTTTAAAGCTCACCACACTGGACAAGGAACCAGGCGACCGCGCTTCCGATGATGACCTGTTTATTCACAGCACGGTGTTCATGCTCGTCGATCAAAAGGGCAGGGTGCGTGGCAGTTTTGAAAGTCTGGAACCTGGTTTTGAGGAGCAAATCAAAGCCGCTGCCGACTTGCTGCTCCGAACCAATTCCCGCTAATTATCATGCATATCAGTGATCTGCCCATCGTCAACGCGGTGCTCAACAGTCTCTCCGCCGTATTTCTGATACTGGGCCTGATCTTCATTAAAAAAGGTAACAAAATCGCGCACCGCAACTGCATGGTCTCGGCCTTTTTGACCTCGAGCCTCTTTTTGGTCTGCTACCTTGCTTACCATTACTACGCCGGCGCCACCCGCTTCGAGAACCCAGCCTGGTTCAGACCCATTTACCTGACCATCCTTCTCACCCACACCATCCTCGCCGTGGCGGTGGTGCCATTGGTGCTCTTGGCCTTCAACCACGCCTTCCGCGAACGATTCGACAAACACCGCCGAATCGCCCGCTGGACTTGGCCAGTCTGGATGTACGTCTCCATCACCGGAGTCCTGATTTACCTCCTCCTCTACCAAATCTACCCCCAAAAACATTAGGCAACCAATAGCAGGTGATGTGCCCATTTTGCTACTGGCGATAAAAACGCCGGGGAAAAGCTTCTTTGAGTTCGAGGTTCCGCTAAGCGCGGCACGCTCCGTCTCCAATATTCATCTGAACGCCCCAACACACGGGCTCCCCGCATCCAGTGCTGTCCCAGTCAACCTCGGGTTGGTTTTCGGGCGTGGTTCATTCTCGTCCCGTTACGGACGGGCGATATCCCCCTAGAACGTTCTGCCAACCGAGTTAGGGGCGCGACTTCTTTCCGGCTATATCCAAGCACAGTCTTCCATAAAGAGCTGAATATGCCAAAATCTGCAACGTTGCCAACTCGCCGCTGGTGGAGCAAATTGCCTTCAAGCAATTCAGCACCGTGCGCCTGACCACCACAAAACAGTACGACACCCTGAGCCGACTGACCTCTATTGGCTCGGCCCCCTCGGCGGACAGCCCCGTCGTGTTTGCCTATCAATACAATGACGCCAACCAAAGGCTCCGCGTCAATCAGGCCGATGGGGCTTATTGGTTGTACCGGTACGATTCCTTAGGTCAGGTGATCAGCGGCAAGAAATATTTCCAGAACAACACGCCCATGCCCGGCCAGCAGTTCGAGTACGGCTTCGATGACATCGGCAACCGGCTTTCCTCCAAGTCAGGCGGGGACCAGAATGGTGTAAACTTAAGAAGCGCCATTTACACACCCAACCTGCTCAATCAATACTCCAGCCGCGCTGTTCCGGGAGGCTTGGATGTGGTGGGGCTGGCTCCAGTGGCCGCCACCATCACCGTCAACAGTTCCACCGTCGATTACCGGCGCGGGGAGTATTTCCAGAAGCTGCTCAGCCCGGTCAACACCTCGGTGTCTGTCTGGCAGAGTGTGGCCGTGGCCACCTCTGGCGTGGGCTCCACCAGCGGTAATGTCTATGTGCCTAAAACCCCAGAGAACTTCAGCTACGATCTGGATGGCAACCAGACCGTAGATGGACGATGGAACCACACGTGGGACGCCGAAAACCGCATCATCCGCATGGTGGCCAACTCAGCCGTGGGACCCCAGCAGCGGATTGATTTCGGATACGACGCCAAGGGACGGAGAATCAGCAAGAAAGTATGGAATAACACAGCAGGGAAGGGAATCCCGGCCACATACCTACGCTTTACCTACGATGGCTGGAACCTTCCGGCCGAGCTGGACGGCAACAACACCAACTCCATCGTCCGCAGTTACATCTGGGGCAGTGACCTGAGCGGTTCGATGCAGGGTGCAGGGGGAGTGGGCGGTCTGCTCATGATCAACGACCCAACCACTGTCACCACTCATTTCGTGACCTACGATGGCAACGACAACGTCGCCGCCACCGTTAGCGGGAGTGCTGGAACCACCACCGCCGCGTACGAATACGGCCCCTTCGGCGAAGTCATCCGCTCCACCGGCACCATCTCCAAAACAAACCCCTACCGATTCTCCACCAAATACCAGGACAACGAATCCGACCTCCTCTACTATGGCTACCGCTACTACAGCCAGTCTACGGGCAGATGGTTGAGCCGGGATCCGATAGGGGAGAAAGGCGGGATAAATATAATCGCGTTTGTGCAGAATGAAGCCTTAAGCCGGATAGACAGAAACGGTTTAGTGTCGATGGGATTTATGAAACTTTTTATTCATGGATGTGAAAACGCTTGTGACTTGTCCAAGAGCCTAGGCTATTCTTATGGCGACGCTGCTGGCATTATCTGCTGTAAAGGTACCAAGATCGTCTGTGTTTGGGATGAAGGGGGGAGTACTCAGGCAAGTCATTCCATTGCTAGAAAGATTATAACAGATTGCGCAACAAAGCATGAAGAAGACCACTTGGCGGATTCCTTTTGTGTGTTTAACTGCGGCTCCGGATTTAGCAGGGCGCGAACATTCACCAATGTAAAGGAGAAGGAATGCCGAGCCTTCAAAATTGAGAGGCAATGCCTAACCGATTCGATTTCGCTCTGCAAAGGGGATTTCAAGTGCGAAGCTGATGTAAGATCGGAAAAAGGAGATGTCGAAAACCGGATAGAAATAAACTGTGGTAAATAGAAAATACATCCTGGCCGCCGCTGTCATTGGGTGTGTCGTCATTTGGTTGAAGGTTTTGCCTCTTTTAACTCAATCGCGAGAGGAGAGATTGGCTCGGGCGCTCGCCAAGACGGAGGTGTCGAAACGCGGTTGGATGCTGAGTATGGTTACGAACGTCAGGCATGAAAGCAATCGATGGATTATTTATATCGAACGCTTTCCTCGTGAGTTTGGTGGGAATGCGTTTGTGGATGTGGAAAACGGAAAAGTAGTAAAGTATCGTGGCGGAAAGTAGCCATTTTATAACTCTCCCCCTTCTGTGTCGCATGTGCTAACCGGAACAATCGGCAACCAGTCGCACGTGATGCACCGACTTTGCTACTAGCTATAAATTGCCGGAAATGAGCTGGGATCTCCAAGCCCCACGAATCGGCGAACTCAAAAAATCTTCGCTTCGCAAAAAGGAGTTCTTTGAGTTCGGGTTCCGCATAATACGGCATGCTCCGAATCCAATATCTATTCGGACGCCTAATACGCGGGCCTTTCACAGCCAGTAACGTCCAAGTCGGCCTTAGGTTGGTTCTAAGGCCTGGCTCCATTCTTTTCACTTTCGGGGCAGGAGTTTGCCAGAACAAACCCTACCAACCCATGTTCGTCCGAGGTCATTTTGATTCGATTGGTCTTCCTGCCTGGAAATATCACCTGCACCCCGGACGAATCTTCCCTTCAATACTCCACTTTGAACGTGGGTGAATCCTCGGGCCTACTCAAGCGCGCATCGTAGATCCTGGTCGTCGAAATATTCGCGTGCCCCAGCCATTTCTGCACCTTGGCAATATCCGCATTGTGCTCCAGGGCGTTGGTGGCCGCAGTCTTCCTGAGCGCGTGCGGGCCAAATCCCTCTACCGAAATACCCACCTCCTTGGCGTATTTCATGGCCACATTCCAGTACACCGAACAGTTGGTGAGTCCCGATTCCCTTTTGCCGTCCGGGCGTTTGACCGGGCGAAAGAGAGCTCCGTCCATGTCGAGGCGGTAGCCGGCCGCATCGAGATAATCCTGCACCAACCCCACCGCCCTGGGATGCACCGGCAGATAACGAATCTTCGAGCGTTTGCCCTGCACCGTGAGCGTCATGATGCCTCGGCGGGCCTAAATCCTCGACAAAACTATTTCACCGATAATCCTGGCTAAGAAGAAAGGGCGGCTCTTTCACTAAGACTTCTGAAAAAAGGATCCCTACCCATACTGCTGTTGAAATTGAGAATGGAGCCAGTTGTCGGGATTGAACCGACGACCGACGGTTTACAAAACCGTTGCTCTACCACTGAGCTAAACTGGCCCTTTGATCAGAAAGAAATAGGCGAGCCACGACCGTAGTGCAAGCTGATTCACTGATGGCTCGGTCGAACGAAGTGTTTTTGCGGCCTGCTGTTCAGTGCAGCATGGCGATGGGATTGGGGGTGGAGATCAGTTTAGCCTCAAGATCAAGGTAGAAATCCAGACGGCTGCGGGTTTCTGGTTCGTCGATTTCCTTGGCCATCAAATAGTAGGTGGCGTAGTGGTTGCCCTCGGACTCGACCAGGCTGCGGTAGAATTCAGCCAGTTCCGCATCGATCGGTTTGAGAGCTTCGCCCAGCAACTGGAATTTTTCGCAACTGCGTCCTTCGATAAGCGAACAACAGAGCAGGTGGTCGATGACTTGCTGCCTTGAACCACTGCGGATGGTTTTCATTAATCCGCTGATCCATGGACTGGAGCGTGCCTGGGTGAAAGCGATGCCGCGTTTTTTGAGCAAGGCCAGCACCAATTGGAAATGCTGGAGTTCCTCGATGGCGATGGCGTTCAGTTCATCGACGCGCGGGAAAAGCTCACGATATTTTTCCAGGCTGATGGAGGTCGTGGCCGCCTTGCGCTCAAGGTGGGCGTGGTCGATTAAGACCTCGGGAAGGTTGCCCAGTATCTTGGGCAGCCAGTCTTGGGGGATTTTGGCGCGGAACAACAACATGAGGTGAGCCTACAAAACGCAGGCCTAAATACTCAAGCGACTTGCGTTGCCGAGATGTCGAACCCACATTCACAGCATGTTTCAATATCTTAGCAGGGCCGCGGACAAGCCGTGGGTGCCCGGGCCATATGCCGGCGTCGAACTTCGTATTCTGCACAAAAATGAGGAAACCGGCGCGGTGACGGTGTTGCGGAAGTTTCATGCCGGCGTCACGGTGCCCGCGCATGTCCATCCTATGGCCAATGAGTATGTGTACGTTCTTTCAGGTGATTGGGAGGAGGAAGGGCAGATCCACAGCACTGGCAGTTATTTCTTTGCGCCCAAAGGCCAGAAGCACGGACCGCATCGCGCGGCCACCGAAGTCATCAGCCTGACGCATTTCGATGGTCCTTTAACCGTAACCTGAGGAGTTGAGGTTTGCCGACCTCTCCTGCTTTATGGTAGTTTTAAGTCACGTATGACTGATCCCCGCTTTGCGAAGCTGAGCCAATTGCTGGTGCGTTACTCGACCGAACTCAAGAAGGGCGAGCGAGTTCTGCTGGATATGATCGATGTGCCGGATGAGTTCACCGTGCAGTTGATCCGTGCAGTGCGGGCGGTTGGAGCCATTGCCATTGTTGAGACAAGGCACACACGCATTTCACGCGAAATGCTGCGCGACACTTCCTCAGAACATGCCGAATTGGTCAGAGATTTGGAAATGTTCCGCATGAAACGTGTGGAGTCTTACATCGCCATTCGCGGGAGTGCCAACGCCAATGAAAGTTCCGATGTTCCCGGGGATCGTCTTGCACTGTACAACAAGACTCTTCGTCCCGTCCTGAATTACCGCGTGAACAAAACCCGCTGGGTGGTTTTGCGCTGGCCCACGCCGAGCATGGCGCAGTCCGCCAATATGTCGACTGAGGCGTTCGAAGACTTTTATTTCGACGTCTGCACTATGGATTACGCCAAGATGGCGAAAGCCATGACGCCTCTGGAGGACCGAATGAAGGCTGCCGACAGCGTGCATCTCAAGGCTCCCGGGACGGACCTCACTTTTAGCATTAAAGGAATCGGAGCCAAGAGCTGCAATGGCAAGCTCAACGTGCCCGATGGCGAGGTGTTCTCATGCCCGGTCAAAAAATCGGCCAATGGAGTGATTCAATTTAATACGCCAACTCTTTATTCGGGCACCAAGTTTGAGAACGTGCGTTTGGTGCTGAAGGAGGGGAAAGTGGTTGAGGCGACCTCGTCAAACTCCAAGCGTTTAAACGAGATTCTGGATACTGATGCTGGCGCGCGTTACATCGGTGAATTCGCTTTGGGCTTCAATCCGCATATCAAAAACCCGATGTGTGACATCCTTTTTGATGAAAAGATTGCGGGTTCCCTGCACTTCACTCCCGGGCAGGCCTACGAGATTGCCGACAACGGCAACCGTTCTGCAGTCCACTGGGATATGGTTCTGATCCAGCGCCCGGAATGGGGTGGCGGAGAGGTTTGGTTTGACGGCGAATTGATCCGCAAGGATGGATTGTTTCTTCCGAAAGATTTGCGCGGCTTGAACCCGTCCAATCTGCTCTGAGCTTAAGTTTCGCTGAGCAGAAAGGCTTTTTCCAGCGACTTGCAGTGGGCGATATCGGTGAAATTCATGAGGAAACGTGTTCTTAGGGTCATGAAATCATCCGATTGTGATGCCCTTTCCAAAGCGGAGGCCAGCGCGGGTACGTCCTTTGGAGCCACAAGAGTAGGGTAGTTCTCCGGGAGGATCTGGGGGATAGCCCGCCAGGTGCTGGCCACGACTGGCAGCCCATAAGCCAGAGCCTCTATCACTACGAGCGAGAGGGTTTCCGCCCAGTAATAGGTGGGGAAGCAAAAAATATCTGCCTCAGCATAAAGCTTTGCTTTGTCCGAGCCACCTGCAAACCCCACATACCTCACTTGATCCGCTGCGCCGAGTTCATCAATTGTTTGATGGTAGAGGGTCTCCTCCGTTGAGTTGCGGAAGGTGCCGGCGACGGTAAGCGCATAACGGCATGAGCTGCCCACCGCCTTGGCTCTTTGATTGGCCAAGGCCACACCACGGATGGAATCAAGCAATCCTTTCTCCTGGCATCCCATGGAGAGGTACAAAACATTCACCACGGTCTGGACATCTTGAGCGCGCTGAGTTTGTCGGACTTTCAAGCGCGAGTTCCGAGCCGGAAGCAGGCTCGTCTCGAAGCCGGGGCAGGGATCGCGGATTCCGTTCCAAACCACTTTTGCATGGCGCGGGTCAAAGCTCAGGCTGTCCGGAAGCGTGTTGTCTGATGGGGCGATTGCCACATCAGCCTCATCAAGGACAAAGTGCGTCAACGCGCGCACGAGCCAGTTTTGCTGTTGATCCACCCAGGCTCCCAGACCAGCCGCGTGCCAGTGCAGAATGAGGCGGGAAAAAAATGGACGACAGAGGAGCAGAATGATCCAGTCTCTCACCAGCGCGTTGCGGACCGTGGGCGGGGCGGGCACATAGTAGAACGTGGAGATGCCATAACGGAACTTGAAGTAAATCGCCTGGCAACAATACCGAAGCAGGCGCATTGCCTTTTGCGGACGGAAACTGCCGAGATCGTCCAAATCCGAGGAGAATCTGGCGTCCACATGGTGGATTTCGACCGCCGAGGACGAGCCGCGAAGACCGTCCAGCATCAGTTGCACCATGAAACTTTGGCCATGGTGTGGCGGCGGAGTGTGGGCAAAGACCAAAACTTTCATCAAAAAAAGCCGAGACCAGTATGGGTGGGATTATGGGCGGGAAATCTGGCATAGTCGCCACAATTCACCAAGGTTTTTAAGAAATTTGACCGCCAAAAGTGCGCGCGAGGCGGTGCGCCCTTGAGGTCTTCTCGCAAAATCTTAACAAAAAGTCGTTGTCGCACCGTCGTTCGTGGATTACATCTTTGGCTGTTCCTCTGTTTGTCAGTTGCCACCAGAACAATATGAGCGTCGAATATATCGAGCGGGTTTATAACAGTTACTCAAATGTCTACGACTTTCTGTTTGGTAAAGTGTTTCAGAGCGGACGTGAACTGGGCCCCGAATTGCTCGATCTATTTGCTGACGCACGGTTGTTGGAGGTAGGGGTGGGCACCGGGCTCTCGCTCCCGTTGCTCCCGCGCAATATCCACATCACCGGTGTGGATCTTTCCGAAGGCATGCTTGAAAAGGCGCGTCAACGCGCGGCATCGCTCCATCTGAAGAACGTCAAGCTGCTCAAACGTGATGCCACACAGTTGGAATTTGCCGATCACTCATTTGATCGCGTGCTCGCCGCCTATTTCATTTCCGTGGTGCCAGACCCTGTCCGCGTGGTTTTGGAGATGAAGCGTGTGTGCAAGCCTGGCGGCGTGATTGTTTTCCTCAACCACTTCCAGAGCGAGCACCCGGTCATGGGCACTTTGGACAAGCTTTGGTCTCCACTTTGTTATCGGATCGGCTTCCGCACCGATTTAAACCTTCGTAAATTGATGGATGCCACCGGGCTTAAGGTGGATACCATCGAGCCCATCGGAATGTTTGGCCACTGGAAAGCGGTTCGCTGCATTAACCCCTAAAATCTCCGGACGAACATCTCACTTCCCGCTTTTCCAAACCGGCCGATTTCTGGCAGTGTCCGGTGATTCGCATGATCTTGGAAAAATATTCATTCGGGGTGGGGGACCGCTTTGCTCACCAGGCGCGGGCGCAATTGCAGGCTTTTGAAAAGCTGGGGGCCCAAGGCGTCGATGTCGTCCCAGTGTGGAATAAATCCAACCGCGAGCATACTTTCATCGGCAGTGAGCCATCGAGCGTTCGCCTTGCCGCTGAAAATGCCGTTAAGGCCAGTGGTTGGAGCAAGGGCTGGCATGTGGATGCCGACCACATCCGACTCGATACGGTTGAGCGGTTTCTCGATTCCTCTGATTTCTTCACCATTGACGTGGCCGACAGTATTGGCAAATCGGCCTCCCTGGCTGATGTGGCCGCTTTTGCAGGCCGCCACCCGGAGCTTTCGACGGGTGTGGCCCTTCCGGGACGCCTCGCAGGCCTTTCCATCCCTCGCGCCGAGGTTGAGCGGATCGCCACCAAATATCTTCTGGCCGCCCACGAAGCAGGACGGATCTACCGGCACATCGAATCCCGCAAAGGCGCGGGATTTATCGCCGAAGTCTCGATGGATGAAACCGATGCCCCCCAAACTTCTCCTGAGTTGCTGGTCATCCTTGCCATGCTTGCGGATGAAAAAATCCGCCTTCAAACCATCGCCCCCAAATTCACCGGCCGTTTTAACAAGGGGGTGGATTACGTGGGTGATCTTGCCCAGTTCGAGAAGGAATTTAGCGATGATCTGGCCGTCATAGCCGCCGCCATTCAACTCTACGGCCTGCCTTCCAATCTAAAACTCAGCGTTCACAGCGGCAGCGATAAGTATTCGCTGTACCCAATCATTCGGAAACTGCTGCGGCAAACGGGCGCGGGAGTGCATGTTAAAACGGCCGGCACGACATGGCTTGAGGAATTGATTGGCCTGGCCGAGGCGGGCGGCTATGCCCTGGATCTTGCCAGGGAGATTTATGGCGAGGCGTTGGATCATGTGGATGAGCTTTGCGCGCCATACGCCAGCGTCATTGACATTGACCGATTACGCCTCCCATCAAAAGCCACGGCGGCAGCATGGAGTGGGGCGCAATATGCGAATGCCCTCCGGCACATTACAGGGCATCCGGAGTTCAATCCCAGTTTTCGCCAGTTGCTGCACGTTTCGTTTAAGCTGGCGGCCAAAAAGGGAGCCCGTTATTTGGATTTACTGGTGGCGAACGAGCCTGTGGTCGCGCGCAACGTCACAGACAATCTTTACAGCCGTCATCTGAAGCCACTTTTCATTGGTTAACGCCATGCTCAAGACCACGCTCCTCCATCCGGAAATACTGCGAATTTGTGCCCAAGCCGGGCACCACGCCAAAATTTTAATTGCCGATGGCAATTACCCTGCGCGCACCAAGAAGGGGCCTGGAGCAGAGTTGGTGAACCTTCAGTTAATGCCGGGTGTGCCCACTGTGGCCCAGGTGCTGAAGGCGATACTAAGCGTTGTGCCAGCCGACCACATCAACACCATGGGCATCCCTGCGGACGATTCTTATGCCAATGCGGGCGAGCCCCCGGTTTGGAAGGACTTCGCGCGGATCGCTCTTGAGGCGCAGGTGACTTCGGTCATCACTCCCATTTCCAAATGGGATTTTTACAAAGAAGTGGAATCGCCCGACCATATTCTGACCGTTCAGACTGCCGACATGGCGCTTTGGGCCAATCTTCTGATCACGGTTGGTTGCCGGACTTCCTAAACGAATATGAAAAAGCGATTGCTGGGCCGTACCGGGTTGGAAGTCCCAATACTGAGCTTTGGTGCATCCTCTTTGGGCGCCGAATTCCGCAGTGTCACGATGGATGAAGTGTTCCAAAGTGTGCGCGCAGCGTTGGATTGCGGGCTGAATTTCATCGATACCTCACCTTTTTACGGACGGGGAATGAGCGAGGTTTTGTTGGGCATGGCACTGAAAGATGTGCCCCGTGATTCCTACACTCTTTGCACCAAGCTGGGGCGGTACGACCTGGGCCACTTCGATTTCTCCGCGCGGCGTGTGGCGGAAAGTGTGGATGTGTCGCTGCACCGGCTGCGCACGGATCACCTGGATGTGGTGCTCTGCCACGACATTGAGTTTGTGCCCATGCAGCAGATTGTGGATGAGACTTTGCCCGCGCTGCAAAAAATTCGTGACTCGGGCAAGGCTCGTTTTATTGGGTTTAGTGGGTATCCTCAAAAAATCTTCCGGTTTATCTGCGAACAAGCCCAAGTCGATTGCGTGCTTAACTACAACCAATACACTCTGCAAAACACACGTTTTGCCGATGAGACTGTCCCATGGTTGAAGGAGCGTGGAATAGGCGTGATGAATGCCGGACCATTCTCCGCCAGGCTTCTCACCAATGCGCCTCTGCCTGCCTGGTTAAAGGAGCCCGAATCGGTTAAGGCGGCTGCTCGCAGTGCGGCGGCGCTCTGTGCTTCGAGAGGCTCTGACATTGCCAAACTGGCCCTGCAATTTTCGATCTTCAACCCTGATATCGCCACTACTGTTGCCGGTAGCGCTAATCCCTCCAACATCCGGCAATGGGCCCGTTGGGCGGAAGAGCCTATTGATCAAGATCTGCTTCGCGAGGTGCTGGCATTATTTGTGCCGGTGAAGAATCTGGGTCACAAGGAAGGTCTTTTGGAGAACAACTGATATGCGAGCCATCCAATTTGAAAAACCGGAGTCCATTCGCGTCATCGATACGGCAGAGCCCGGGCAGCCAGGGCCCGGCGAAGCATTGGTCAGGGTGTATACAGTAGGAATATGCGGCAGCGATTACAGCGGCTATCTCGGTAAAATGGCCTTTTTTTCATACCCCCGTATTCCAGGTCATGAATTAGGGGTGGAAGTGGCACAGGTGGGTGAAGGGGTGAAGAATGTCCGTGTGGGCGACCGCTGCTCGGTGGAACCCTACATTAATTGTCAGAAGTGCTACTCATGTCGGCGCGGATTCACCAATTGTTGCGAAAATCACCAGACTCTTGGCGTTCATTGCGATGGCGGACTCCGCCCGTATTTCATCGTTCCCGCGCGCAAGCTGCATGTCTCGGCTCTGCTCGCTTTTGACCAATTGGCTTTGGTGGAGACACTGGCTATTGGTTGTCATGCCATAAATCGCGGCAACCCCAAGCCCGGCGAAACAGTGTTGGTGGTGGGAGCCGGGCCCATCGGACTGGCTGTGACGGAATTCGCCAGATTGTCCGGCGCCCAAGTGGTGGTGATGGATATCAACGAGCAACGACTGGCCTTTGTCCGTGATCGCATGAGAGTTCCGAGTACTCTCACTGCGGGTGCCAGCGCGCTGGAGAATTTGAAGGCTTTGACCAACGGCCAGCTCGCTGACGTTATTGTCGATGCGACCGGCCACAACGAATCCATGAGCCGTTGTTTCGAGTATGCATCCTTCGCAGGGAGGGTGGTCTACGTGGGTATTGCCTCAAAGGAGATCAGCTTTCTGCATGCCCCCATCCTGCACCGCCGTGAATTGACCATCATGGCCAGCCGCAATGCTTTGTCTCCTGATTTTCCGCGAATCATTGGCCACATCGAAAGAGGCGAGATCGACACACGCCACTGGTTGACGCACCGGGCTGAATTCGCTGATTTGCCTGCGATGTTCCCGACTTGGTTGAAACCGGAAACCGGAGTGATTAAGGCCGTGGTTTCAGTGCCTGCCGAATGAAGCTCGATAGCCACCAGCATTTCTGGCGTTATTCGGCAGCGGATTATCCTTGGATACCTCCAGGATCACCCTTGGAACGGGATTGGCTGCCTCAGGATTTGGCTGCGCTGCAAGAGCCGCTTGGTTTTCATGGAAGCGTAGCGGTCCAGGCCCGACAATCCTTGGACGAAAGCCGCTGGCTCCTTGAATTGGCTGAGTCGAGCACTGCCATTCGAGGTGTGGTGGGTTGGGTGGATTTGCGGTCGTCTGATGTGGGCTCACAACTCGAATTCTTTGCGGCGCACCGGAAAGCAGTGGGAGTGCGCCATGTGTTGCAGGACGAACCAGACGACCGGTTCATGCTTGGTGTGGATTTCATGAGGGGCATCGGGCAGCTGAAGGATCACAATCTGAGCTACGACCTCCTGATTTTTCCTGAACAACTAGCAGCCGCGATTGAGATGGTCTCGAAATTCCCTGAACAGCCTTTCGTCCTCGATCACATTGCCAAACCTTACATTAAGGAAGGAATTCTTGAGCCGTGGGCAGCGCAATTAAGCGAGTTGGCCAAGCGGCCCAACGTGTGGTGCAAGCTCAGCGGAATGATCACTGAAGCTGACCCACTCTGTTGGAAGGCCAGCGATTTGCGTCCTTACTTAGATGCCGTGTTGGATGCTTTTGGTCCGGACCGCCTCATGATGGGTTCGGATTGGCCGGTAAGTTTACTGGCGGCGGATTATGCCAGAACGATGCAAGTGGTTACGGACTATGTTTCGCGCCTTTCAGATGCTGAGCAGGCTGGCGTGCTGGGCGGAAATTGCGCTCGTTTCTACGGGGTGTAAGTTTGCTGGCTAGCGAAGCTTGAGGGTTGTTTTGGCTGACCGCCTCGTCTTATGCTAAGAGCCATGACCACCGCTTCCAACAATTGGACTAAACTTGCCCTGGTTTTGGTGGGCCTGCTTTCATTTGACCTAACGCCGCGCGCAGTCGAAATGATCTCCGACGCCACGGGGGTCTCGTTCGGTGAAAAAATTGCGCCCGCTTCGGATGAGGCCAATCAGACGATTAAGACGTTTCGTCCGGCTCCCGGCTTGCAGGTTGATTTGTTTGCGAGCGAACCCGCGGTGGCCCAGCCTGTCTCATTCACCTTCGACGCCCAAGGCAGGTGTTATGTTGCCGAGACTTTTCGGCACTCGCCAGTGGGGGCCATTTACCGTTTGTACGAAGGAGTGTTGGATATTCGGAGCCACCTCGACTGGCTGGCCGATGATCTGGCGAGCCGAACTGTTGCCGACCGCGTGACCCTGTTGCGTCAACGCTTGGGAGCCGACGCGCCCAAAATGGAAAAATTCTCCGAGAGGGTCCAAATGCTGGAGGATCGCGATGGGGATGGATTTGCTGAACGGTCCACAGTATTCGCGGCCGGATTCAACCACATCGAGTCAGGCTTGGGGGCGGGAGTTTTGGCGCGCGACGGAAAGGTTTACTACACCTGTATTCCCAATCTGTGGTCCCTTGCTGACCGCAATCGAGATGGCGTGGCCGACCAGCGGAAGTCGGTTTCAGCCGGGTACGGTGTCCACATTTCGTTCATCGGTCATGATTTGCATGGCTTGAAAATGGGTCCGGATGGACGGTTGTATTTTTCGATTGGCGATCGGGGTTTTCATGTGACCACCCAGGAAGGTGGGGTGTTGGATTATCCGGATGAGGGAGCAGTACTGCGCTGCTGGCCGGATGGCTCGAAGCTGGAGGTTTACGCACATGGCTTGCGCAACCCCCAGGAGTTGGCTTGGAACGAACAAGGCGATTTTTTTACCGGGGATAACAACTCTGATGGTGGGGATCGCGCCCGTTGGGTTTATCTGGTCGAAGGCGGTGATAGCGGCTGGCGGATTGGCTGGCAGCACATCAACCAAGTTCCGCGTCGCGGCCCATGGAACACTGAGAAAATGTGGCTGCCACGCTTTGACGGGCAGGCCGCTGAAATCGTGCCCCCCATTGCCAACATCGGTTACGGGCCATCGGGCATTGCTTTTTATCCGGGCACAGGCTTGCCCGATTCGTTCAATGATCACTTTTTCCTCTGCGATTTTCGTGGAGGCGCGGCCAGTGCCATTCATAGCTTCACCGTTAAGCCGAAAGGGGCAGCATATGAGTTGTCCAGTTTCGGTGAATTGATCACCGATGCGTTGCCTACTGATATTGAGTTTGGAGTGGAGGGAGGCGCGTATTTCTCGGATTGGGTGCAGGGCTGGAACAAAACCGGCAAAGGACGCATCTATCGCATTCATCAGAAGGAAGTGGATGCTTCCGCAGAGGTTCAAGAGGTTAAACATCTGCTGGGAGGCGATTGGCGGAAACGGTCTGATGCGGAGTTGGCAGCATTGCTCGGTCAGGTGGATCAAAGGGTGCGGCTGGAAGCACAGTTTGAATTGGTGAGGCGTGGAAACTCGGATGTGGCAGTGCTTCAACTTACCGCAACAAATCAGGGTTCACCCTTGCTGGCGCGTCTTCATGCGATCTGGGGTATTGGGCAAAGATTGGCCAATGGCAACAACCGTTCCCTCGCGACTCTTGAGGCGCTGTTGCGAGACTCTGATGATGAAGTAGCAGCCCAAGCAGCCAAGACCTTGGGCGAGGCGAAACGCTGCAACACCACGGGATTGATTTTGGCACTGTCTCATCCCAATCCACGAGTTCGGTTCTTCGCCGCTCAAACCCTGGCACTTCATCCGAGTGCAAGCGCTGTACCGGCAATCAGCGCCCGGCTTGCTTTGGAGGCTTGGAATGATCCATGGCAACGGCACGCACTGGTTCGAGCATTGAGTGCTTCAGCCAGCTCGGCAGATTTGAAGGTGTTAGGTGGAAATTCTGAACGTGGCGTGCGTCTTGGTTCACTCTTGGCTTTGCGGTTGAAGCACGATCCTGGTGTGGCGGATTTTCTGAGTGATCCCGAACCTTGGATTGCTCTCCAGGCTGCTCGAGCGATTCATGATGGGCCGATCCCCGGCGCTATGGAGGCTCTGGCCAGGCATGCGACTCAGCTGCTTCCCGAGGCCTGGGCAAAGCTTCGGTTTGATCCGGCGGCAGCACCCCGCAACGCGGTGGAGACTGCGATATCCTCGGTGGCGGCGGAAACACCAACGTTCACTCCTGCCGAGCAGTGGTGGCAAAGGGTGATCAATGCCTGCCTTAGGGTGGGAACAAAGGCGGATGCCGACGCCCTGGCCGCACTTACCCTGCGTACCGATCTCCCTGAGGTTTGTCGGCTCGATGCGATTCTTGCGCTGGGAGTGTTTGCCCAGCCGCCGGTTTTGGATCGGGCAACTTCGCAACATGCATCCCGGCAGCCATCGGAGTGGCATCCCACTGATGTTACGGCGCGGGTGGCCTTTGCCACGACAGCTTTGAAGAATCGCTGGGATGATCTCCTGCTGAAATCCGGAGATGCGGTGGCGATTGCCTCAATCCAAGCCGCCCGCCGGTTGAACTGGCGTGATATGGAAGGACCTTTGGCCGCGATGATTGGTCGCGCCTCCCTTTCGGCAGCGATTCGAATCGAGGCTCTCCAAACCTTGGGTCAGTGGAAATCCACAAGGTTGCATGAGGCCATCGCGGCGGCAGAGCTTACAGGAGTGGAGGCTCTCCACCTTGAAGCCATGCGGTGGCTGGCTATTGAAAATCCGGGGAAGGCTTTGGAGCGTGTGGCGGCGGATTTGGCTTCACCGAAAGTGGCTGTGCAGCGGCAGGCTTTACGGGTGGCGGCGACGCTACCGGGGGAGGGCAGCGACTTGTTGCTGGCTGGTTGGCTGAGGTCTTTGGATGAGGGGAAAGTTGCTGAGGATTTGCAGTTGGATGTGCTGGATGCGGCCGCCAAGAAAGGATCACCCCAATTGTTGAAGCTGTTGCAAGCGCACGAAGGAGCACGTCCGAAAACACATCTTGCCCTGTTTGCGGAGGCTTTGCATGGCGGGGATGCCGCTGTTGGACGCAAATTGTTTTATGAGCGGGCTGATATTTTTTGCTCCCGCTGTCACGCGGTGGCGGGCGAGGGTGGGGGAGCCGGGCCAAGTCTCACGGGGATTGGCTTGCGGCAATCGAGGGAGTATCTGGCGGAGTCGATCCTATTTCCGAACGCGAAGATTGCAGCGGGTTGGGAGAATGTGGTTTTGAATCTGAAGGACGATACCAGTGTGATGGGGATGGTGCTTCGGGAGGATGCAACGGCGGTGGTTCTGAATTCACCGGAGGATGGGGAGGTTAAGGTTCCTTTGGCTAAGATTCGCAGCCGTCAGCGTGCCTTGTCGGCCATGCCCGAGGAGTTTCGCCAGGTTCTTACCAAACAAGAGTTGCGGGATCTGGTTGAGTTTCTCAGCACGGGCACAAAAGAGGCGCCTCAACGGACATCGTCCGCGAAGGCGCCATGAAATGAGGCAAGGAAACCTACGCCGCTTTGACTTTGAGGCGTTTGCCTTTGATCTGCACGCGGTTGAGCTTGGAGATAATTCCGCTGGCTTCGACTGCTTTCACGTCCACGAAGGAATGGGCTTCGCGCATGTCCACGGCGGCGACTGTGTTGGCGGGGAGGCCAGTTTCACCTTGGATGACTTTGATGAGATCGTCGGAGCTGAGGCCGGATTCGGATCCAACGCTCATGAAGAGGCGGGTGTTGCCTTCCACAGTGCGGCGGCTGGCTTTGACGGGACGCTCGGTTGTGGAATCGGTCTTATCCGCGCGCTTTGGCCATGTGGTGGACTGGGGGGCTGGGATGGGAGCTGGAGTTTTGGGTTCCACGCGGGCCGGGGCAGGTGCAATCGGAGCCGGTGCGGGGGCAGCGGCAATGGGCGCGGGTTTTGCCAGCGGGGTTGGAACTGCTTTGATCGGCGCGGATTTAACGGGTGGAGCGAAAGTCTCGCTGGGTGCCGGCTTGCGTGGGGCGATCTTGTCGGCGTCTTGCGGAGAAGCCGACTTACCGGGGGAAATCTTGGAGGTGCGGTTGGGCGTGAAGTTCTTGAGTGGGGAGCGCTCAGGCATGGGTGCGCGGTCGTTACGGTCGTAGGAGGGACGGTCGCCGCCACGGTCATCCCGGCTAAAATCACGAGGAGAGGAGCGGCGTTCGCCACGGCCAAAATCATCCTCGTCACGAGTCGATTTGACGGGCGCGTTCCCGTCTCCAGCCTGAAGCAGATGCATGAGGGCTGATGCGATATCTGTTGAGTTGAAACCCTCCTCCATCAGGCGTTCCAAAAGGGCGTCCTGCCTTTTGAATTCGCCAGCCTGCAACACTCCGCGCAGTTTGCCGGCGGCGGCATTGGTGCGGGCCTCCTCGACCTCGCTCTGAGTGGGCGGCTTGCCGCGACGCATTTTGACTTTGGTGAAACGCTCGATCTGCGGAATGGCGAAGATCTCGCGGCCCGAGGCGAAGGTGAAGGCAATACCTGAACGTCCGGCGCGGCCGGTGCGTCCGATGCGGTGAAGGTAATCTTCGGGATCGTGAGGCAGATCGTAGTTGATGACCACTTCAACATCGTCGACGTCGATGCCGCGTGCGGCCACATCGGTGGCGACGAGGAATTCGAGACCCGATTTGCGGAACTTATTCATCACGCGATCCCGCATTGCCTGGCTCATATCGCCGTGGAGACGATCCGCCGAGTAACCCTGTGCGTTCAGATGATCGACCAAGTCATCGACCATGCTCTTGGTGTTGCAAAACACGATGCCCAGTTTGAGATCGTGGATATCAATAAGGCGGGTGAGCAGCTCGATTTTGTAACGGCGGTCCACTTCGTAGTAGACCTGTTCAATGGTCGGGATGGTCAGCGCGGTCTGCTCAATTTTGATGGGCTTGGGATCGCGGGCGTATTTGCGAATCAGGTCTTGGATCGGCTTGGGCATGGTGGCCGAGAAGAAAACGGTCTGCCGTTCCTTGGGCACGCCCTGCAAAATGATTTCGATGTCGTCGCGGAAGCCCATGTTGAGCATGACATCAGCCTCGTCAAGAATGACCATTTTAATGTCTTCCAGGCGCAAAGTTCCGCGACGCATGTGGTCCATGATGCGGCCGGGAGTGCCAATGACGATCTGAACACCCTGTTTGAGGCCCATGAACTGACGCTCGTAAGATTGCCCACCGTAGATGGGCATGGCGTGAACGCCGCGTTTGAAGAACAGGAGTTTGTGGACTTCCTCGGAGACTTGGACCGCGAGTTCGCGGGTGGGGCAGAGAACGAGGGCTTGGACGGTGCGTTTGCCGACCTCGACCTTTTCGATGGCGGGGATGGCGAAGGCGGCGGTTTTACCGGAGCCGGTTTGGGATTGGCCCACGACATCGTGGCCGGCCATGAGGACGGGGATGGCTTCTGCTTGGATGGGGGAGGCTTTCTCATACCCCAGCTTGTCGACGGCTTTCAGCACCTCGGCGGAAAGACCTAATTCAGAGAACAGTTTGCTTGTCATATAAATGCCGGTTTGCGCGTCGCAACAGCAATGCCCAAGACCAGAACCGTCCACCCTACACTGGAACGCACGGCTTGGCTATCGTTCATTCAGGTGAATGAAATGGGAGGCAAGTTTGTAGGGCGAGTTATGAGAGAAAGCCGCTCCTCTATGAAGGATGGGACGATGGATGCCTAAGTTTAAGGTGAACGAAAGCGGTAGATTCGGCTGGGATGATTGGTCCACGTCGGATCGGTAAAATTGGAAAAACCGTTGGCAAGAATGTTCGTACTCATTGGAAGCCAGTTGGCGAGGAAAAGGTCCTCGCAGAACTCCATCACGATTTCGATATTGTTGCTACCCGTGATTTTGAAACCGAAGTTGCCGGAACTTAGGCCAAAGCCCGAATCCGCGATGGAGATCGAGGGATCCCACAGCGCCGTGGGACGCCCTGCAAACTCCGCGCCCCAGCCCGTGCTACCGGGCAAGTAATAGATTGTTGCCGCTGTGCTGGCAAAGCTTGGGATTGTGAAAGGAGGAGCCTTCGGATTCGGCGGCGCCCCTGGAGCCAATTCAGGTCGATTTCCTTTAAAGTAAGCATTTTTCAACTGCGTGCATTCAACGAACGCGGCACTCCCGACGATGGCCAGGCTGGTGGGGAGCGTCACGCTCGTCAGGCCGGAGCATCCAGAAAATGCTGAGTTCTGAACGTTAGTTACACTGACAGGGATGGTTACACTCGCCAAACCCGAGCAGCCAGAGAATGCCGCAGCTCCGATGCTGGTCACGCGATTGGGAATCACCACACTAGTTAGACCGGAGCAGTGGCCGAAAGCAGCATAATCGATGATGGTCACACTGTTCGGGATGATAACACTCGTCAGGCTGGTGCAATAAGCGAACGCTTCGGCACCGATGCTGGTCACGCCGTCGGGAATCTCTAGGTTTTTTAAGTCGGATCGATTAACGAATGCTCTATCCCAGATAACCTTGACGGGCAGCCCATCAATTGTTGCTGGGATATTCAGGTTGTCGATATTGCCAGAGTAGCCGGTGATGGTAATGGCTCCGTTGTTGTTCGAGTAGGTGTATTGGGCGTTTGCGGTGAGGGAAAATGCTAGCAGGAATAGCGTGAAGAAATACCGCACCAAGGAAAGTGCGGATGCACCAAGGGAGGTGGGTTGGGAAACGGTTTCGGTCGGTGGTAGGGTTGCCTTTGGCATAAGATTCTTGCTTCAGCGGGCTTTGGAATTGATTTGCTATGGGTTGTTTATGGGCTGTTTGGGTGGTGATGTCAATGTTCGGAGATGGTTGCAGGCTTTCTGCTGGCGCATGTCAGGGTTTAGGCGGTTCCCCGATGGCTTCCATTCGCTGCAGGGATTGAAGGGATTGATCTGCCGTCCCTGCGGGACTTTGTTTTGGCGGGGTGCTGGTATCCAACGCTAAATCGCTGGGCTATTTTCGTTTGTCCCTGACGGGACATCGTGAGAGGAGCGGCTAGCTGGCGATCAGGGTTTTGTTTTGGGCACAGCCCTCTGGAGGCTGACGTCACCGGCTAATTTCGGGGGGAGCTCTTCGGACTTCCGTGCGCGGTGCTAGAAGGATTGGATGGGATTAGTAGCGAACGGCGGGGAAGTGGGGGCATGGGCCTTTGGCACAAACGGTGCAGGTGGCGCTGTGAAAGCCCTGCCTATTCATGTGGCAGGCTTGGAGTGTAGTTTCGTTTAGGATTATGGTGGTGGGATCACTGGAATCGGGATTGGTTTTCGGTTCGGTTTTGGGGGTTTCGGGGGCGGGAGGCGGGGAGAAGGCGATGATGGAAGAGGGTTCGTGACGAGTTTTGCTGCTTTTGGGGGAAGGAGGGCGACGGTGGGTGATGTTGTATTGTTGCTTTTCAATCTTGATCAAAATATTGAGGGCGGCGTTGAGTTCAGACATTTTGGGGTTGTCTTTGCGCACGATAGCAATGGCTTTGTCCTGACAATCCTTAAGGATAGCAAGGTGGGCGACGGTGAAATTGGCGTTTGTTTCTTCGAGGCTGGGACTGAGGCTGTGTTTTATAATAGTTATTCGATGTGTGAGAAGTAATCTGAAAAGAAGATAAAAGTAACAATAAAGTGCATGCATATGTTGTTTAAGTGTAAGAAAGGTGGTTCCTGACGATTTTCGGTGAAGTGCCGCCATTTGAGGAGAACAGACGGGCCTTGAAGATTTTGGTGGTTGTTGCAGTATCAGTACACAGCCTCTGTGACTTATGTTGCGTATCATTCTTGTTTTCTTACTGGGCGGTTTGATTGCTCAAGCGGCACTGCCTTTGGTGTCCGATGTGCCGATTCAGCCTTTGACTGCGCAGGTGAGGCGGTTGTCGGAAGCGATGGATTTTTTGGGTGCACCACTGACGACGGATGATCAGGCAAAGCTGCGGGAGTTATTGGTCCGGCCCGATGCCATGACCTCATTGGCGGTTCAAGGTATTCTCGACAGGTATTGTCTGGTAGGGGTGAACGTAAACCCGGAATCGCGCGTGAAGTTGGCGGCGGGGGAGGCGAAGCGGGAATTGGTGGCCGGGGGGTGGCGCACATTTTTGGTAAAGGTCCACAACGAGGCGGGGGTTACGGCCAATTTGCTGGCGGTGAGTCCGAATGCGAAATCCTCGTTTGAGGGGGGATGGTTTAACAATCCTTCGGACCGTTATTTTAGAAAAACCGAGGGCAAGGGGTACGTGGAGGGAAGTGACCCGGAGTTGTGGCTGGATCTGGAGTTGTATGAAGGCCAGTTGATGCCCAAGGAGCTTTCCGGGTTGGCCCTGGAGTATCGCATTATCCAGATGTACAGCAGGGACGTGGGGCAGAGGGAGGCACGGCTGCTTTTTAACGTGGGGCAGGGGACGCAGGATCTGGGTTTTCGCAATGAGGCGAATCTATTGTTCACGAGTTTGCGCGCACTGGAGATTGGCTTGGAGGTAAAGGACGAAGAGGGGCAGCCGACGACGGCATCGTTTGTGATCAAGGATCGACAGGGGCACGTTTATCCATCACAAGCCAAGCGCCTGGCACCAGATTTCTCGTTTCATCCGCAGGTTTATCGGCACGATGGTGAAACGATTCAATTGCCGGAGGGTGATTACACGGTGGAGTTTTCGCGCGGACCGGAGTCAGTTCTGAAACGGCAAATGATTCATGTGGATGCGTCGCACCGGAAGTTTGCCTTCAAGGTGGAACGCTGGATTGATCCGGCGCAAATGGGTTGGTGGTCGGGGGATCACCATATTCACGCCGCAGGTTGTGCGCATTACTCTAAGCCAACCGAAGGTGTTCTTGCCCTGGATATGATGAGGCATTGCCAGGGGGAGGATTTGAAGATTGGCGCGAACCTGACATGGGGGCCGTGTTTTGATTTTCAGAAGCAGTTTTTTACGGGGGCGATTGATAAGGTTTCGCAGTATCCCTATCTGCTACGGTATGACGTGGAGGTTTCGGGATTCGGCTCGCATGAGTCAGGTCACTTGTGCTTGTTGCAGCTTCGGCAGCAGATGTATCCCGGGGGTAATTCCAAGAATCATTGGCCAACGCTTGGTTTGAATACGCTGAGGTGGGCCAAGGCGCAGGGAGCGTTGGTGGGACCAGCCCACTCGGGTTGGGGCTTGGGCGCAGGAACGGCGGAACTTCCGAACTACATCGTGCCGCCTTACGATGGGATCGGAGCCAATGAGTACATTGTGGATGTGACTCATGAGTTGCCCGGTGCCAATGGTAAAATGCTTCCTGCGGTTGATTTTCTTTCGACGGTGGACACACCTTATCCTTGGGAATTGAATATTTGGTATCACACCCTCAATGCCGGTTTTCGCACACGCATCAGTGGTGAGACGGATTTCCCCTGTATTTACGGGGAAAAGGTTGGATTGGGTCGTTCTTATGTGAAGCTGGCCGGCAAGCTGGATTACGAGAGTTGGTGCGAGGGTATCCGCGCGGGCCACAATTACGTCAGTGACGGCCGCAGTCATTTGTTTGATTTTAAGGTGAATGACGCGGTGATGGGAGAGAAGGGGAGTGAGTTGAAGCTTGTCGCGCCGGGAGAGGTTGAGATCACGGCGCGTGTTTCGGCGAGGTTGGAGCAGGAGCCAAATCCTTCCATCCAGAAGCGTTCACCCGAGGAAAAGCCGTATTGGGACATCGAGCGCGCCCGAATTGGAAGCAGCCGGGAGGTTCCGGTGGAAGTGATCGTTAACGGATATCCGGTCGCGAAGACCAGTCTTTTTGCCGATGGCCAAATCCGCGATGTCCATTTCAAGGTTCCGATCACTCAAAGCAGCTGGGTGGCGGTGCGCATTCTGGCTTCATCGCACACGAATCCGATTTTTGTGGTGGTTGGTGACAAGCCGATCCGCGCCTCGAAGAGGAGCGTGGATTGGTGCCTCAAAGGTGTGGACCGTTGCTGGTCGCAAAAGCAACGGTTCATTCGCGCCGACGAGATGGACGGGGCCAAGCTGGCTTACGAGCACGCGAGGAAAGTTTACGCGGCTCGGCTCGCGGAGACGGAGGCTCCTTGAGGGAGGAAGGTATCGACTCGGTTTTTCGGGGCCTTTTGTTGTGAGGTAGTGGGAGTTCAACCACTTTCAGGGTTGAAGGGATCGTGGAACAAGTTACCCAGGGTAGGCCCGCTGATCGCGGTCCAACCCTTATATGTTGCTTCCCATGATGTTTCTCTTCTCATTCTGGACGCAGTTCCTTCCTCGCGGCACCCATGAATTGTTCGTGGCCGCGTGGTGCAACGGAGCCGAGCGGAGCGAGCGTAGTGGAACCGCACGGCCAC
>JANYDC010000010.1 GCA_025359965.1 Pedosphaera sp.
GCAGCACCGCCGCCTCGCCCGTGACTACGAGAGGACGGAATCCAGTGCCGAAGCATGGGTTTATCTCGCCATGATACGAATCCAACTCCGCAGACTCGCTTGATTCACCCTCTAACGTGAGTTTTCAGACAGGCTCTTAGATGTCAAAAAGCAGCTCCGAACGGCTTTGATTTCGAGCTTTGTCCTTCCTGTGCTGATGTTGATCTTTTTTACCCTCGCTCCCCATTGGCTAAACAGTCGGCTCCGAACTCAAGTGGCGGTTGCAGCCCAGAAGGCCACCAATTTAACAATCGAGGAACGGAATCGGCGCTTGGAGAGTGTGGCCAATCTGGATTTTGCTAAGATCAGTTTGCATCCTTCTGCGGAAATGCAGGGTTTGCATGACATGTTGGCACAAGAGGGTGTGGTAAGCACTTTTAAGCGACTGCAGTGGGGGATGCGGCTTTCCTTATTACTCGTGGTGGTGCTTGGCCTCTCCACCTTTGCGGTTTTTGCGCTGAACACCCGAGCGCGGCGGTCGCCGAGTGAATTGATCCGAGGCTATCGTTTGAGCTGGAAGATTTGCATGGCCGCTGTGCTGATTGAGGTGCTTTTACTAATCCCTCTGCTGACCTACGCCACGTTCGAATTTACGGTTTTGCTGACGAACAAGTACGTGCCAAAACTCCTTTTTGCCATCGTTATCATGGGCTTGCTTGCCCTTTGGAAGACAGGCAGCGCCCTGCTCAAGAAAGTACCCTTCGAGTTTACTCAACACATGGCGCGCGAAGTCAGCCGCGCGGATGCACCTGAATTGTGGCAAGCTGTTGAAGGAGCTGCCGCCCGGCTCAACACCGCACCTCCTGACCGGATCATCATCGGTCTCGACCTGAATTTTTATGTGACTGAATTCGCAGTCATTCACGACTCAGGCCGGGCAGAAGGCAAAATATTGTACTTTTCTTGCCCTCTGCTCAAGCAGCTTTCCGAGGACGAGGTGGTGGCGATTATCGGGCATGAGCTGGGCCATTTTATCGGCGAGGACACCAAGATGCCCCGAGATTTCTATCCGCTAAGGTATAAAGTGCACGGCACAATGGTTGCCATGGCCGAAGGAGGTCTGGTGGGTTGGCCCGCTCTTCAGTTCCTGAGTTTTTTTAGCTGGTGCTTTGGGGAAACAGAACAAACCGCCTCGCGCAGCCGTGAGCTTTTGGCCGATCAGAAAGCGGCCGAGCTGACCTCTCCTCAAACCGCTGCCCAAGCCTTGATCAGATTTCAAGTGGCATGTGAAGCTTTTCAGCACGGTTTTGAAAAAGCGGTCAAGACGCGGACCGGGGATCCGATGAATCTTCCTTTGCAATCAATCGTTCAGGAGACGTTTGCTGGGGAGGCCGGTTTTTGGACGCGACTATTCGAGAAAAAAACTCCCTCACCCGCTTGATTCGCACCCGACTTTGCAGGCTCGTCTTGATTCGCTTGGGCAATCGGTCGGTCCGGAGGAGGCGCGCCGACTGGCGTTGGTTTCATCCGAGAGTGCCTACTCTAAGTGGTTCTCAACTCGTGAGTCACTTTTCTCAAACCTGAATGAGCAAGCCCATAAAGTCGTTGAGGGATTGCGGTCTCAAGATCAGGTGGTTGAGGCGGATTCCAAAACTGAGGCTGGCAGGCAACTCCTGGAAAAGCACTTTCCAGAGATTAAGTGGGAGGGCAGACCCATTGCTTTCTGGGTGATGTTTTCGCTGCTGGGAATTATTGGCCTCGGCCTTCTAGCGGGAACTATTTGGATACCTCTTCTGCCTTTTCAAATCCTGTTTGGGGTCCTGATTCTTTTGCTCCTGTTGGTGGAGGCAATCATCTTCAAGCGCCATTATCAAGCGCTCCTAAACCTTACAGCCGAGGGGCTTACCTATTCAGGATGGAAACGCCCGCTTCTGTTTTCGGATGTGCAGAATATCAGCGCCAGGCGATCTAGCTCCTCGATATCGCTCACGTTTCACTTGAAAACCAAGCAGCTCTCTCACCTCAAGGGCAATATTTATCCCTTTCCAAGCAATCGTCTCCAATTGGATCTGAGTGTTTTGGGTGGAAAGACGCTCCCCATGGCGCAGACGATTTTTCGGTATTACACGCGGCAACTGGAGAACTAACGAAAGACCACGTTCCGCTGCGGTCATTCCTTCCCCGTCAGTGCTTGCCGAATGATTTCGTAGATTGATTCCGAGCGAAGAGGGGAGGTTGGTGCGAATTTCGTCGAATTGGAGGTGATGAGTACGGGATGTTCATCCGTGTTCTCTGGAATCCTCCCGTGCGAGCCTTTGACCAGTGACGCGTCCAGCGGGATGACATCCATGAGCATACGGAAGCCGAGCTTTTTGTGCAGGAGTTTGCCCGCGATTTTTAGTGTGGGAAACCGAATGGCTGGATCGAGGAAAAGCTCGACTGGATCGTAACCAGGTTTGCGGTGGATATCCACGCAGCGGGCAAAATCGGGGGCCTTGGCGTCGTCCTGCCAATAGTAATAGGTGAACCATGAGCGATCATCCGAGACCGCGATGAGGTCGCCCGCGCGTTCATGATCAATACCCCAACTTGCTTTGGTGGAGGCATTTAACACGGTTTGAACGCCCGTTACGGCCAGTACCGCCTTTTCAACTTCCGGTAGCAGTGAGGCATCCTGGCAATAAATATGGGCCACTTGGTGATCGGCCACAGCGAAGACTTTGGACGCCCCCGCATCAAGTAACTCCCGGCCCATTTCTTCTTTGATTCGAAGCCAGCCTTTATCGCGAAAGAGTCGGTTGAGATGGATGGGGCGATCCACGGCTGAGATGCCATACTCAGACAGAATGATGACGTCCACGTTCTGCTGCTGGTAAAAATCCAACAGATCGCCCACAAAACTATCAACACGTTCCAAGTCGTGGATGATCTCGGGGTGATTAGGCCCCAGCCGTTGCAGGTTATAATCAAGGTGTGGCAGGTAGACCAGACTTAGGGTGGGGGAGTATTTTCTATCGATCCATTTGGCCGAAGCGGCGATCCATTTGGAAACGGCATCGGGCGCAAACGGTTTCCGGTGCGAACCTGCCGCCGGACCCCAAAAGGCGGGGAAAGGGAACTCTCCCAACTCGGCTTTAATCTCAGGGCGGATGGAGAACGGCTCGGTATAGATGTCGAACACCTTGCGTCCGTCCGCCGGGTACATTGGTCTTGGTGTGATCGAATAATCCACCGAGGCGTACATGTTATACCACCAGAAGAGTTTGGCGCAGGTAAAGCCGGGGATTTCCTGTCGCAACTGGTCCCAGATTTTCGGGCCTTGGACGACGTGGTTAGATTGCTTCCAGAATTGGACTTCGGCCTGCTCGCGGTTGTACCAGCCGTTCGCGACGATGCCGTGCGAGGTGGGCGTCCCGCCGGTGAGGTAGTTCGATTGCGCGGTACAGGTGAGGGCGGGAAACGCGGGTGGGAAGGATTGCAGACGGCCCTTCGCCACAAATTGGTTAATCCGGGGCAAACCGCGTTTCAACAGGCTGGCGCTCAGGCCGACGACGTTGAGAACTGCAAGACGTCTCATGGCGTGAATCCTAGCGCAACGAAATGCGCGAGGAAACTAAACAGCCTCAGAAGCGGATTGGGTTTGCGCATGTCGGCGTTCCAACTCGTTCATGGATTCGAGGACCAAGCCCATGTCCATGGCGTGAACCTCCACTCCCCGCCCGATCTCTTCGAGCAAAGTGATGGTGAGCATACCGCCCAGATGTTCGCGGAATTCCTCAAGGCCCTTCAGGATGAGAAGTTGGCCATCCTTGCCCACATGAACCAACTCATTGGCGTAAAGATCAAAACCGAGCACTTCAAGCAGGTTGAGGATTCTTTCGGCGGAATGATGATCCAGCAAACCGCTGCGCCTGCAATAAATCACATCCAAGGCGATGCCGATCGCGACGGCCTCGCCATGGCGGATGCGATATTCGCTGAGTTGTTCCAGTTTGTGGGCGGCCCAATGCCCGAAATCCAGCGGGCGGGCCGAGCCGATTTCAAAGGGATCACCCGAGGTGGCGATGTGCGTCATGTGCAATTCGGCACACCGATGGATCAGCCGTCGCATGGCAGCCTCATCGAAGCTGCGAAGTTTGAGGGCGTTCTGTTCGATTTCCTCAAAAAAGGCGGCATCACGGATCAAGGCCACCTTGACTGCTTCCACGTAGCCATTGCGCTTATCGCGGTCGGGCAGGGAATCGAGCAGGCGAAAATCGTTAATAACGGCATAGGGCGGGGCAAAAGTGCCGATAAAATTCTTTTTGCCGAATGCATTCACCCCGTTTTTGACGCCAACTCCAGAGTCATCCTGGCTAAGGGTGGTGGTGGGTATGCGGATGTGGCGGATACCCCGGTGAGCTGTGGCGGCGGCCAATCCAGCCATATCTAGTAGAGCGCCCCCACCAATGGCAATAAGGTAGGAATGACGGTCGACATGAAACTTATCGATAGCCGAATGAATCTCAGTGACGCGAAAATAGGAGTTTTTGACACGTTCGCCACCCTCCAGCGAGATGGGAGGACACACTAAGCGCGCACGCAGAGTATGTTGATCGAAATAAGCCTGAATCGCATCAACAACGGCGGGCTGGGACTTTGCCAGGGCATCGTCGATCACAATCAACACCTTGGGCGGCGCGTGGTGGGCGGCTTCGGTGAGGACGTCCACCAGCAATGGATTCCCCAAATCGAACACATGATCCGTAAAATGGACCTGATGTCGAAATTGCACACTGAATTGGCGAACCAGACTGGACATACCCATGATTGTAACGATTCGACGCATGGCGGACAGAAATTATTCTCTGAGCTGCGCGCAGAGCACTTGGTCGGGGAGAGGATCGGTTAACTGGCAGTGGGCCATGAATTGGGAAATATCCCTGATTCATTGTAGGTGTTCGACATCGAGGTGGTCACAACCTATCCTCGCAGCATGCAGGAACGGTTGTTTACTCTTGGACATTCTCCGGACCCGGATGATGCATTCATGTTTTATGCGTTGGCGAAGGATCTCATACCTGTGCCCGCTGGCTGGCGTTTTCAGCACGTTCTTCAGGATATTCAAACCTTGAACGAACGCGCCACCCGGGGCGAGTTGGATATTTCCGCCATCAGCATTCATGCTTATGCCTACGTAAGCGATCAGTATGCGCTGCTGCCCAGCGGCGCGAGCATGGGTGACGGATACGGGCCGATGCTGGTCGCAAAACGAAGGCTTTCCCGGGACGATATCCGCCAGGTGAGAATTGCGGTGCCGGGGACGATGACCAGCGCCTTTCTGGCTCTTCAGCTCTGGTTAGGAACCAAAGCGGAAGATTTAAATTTTGTGGTGGTGCCGTTCGACGAGATTTTTAAGGCGGTAAAGGAAGGCCGAGCCGAGGTGGGCTTGATCATCCACGAGGGCCAGCTGACTTTTGCCAACGAAGGGTTGGTGCTTTGCGAGGATTTAGGTGTGTGGTGGGGTCGGGAACAGGATGGCCTGCCGCTGCCTTTGGGCGGCAACGTGGTCCATAAACGTATCGCGACTGCGGATCGCCGCGAGCTTTCACGCATTATGACGGCGAGCATCCAGTACAGCCTTGATCATCGCGCACCCGCCGTTGAGCACGCGCTCCAGTACGCACGGGATATGGGGCGGGATTTGGCGGATCGATTTGTGGGGATGTACGTCAACCACTGGACGCTGGATTACGGTGAAAAGGGCAGGGAATCGATCCGCCGTTTCCTTAGTGCCGCCCACCGCCATGGAATCATACCCCATCAACAGGGGCTGGAATTCGTTGCGTAAAATCCTGCTTAGAACTACTTGCCGTTGAGGAACTCTTTTTGTGATCTTTTCATCACTTCAATTAAGCGCCCAACTTTGACGTTCTGGGGAAGAAAATAGATGGTCCACTCGGGGCGTTTGGGCATTCTATCGATCGTCTGGAAAAAACTGTTGGCCCCTTCCATCAAGCAGCCGCCGTCGTACGCGTTTCTCATGCCGAGTTTGAAAGCCGCCTCCCATTCATCAGGGGTGATCAAGGAGTTGATGGGATTCTTCAACTCCTTGTCGTCATCGAGCTTATCGTGGTATTTATCGTAGTGGCCCAGGTAATGATGGGCCAGCTTTAGGCCTACGAGGATACCCACAATGGAATTGAAATTCCCCTGCTGCTCGTTCATCACATCATCTGTCCAGAACGAGGCGTCGGTATCGTTTGGGAGGGGTTGCAATTCGTTTTTGCCGTCTTCCTGTGCCAGAAGCAGGATGTATTTATCGAGATAATCCTTATGTTTTTTGACGCGGGTGCTGATGGCGGCGGCGTGGGCAACGCGGTTGACCAGATCAATGAAACCCACTGAAATCCAAACGCCGCGAATGGGTTTGGGCTCATCGGGATAATAAAGCATTCGCACCTGGGGCGACATTTCCATCTCTATAGAGATGGGCTGGGAATTGACAAAATTCTTTCGCTCGGTGGTGAGTGCGCCGAAGAGGTCCTTGCCCAGACGCATGGTCCACGAGACGCCGGTGCGGTAAATGATGCCATCTGGACTGTTGGGTTGGGCACTAGCGGGGGTAGCCATGCCCATCAGCATCCATGCTGTCAGCAAAATCAAGAATCCATTCTTCACTGCGTGGTGTATCGCCATTTTCAGACCCTTCTTAAGGTCGCAATGATGTCGATTCGCACTTTTGCGTCAATACCCTTTTGAGATGACTTTTGATTCCGAAGCGGCATGCCCGGCTTACGAGGGCTTTCTCGCATCTGGCCAGTCAATTTTGTAATCCGCCTGGTACACCAGCGCCCGAACTTGCGCCGCTTTAGTCCCATGCCGCATTGCGAATGCAGCGAAAGGTTAAAAGTGCAGGGGGACGGTCAACGACAGGCTTCGGCTTTCGTTTTGGAGAGTGGTGGTGATCTTCCATGAGCCTGGCATGGGGTTTTCTATAAAGTTTTCCGTGTCCAGACCTCGGCCGATTTTGTAAGGCATGCCAGTGGGCGGAGTTATCCAGACTTCCGCCCCGGAACCGTTGCGAGGTTGGTCGGCAATGGGGCGCGCGCCGCCGTCGTAATACAAATAGGTTTCCGATTTATCAATTCTGGCGAGGCCAATGGCGGACCATCCTGAATAATCGCCCTTGGGAGCAGCAAAAGCCTGAGCATCAAACCAGTATTGCAAGGCTGTAAAGGCGGTTTTGGTGGGTATCCCGATGGTGATACCGACTTTCTGCGTGAGGGTAAGTCCGCTGGTGGGATTCAGGTACTGGATCGGTTTCCAGATGTGAAAGTCGGTATCGCCGTAGGGAAGGGATGGCAATTGATAGTTTCCGAATATGTCCAGGCCGGTACTCGCGCCGCCTCCCGGCAACTCGATCCTAACGCCTGTCTGCGGTTTACCCTGTAAGTCGTAGATGGTCCCCACGAGAGATCCGCCCAACCGATTGATTCCGCGGTAGTATCGACCATCGCTTCTGTCAGGAGCGTTGAGCGAAAAGCTGCTGCCGATGGCGATGGTTTTCCACGGGCCTATGGGGAAACAGGCTTCTTGCAAGCCCACTTTTTCTCCGCCGGTGTCGATCTTGAGCGAGTTGCTCAGAGAAACATATTGCAGTACCCATGGAAGCGCGACGCCCATAACCACGGGAACCTCAAAAGGATTGGGGAAGACGGCGGTGCAATCGCCGCCATCCGGTTTTCCGGTTGCGGCCCACGTACCTTTGATTCGAAATGGCAATGCGATGGGAGGAATTTTCTTAAGGCCAACGATGATCCCCACACTTTTGTCCGGATTTGCACCAAGAATGTTCAGGCTTACGTATTCGGCAATGGCTGGATCAAGAGGATCGAGTTTGACGGTAACGGTGCATTCCTCGAACCGGTCTCCGGGGGCCACTTCTATAAAGCCAAGGGGAAGAACAGTGCTTCCCGGATAGATGACGAGGCGCAAAAGAGAACTATTAGGCAGGCCGGGACCGCCATCCCACCAGCGAACGACATGGGCCTGAACTTTGATGAGGGCGCAGAGCGGAAAAAGCAGAAGCAATAGGGTTCGTTTCATAAGGCAGGGACGTGCGTCAAAACGACAAACAATGGCTAGCTGGGCCCAGCGTGAGGTATTGCCTTTGAAAATCAATCACATTCGACTAGTTAATAACATCGAAATTGCTGGCAAAGGAAGGAAACGACCCAGTGAATCACCACGGTCGCGGGTGATATAGGATCTCTTGGAATGGAAAAAAGGGAAAGGGCGGGGGATATCATTCCATGCGCCCTACCTTGGCTCGTCAGCGGTTTGAAACGTTAGGTATGCACGTTTCCCGACGAAGAGCGATCAGGTAAAAGGTAGGGCGGCCACTTTAAGGCTTTTATTTGGCAAACTGAGCAGCTGAGGATTTACCCGATGTCTCCAAATACGCTAGAAGATCAAGGATTTCACTCTTGGTCAGGACGTTGGCCAGGCCTTCGGGCATGGGCGAGATTTTGGAGGCTTTTTTGGATTTCACGTCAGATTTTTTCACCTCGGTGCGGCCATTGTGCAGGGGATCCGTAACCAACACGTAGCGGGCATCATTTTCTTCCACGATGCGGCCTGTCACATCATCATCATTTTTCAGGAGCAAGGTCGTGTTCTCGTATTGTTCGGAGACCACTTTGGAGGGATCAAGAATCGAGCTGAGAATATCGGCGCGGCTGAAACGGCTCGATACCGTGGTAAGATCGGGGCCCACGGCGCCACCCGCGCCGTTGAATTGATGGCAGGCCACGCATTGGGCTGCCGCATAAGCCGCCTGACCGCTCGCGAAGTTCCGGCCCTTGGAGACTTGATTCAAGGAGGGTGCGATGTCGTCTGTCTTCCAGTTTTGGACAAACTCGCGGGCTTTGACTGCGGCTGGAGCGGCTTTGGCTTTGCCGGTGATGTATTTGGCCAGACCGCCCTTTTCGCTGTCGCTTAGGAGGGCCACGGCGTCGCGGCGGATGTTCTTCAGGAAGTTTGGATAGCTTGCTCCATCGCTGAATTGGCTGCCCACATCGGTGAACCAACTTAGCGTGAGCGCAGGGTGTTTTTTAATGCGGGGCAGGGCGTCATTCTCGCTGGCGCTTTCGCTCAGCCAGGTGAAGTACTGCTGGCGTTGCTCCTCCGTCCAGCCGGTGCGAACCGTGCGCAGGGCGAAGATGTAGAACAACTGCTCCTCCTGGGTTTCGGCCTTGCGGACCAGATCGAGGCATTTGCCGACCACATCAGGTGTCTCCAAGTAGATCATCAGCTTGGCCACTTCGCGGTTCAAATCAGCACTCTCAGTGGGGAAGATGGCGTTCAGACGGTCAGAGATGCCGTCGTGTTCTTCTGTGGCTGGCTTGCCCTGGCGAATGAAGCTCAGGCTTAGGACGCGAGTTGCGCTGAGTTTTTGGGCCAAGGTGGGAAATTCGAGTCTGCCAAGGGCTTGGATCAGCTCGGCTTGATCCTGCGAGCTGCCCAAACGGGCCAGGGCCAGCAGCGCGGTGAGAGACGCTTCGGTGTTGCTTTCATCCAAGGCGCGCTGTCTCCAGGAGGCGACGGGTTGTGATTCGATGGCGATACGAGCGGCGTAGCGCAACCAGCGGTCAGGGTTGGAGAGGTAAGGCCAGGCCGTGTCAACAGCCTTTGGATCCTGATGCCCATGGAAGGCTTCCAGCGCATGGCGGGTCTTGCGTGCCGAGGCGGCTTTTTCGTCCTGCACAGGACCGACTGCGGCTGTGGACTCACTACCCACGTATGTTACGCGATACAAGCCGGATTGGGTGCCGCGTCCACCAGTGGTGAAGTACATGGCTCCATCCTTACCGATGACAATGTCGGTAACGTTGAGTGGTTTGCCCACCACGAAATCCTCGCGAGTCGCGCTGTACGAAGCGCCGTCCGGGGTCAGGTGAACGGCTGAAATGCGGCCATAGGACCAATCAAGGGCATACATGGCACGCTGATATTTGGCGGAAAACTTCGCGCCGGTGCCAAATTTTACTCCAGTGGGGGAGCCGATGCCGACGTCATAGGCCGGGGGCAGAATGTCCGGGAAATAGGCCGGATACTTGGCTGTGCCTTCGCGGAAACCATAGTCGCCACCCGATACGAGGTGATACACGCGTGTGGGGCGGTACCAAGGGGTACCCCAATCCCACTCCATGTCGCTGTCATAGGCGAACATTTCACCGTCCTGGTTGAAATCAAAGTCGTAAGTGTTGCGCATGCCGCCCGCCACCATCTCCCACTTTTTCCCGTCTTTGTCGCCGCGGATGATAAATCCGCCGGGGGGCTTGATGCCCACGCCGAAACCGTTGCCATCCTCGCCACGGGGCAGAAGTGAATCTTCGGCATAATTGCGGTGTGGCGAGGTTGGGGCGATATCGGTAGGAACTTTCACGAAATTGCCGTGGATGTAGTAGATCATTCCGTCAGGGCCTTTGACCAAGCCGTGAGAACCATGCTCTCCGCCTTCGCCATCGATTGGTTTAATCAGCTCCATTTTGTCGTACTTATCGTCGCCATTGGTGTCTTGGAGGCGGAACAGGCCGCGACCGTCCTTGCCCTGGCCGCTCACGTACAGGCTGTCATAGGCGTAGAGCATGCCCATGGAACCGCCGATCGGCAGGTCGATTTTCTCGGATTGCGTTACTTGTCCGTTGGCATCCAAGGTCATTCGCAGAATGTTTCCCTTGCCTTCTTGCGGTGAAATGATCAGTCGGCCTTTGGGGTCGATCGCCATTGAAACCCAGGAACCCTCATCTTGGGAGGATTTAATCAACTCAATCTTGAAACCGTTGGCCACTCGGATGGATTCGGCAGCTGTGGCCACGCCTTTTTTCGGCTCGGCGAGCTCACCCCAAGGGCTGACCCCTAGTTTGCCAAAGCTGTGTGCTTGAACGAAGCCTTTCGCTCCGCCCACCTTATTCCAGCCTTCACTGGATTGTTTGGAGGCGGTCCAGCTTGGATCTGAGACGACGACGGATTGTTTGCCCTCTGCGTCCTCAATGGTCAGCCGCGCCAGCACGCCGGCCGCTGAGCCTGTGTTCTTGGCGCGCACGGCGATGATATTTTCGCCCACAACCAAGGCTGCCGCTGCGTTGCCCTTGGCAATGGCGCTCCAGGTTTTGCTTTCGACCACTTTGGCTCCATTGACATATCCAACACCCTCATCGTCGCAAGCCAGCTCCAATGTCGCTTTTTTGGCCTTGGCGGAAAGAGTTATTGATTTAACAAGGTAGATTTCCTCGTTGTCAGAGGTTTGGTTGGAGACCCAAATCCATTCGGGGGTTTGGGCAAGGAGCGGCAGGCTAAGGCCCAGCAGCACCGTGGCTAGAACAACACAATGGCGGAAGCTTTTCATAAAGTGGTTAACAACAGCATCAAATGACGTACAGGCGTCATTGTCAATTCACGGAAGTCGCGAAGCGTCTTGGACTGTGATAGTTCGAGATCTTGCGGATTCACTAGGAACCTTTCAAATTCAATCAGTTTTGGTCTTCCTTTTCCGGTATTCGGAGGGACGCCAGCCGATCCACCGTTTGAAGGTTGTGGAGAAGACGAAAGGGTTTTCGTAGCCCACCTGGGCGGCAATGGTCTCAATTTTGTCCTGCGTTTCCTCAAGCAACTCTGAGGCGCGCTGCATGCGCAGGTAGGTAATGTGCTGCATGGGGCTGCGTCCCAGATGGCGTCGGCACAGGCGTCGGAGGTGTTCGCCGCTCATGTGGCAGGCTTTGGCGAGGCGATCCAAGGACCATGCCTCTCCGGGAGCGTTAACCACTGCATTCCAGAGGGGGGCGAGACGATGATCGAGATGCCAGGGTTGGGCAAAACGCAGCACATATTGATGGATGAGATCCGTCCAATGCTTGAGAAAAACAGCATCCGCGCCTGACAAATTCTCATGGTACAAGCCCATGATGGCATCTCGGAGCGGCTCGCTGGAGAAGGGGGCCATGACGGGGCTGCCGTTGGTGATCAATGGTGCTTGGTTGGCCGCTGTTTCGTATTTTACCCAGGCAAAACCCCATCTTTTGCCTTGGACCGCGTGAAAGGCGTGCAACACGTGCGGTGGCGCCAGACATGCTGTGCCCGCACCGCATCGCTGCCAGCGGCCATCCAACAAAATGGATCCCGCACCAGAAAAACAGGCCAGAATATAAGCCCCGTTTAAATGGGTTCGAACCATGGAATAAGGCGCGGCTGCATCCGCCACCCCGACGTGTGCAATTTGATGATGCGCCAGGCCGGGACATTGTTCTTTGCGGACGATCCACTCGGTTGTGCGTTCGCCAATAATGTGTGTTTCAGATAGTATTTGGTGCTTTTGGCTCATTGATCGCGCGTGGGGACGGTGCTAGGTTTGCAATAATCAATTAAATCGCACCTATAGTTGGGATGCAACCCGGAACGGAGTACCGGCGTGCATTGTGGCGTGGGTGGCAGAAAGTTGTTCTTATGTTCCATTCGTCAGAGAGAAGGAAAGCACGGGGCTTCACGCTCATCGAACTGCTGGTGGTTATTGCCATTATCGCAATTTTGGCCAGCATGCTCCTGCCTGCCCTGGCCAAGGCCAAGTCCAAAGCCCAGCAAACCGCGTGCATGAACAACTTGCGCCAATTAGGCATTGCAACGGTGATGTATGTTCAGGCCAACGGGGCATACCCAGGCTCCCTTTCAACGGTTAACAACCGTTATGTCTGGCCTGAGCGGCTTTTTTCGCAAATGGGCACCAATCGCCAAGTGTTTCGTTGTGCAGCGGCCAAACCTGAAACCGCGTGGAGCACCAATTCCAACAAGACCGTTGGCAAGGGCAACCCTGATCCATGGGCCGTCACTCCACAAACACGCTTTTCACTTGGTTACAACGACTGGGGGGTGGACCTGCAAGCCAGACCTCAGCTTGGTCTGGGCGGCGATGTGGATGGAGGATTTTACCAAGGAAAAGTCACGGAAATTACGGTTAAGCAGCCAACCCTCTTGATCATGCTTGCTGATTCCAAAGCGGATATTTCGAAGCAAACCTACAACGCCAGCATTGACCCCGGTGAGGTGGATCAGTGGCCTTCGAGTCGGCACAATCGGCGGAGCAATTTGATGTTCTGCGACGGGCACTCCGAGAGCGCGTATCGGAGGGACGTTGTAAATGTCATTCCGCCCAAGAGTTTGTGGAATCCCAGATGGAACAACGACAACCAATGGCATAAGCCAAGCGGCACCCCTTCAATGGTTGATGCCGACAAGTTGGATCCGTAATTTGTTTTGGTTCGGGAAGTAATGCACTTGATCATCCCAGCCATTGCCAGAATAAATAAGCATGTCGAATCCATCTGACGCCCTGTGGCGCATCGTCACCTTGGCTGAGACCGAGAAGGAATACCTTCCCGGCAAGACCCATTTCTGGCATTGCAAACCGGGAATGGTCAAGGACACCAATCTAATGGTCGTCCGTGCCACATTGCCACCGGGTGAGGCCCACCGCTTCCATCATCATCCCCATATGGAAGAGGTGCTTTACATCCTAAGTGGAACCGCCGAGCAATGGATTGAGGATGAAAAGCGCATCATGGGGCCGGGCGATTCGATTTATTTGCCGAAAGGTTTGGTTCACGGCACTTACAACACCGGGCGCGACATGCTTGATTTCATCGCCATCCTTTCGCCCGCCCAGAATCCCGGTCCCGTGACAGTTGAGGTGGCCGACGAACCCCGTTGGAAAAATTTCAAGCCGGACTGTTAATTATTGTTTGTTCGGTTAGGGTCTGTTGCTTGCGGACACTGCATCTTTATCTGACCCGCCAAGTCATCCTGACGCTTGTGATGACTGTGAGCGTGTTTACCCTGATTCTGCTGCTGGGCAATTCGCTCAAGGAGATTCTGGCCTTGATGGTTACGGGCAAGGTTGGGATTGGCATGATCTTCAAGTTAATTGGGCTGTTGATTCCCTACGTGATGGCTTATGCCCTGCCGTTTGCCCTTCTAACAGCTACTTTGCTGACCTTTGGCCGCTTTAGCGCTGAGAATGAGCTGACAGCCGTGCGCGCCAGCGGGGTGAGTCTGGTGTCACTGGTCGCCCCAGTAATATTGCTGAGCATTCTCGTGAGTCTGCTCTGCGCCTGGTTTAATCTTAAAATCGCGCCGGATTGCCGCGTGGCTTTCAAGAGTCTTTTTGAAGAAGTGGGCGTCAAAAACGTCTCAAATCTGATCACGGAAGACCGGTTTATTGATGAAATCCCGGGGATTGTCTTGTATGTGAGAAAACGTGATGGGAACGATCTGGCGGACGTGCGTCTCTACAAACTGGAGAGGAATGAGATCATTTCGCGCACCAGCGCGCCGGAGGCCAAGATCAATCTCGATCTCGCCCGCAACACCATCTCGTTCACGCTGTTCAATCCCATTATTGAAGTTCGCTCCACCCGCTCTGTCCCGCGAGCCTCCGAGACCAATGCTATCGACCTATCCACCAATATTACAGAATCGGTGGGTGAGTTGGAGGATGAGTGGCATCCTGTCCGCAGCAGTGAATTTGCCACCGACCCCATCGATCTTAATGTTCTGTTGAAGGCCCGCCGCGAGCCGCCCTTGAGCGAGATGAGCCACTCGAAACTCATGCAGGAAGTGGCCAAACGCCGCGCCCAAGGCATCGATGTCACTCCTGCTCGTTTTCATTTGCACCGTCAGGTTGCGTTTTCCTTCGCCAGCATTGGTTTCGCGTTAATAGGCAT
>JANYDC010000126.1 GCA_025359965.1 Pedosphaera sp.
ACCGAGGAGCAGGCCTTGGCCAACATGGAAGCCCACTACCAACACCTTCCCTTGCCTTACCCCCCTTACGCCGGTCACAACAGACCCGGCGTCTTACACATCCTCCCCGCTGCCGCAGGCTTCAAATTCTGCCCTCCCACCGCCTTACCCCTCACCCCCGAAGAAACCAGAGTCCGGATTGCCGAGGCAAAACGCGCCAAATATGGAGTCTAACAATTCCTAGCAGCCATGCTTTCTTGAGAGGGCGGTCGCTCCCACTCCAACTTCACCGATCATTGCTGGGAAATGGTATGAGAATCATCAAAATCAGAGGCCCATGCACTTTAAACCGCCCATGAGTTGACTCTTAAATGGTCGAACTCTCGTCTTTTTTGCTTTGCCCAACGCTCGTAGACGGGATGAAGTGGTGACGTGCATTTGAGCCAGTTGAGACTTCGAGATTTCCGGAATTACGCGCGTTTGGACGCGGAGTTCGGGCCGGGGTTTCATTTGTTCCTTGGGCGGAATGCCCAAGGGAAGACTAATTTACTCGAGGCGATTTATCTCCTGGCCACCTTGCGCTCATTTCGCGGGGTGACAAGCTCTCAAATGATCCGTCATGGGCAAAAGGGTTATTTTGTGGGCGGCGAGGCCGTTTCAGTCACGCATCGGGAGATTAAACTGTATTGGTCGGCGCGGGAGAGGAAACTGAGTTTGGACGGCCAGCCCATTCGGCGGTTGAGTGATTTCGTGGGGGTGTTTCGGGCCGTGGTTTTTTGTTCGGAGGATGTGCAGTTGGTGAAAGGCCCGGGCAGTCGGCGGCGGCGTTTCTTGGATCTATTGCTCGCGCAGACTCAGCCGGGATATTTGGCAACTTTGCAACGGTATGCAGCTGCGTTGCGGGCCAGAAATGCGCTGTTGAAGCAGCGAACAACGGACGGAGCGGCCTTGGAAAGTTTTGGTCACGAGCTGGTCCGGTCGGGCGAGGAATTGATGAGGTCGCGCCTTTCGCTCATCCCCCGGCTGGCTCCCATTGTGGGGGGCGCACACCGGAAGATGGCTTCGACGAAGGAGGAATTGGCCATTTCCTATCAACCGGCCGTGGAAGGTGATTTCGGCTTGGCGTTGAAACGTAGCGAGGCGCGGGAGCGCGCCTTGCGTACCACCGTGGTGGGGCCTCACCGCGACGAACTACAATTGCTGATCGATGGCCAGCCAGCGGCACATTTTGCCAGCGAAGGGCAGAAGCGTACCCTGGCCATTGCCTTGAAGATGGCCCAGGCCGATTTTATCACAGCCTGCGTTGGCAGCGCGCCGGTATTGCTGATTGACGATATTATGGGCGAACTCGATTTGCACCGGCGCTCTGGGTTCATGCCGCTGTTGCAACGAACCCATGCTTCGCAGAGCCAAGTATTTATGACGTGTACCGAGGAAAACTGGCCATCCGAAATGAGCCGCGAGTTAAACCGTTGGCAGGTTGAGGGTGGGGGATTGCGGCGGGCTTAGGCTTTGGGATTAGGAAAAATTCGCGGTCTAGTCGGGAATGCTTTACCCGTACCACTTGTGTGGTAAGGTTTGCAGCGATGGATCAATCGGCTCTGCTCAACGGTTTGCTGCTTTATTTGTGTTTTATCCCGGTATTAACGTTTCATGAGTTTGCCCACGCGTGGATGGCAAGCAAGTGCGGCGATGACACCGCGAAAAATCTGGGGCGCGTCTCCCTCAATCCAGCCGTACACATCGATACAATCGGCACGATTGTTCTTCCTTTGCTGGCTGTCACCCTGGCTGCGGCGGGTTCCGGATTGGCGGGGTTCATAATTGGTTGGGGCAAGCCTGTGCCAGTCAATATTAGCAATCTTCACAATCCCCGCCGCGATGACACGCTGGTGGCCTTGGCAGGCCCAGCCATGAACATTCTTCTGGCGGCAGTGATTATGGGCGCGCTGAAGATCGGTATTCTTACCGGCTCTCATATTCTCGTTGAGATGTGCAATAACCTGATTCTCGTCAGTTTGTTTCTTTGCTTCTTCAACCTTCTGCCAATTCCTCCCCTCGATGGTTCCCATGTTTTAAAAAATGCAGTCAATATGCCGTGGGAGACCTATATGAGGTTGGCTCAGTACGGGTTTATTTTCATTATCATTGCTATCCAAATCCCCCAGGTTCGTGCTCTTATTGCCTGGGCAACTTTTTTGACTTACCAATTTCTTGCGTCGCTTTACCATCTTTAACGCTTTATGCTGCAATCCACGCGAACATTTGCCGAGATGGGCTTCCCCGGTCGGCTGATTGCCGTTGAGGGTCTCGACGGCTCAGGCAAATCTACGCAGATCCATCTGGTTCAGCGCTGGCTGGAACAGATGGGCGCCCGGGTTTTTTTCACGGCATGGAACTCCTCCGAGCTGGTAAAGACCGCGACCAGCAAAGGAAAGAAACGGGAACTCCTCACGCCCACTACCTTTAGCCTGATTCACGCCACCGATTTTGCCGATCGTTACGAACGCCAGTTGCTGCCCCTTCTTCGCGCAGGTTACATCGTTCTTTGCGATAGGTATATTTTTACAGCCTTCGCCCGTGACACCGTGCGGGGATGCCGTCCCAGCTGGGTGCGCGGCAACTACAGTTTTGCGGGTCTGCCTGATTTGACCTTCTTTTTCAAGGCCAGCCTGGAAATCTCCCTAAGTCGCATCCTCGATAATCGGCCCGAATTGAAATATTTCGAGGCCGGCATGGATTTAAAGTTGTCGCAGGATCCGTATGAGAGTTTCCGCATCTTCCAGGGGCGGATCTATGAACAGTATCTTGCCATGAGCACGGAGTTTGATTTTGTCACGATGGACGCGAATCAGAGGATTGAAACCCAGCAATCGATTTTCCGTCAGATCGTTCGGAGCAAAATTGACCTTGATCAGTTCATTTCCAAACAGCCTTCGACCCGCGCATGAAAAAGAAGCCACGCAAACAGGTCGAGCAAGCAACCATTCTTGTCCCGCCCACTTCGCCCAAGCGGTTTTTTGGTCACGGCATTCCAGGTACCAAACTGGAGGAGTTGACGGGTAAGCTGATCGTGGTGGAGGGAGCTGACGGCTCGGGGCGATCCACTCAAATCAGTCGCCTGGTCAATTGGCTTGAAGGCAATGGCCATGCCACGGTTCAGGTGGGCTTGAAACGTTCCACTTTGGTCAGCGAGGAGTTGAACAACGCCCAGAGGGGAAATATTCTGAGCCGCATCACCCTGAGCCTGTTTTACGCCACTGATTTTGCCGATCAGTTGGAGAACATCATCCTCCCCGCTCTTAGATCCGGTTTCATGGTTCTGGCCGACCGTTACATCTATACCCTGATGGTCCGCGACATGGTGAGGGGCATGGAAGAAAACTGGGTCAGAAACCTTTACGGCATGGCGCTGGTTCCGGACGCGGTGTTCTACTTAAACGTCTCCCCTGAGGAGTTGGTGCAGCGGAATTTTGCCAAGAATCATTCATTGGATTTTTGGGAAAGCGGGATGGATCTGGGGCTCTCGCGCGACATGTTTGACAGTTTCCTGACCTACCAAGGACTCGTGCAGGACAAGTTCAAGCAGATGCAGGCCAGCTATCAGTTCCACATCGTCGATGCCCACCAGAGCGTCGACAAGGTCAACGAGATGTTGCGCCAGGAGATTGAGAAGGTCCTGGCCCACGGCCAGTTGACGCAGCCTCCTTCAAGTTCCTGATGCTTTGGGAGGCAATCACGTCCGTGCCTTCGCTGAAATCAAAGACCTCCACGGAAATCCAGCCGCCATAGTTAACAGAATTCAAGGCCTCCATGATTGGCTTGAAATCGACTTCGCCAAAGCCCGGGCCTTTTAGGTTGGGATCGTTCACATGGAAGTGACGGAAAAAGCACTCATGGGTATTGATGAGAGCGGTGATTGGTACGCTCTCGGTGCTCATGGCCTTCACATCAAGCAAAATGCGGCAGGCCGGGCTTTTCATTGATTCGGCAAAGGCGCGCGTTTCAGCTGCGGTATTCCAAAAATCGGTTTCCTGAGGGCCAAGAGGTTCTAGGCACAAGGTGATTCCAAGATCCTCGCAGGTCCGGATTGGATCACGCAGCGTTTCACGGGCGAACTCCGTGGCTTGTTCCTGGGTCACGCCCGGCAGGAGGTTGCGCTGTTTGGGTGAACCGAAGACCAGTATTTTTCCGCCCATGTCCCGGCAGGCTTTAGCCAGCTCTCGCAGGTAAACCGAGGTCCTTTTTCTGACGGTGGCATCGGGATGAGTGGCGTGAAATCCCTCGGTTTTGGCCAGCAGCCAGTGGAGCGCGGCTATTTCCATTCCATGCTCCGCCGCCAGATTTTTCAACCGCTCCCGTTCGGCGATAGAGACATCACTAATCAATTTTCCTAGCGTGAATGGAGCGATCTCAATTCCCGAGTAACCGTACCTATGGGCCGTGGCGAAGATTCGCTCCATCGGCCAGCCTTCGAAGATTTCGTTGCAAATAGAGTATTTCATTCGGATTTTACGGTGGCCTTTATTTCACCATCAGCCAACAGAACACGCAGTGCTTCGCCAGGGGAAACATCAGCGGGGCTCTTCACGACTTTTTCATCCTCAGTCCTCAGCACAATCGCGTATCCGCGCCGCATGGTCTGTTGCGGAGCAAGAATTTCCAGCCTTTGGCGCAAAGATTCAAGGTGTTTACGGGCGTGCTGCAGTTGGTTGGCGGAGGCGAGTGTGAGCCGTCTGCCAAACTGGGCCATGCGCTGGCGCGAATCTGCCAGCCGTCGGCGTGGGTGATAGGATTGAAGCAGTTGCGCGAATCGCGCCAGTGTCCTGCGGCGGTCCTCCATACTTCGGTGCAGACTGGCCGAGAGCCGGTCCGCCAGGACGTCGAGGGTTTGCGCGTCCTCCCTCAACCGCCTGCGCGGATGGGCCCGAGCCAATCGCTCGCTCACCGTCCGAAGCGCATCGCGAAAGCGCCGCAAATTGTTGGCCATGGCGGCGGATTGGCGCGCGTGTAAACGAGCCAGATGTTCCCGGGCTTGGAAGGCCTGCTGGGTGATTTCCTCGGCTGCGAGGGTGGGGGTGGCGCAGCGTTTATCCGCCACAAAATCGCTGATGGTAAAATCGATTTCGTGCCCCACCGCTGAAATAGTGGGCAAAGCAGAAGCTGCCAAAGCGCGAGCCACCACCTCTTCATTAAATGCCCAAAGATCTTCCAAACTCCCGCCGCCTCGTGTGACCAGAATCAGGTCGAGCGGCGTGGGTTGTTGGGCTGACCACATGTTGAGCAGGCCTAAGGCTGCCGCGATCTCTGCTCCCGCTCCCTCGCCCTGCACCCGTGCCGGAGCCAGCACAATTTGTAATCCTGGGTCGCGTTTTCGTATGACGTGGAGCACATCCTGCAACGCAGCGGCTTGGAGAGAGGTGACAATGCCAATGCGCGCGGGGAATTGGGGGATGGGTCTTTTGCGCGCGGGCTCAAACAATCCCTCTGTTTGCAGCTTGGCCTTGAGCCGTTCAAATGCTGCGTGCAAAGCGCCGATGCCCAGCAATTCCAGTTTGCTGACGATCAGTTGATGCTGGCCGCGGGCCTCGTACACGGTTAATTCGCCGGTGGCCACCACTTCCACTCCGTCCTTCAGGCTGGCCAAAGTCGCGCGCCCGAGGTCATCCGCCGAGCTGCGGAACAGCACGCAGGCCAGTTGTGCGTCGTCGTCCTTCAGCACAAAATAACGATGGCCGCTCGTTTGATTGCGAAGGTTGCTGATCTGGCCCACCACTTTGACTTTGCCGTATGCCGTTTCCAGAGTGCGGCGGATGCGGCTGGTCAGTTGGCTGACCGTGACGGTGGGGATGGGCGTGCCAGCGGTGGCAGCTGAAGCCAAGGGGTTTGCTTTTGGCTGCTCCAGGGATTTTTCGGCCGCCCTGGCCACTGCCAATGGCTCGGTGGGCTGCGGAAGAATGGGCTTTTCCGCAGGCTTGGTGATCACCGGTGCTGGCTCGCCGAAGCCGGGGAATTCCCATTGGGACTGCGATGGCTTCGGCATGTGTGGTGTGCTAGGCGGTGATATTGAGACGCGCGGCCACCTGCATCACATCCTTGTCCCCGCGGCCGGACAGGTTGACGATGATGAGATCGTCCTGGGACATTTTCGGTGCACGCTCAATGGCGGCGGCCACAGCGTGGGCGGATTCCAAGGCGGGGATAATTCCCTCCAACCGGGCAAGCCGGATGAATGCCTCGAGCGCCTGATCATCAGTGGCGTAGGTGTAGTCCACCCGCTTTTCGTCTCGCAGCCAGGCATGTTCCGGTCCTACTGCTGCATAATCAAGTCCTGCCGAAACACTGTGCGTCATTTGGATCTGGCCAAACTCATCCTGCAAAATATAGGAGCGAGTACCTTGCAATACTCCAAGTGAACCGCCCTGAAAGCGTGCCGCGTGTTTTTCGGGAAAGATGCCTTCGCCACCGGCCTCGACACCAAGCATTCTGACCGATTCATCGCCAAGGAAAGGATGGAACAGTCCAATGGCGTTGGATCCGCCACCGACACAGGCAATCAGCAAATTGGGCAGTCGCTCTTCCTGCTCCAGAATCTGACGACGGGCTTCCTCACCGATGATGCGATGAAAATTGCGAACCATTAAAGGGTAGGGGTGCGCTCCATATGCCGTGCCCAGGATGTAATGGGTGGACCGAATGTTGGTCACCCAATCGCGCATGGCTTCATTGACCGCCTCCTTGAGAGTCTTTTGACCGGCAGTGACTGGAACCACCTCGGCTCCGAGCATCTTCATGCGGTAGACATTCAGAGCCTGCCTTTCACAATCCACTGCGCCCATGTAAATAACGCATTTCATGCCGAACATGGCGCTGACCGTGGCCGTGGCGACGCCGTGCTGTCCTGCCCCAGTCTCGGCAATAATCCGTGTCTTGCCCATGCGTTTGGCCAAAAGGATCTGGCCCATCGCGTTGTTGATCTTGTGCGCTCCGGTATGGAGGAGATCTTCCCGCTTCAGATAAATCTTCGCGCCGCCGAGTTCCTTGGTCAGCCGTTGGGCGTGGTAGAGCGGGGTGGGGCGTCCCACAAACTCGCGCAGATAATAGCTGAGTTCGCGTTGAAATTCCGGATCCTTTTGGGCGCGAAAATACTCCTCCTCAAGCTCCTGCAAGGGATGCATCAGGGTTTCAGGCACATACCTTCCACCGAAAGGTCCAAAGTGCCCGTTCGCATCAGGTACATTAGTAGTCATCACCGCTTCCATGCCCCTATCATGCGCCACTGACGAGCCCTTCGCAAAAACAAAACTCTGTAAGGTTGGCACTCAATGTTCCCTAACCAGAGAAGAACCTCATTTATTTAAAACACTTTCGGTTTCGTCTATGAGTGGATGCTCGAAGGCACTTGCATAGGCGTCAAGCGTAGAAGCCTTGATTCGCAGTTGTCGGCCCGAATTGCGCCATCCAGTTACCGCAGTGAAAACCTCATTCAGAATCTTTTTCGACTCAGCCGCCCTGAGCCCAAATCGTCCAGCCGCAGCGAGTGCGCCCAAAATGCTCGATTCTCCATTGTCCTCTGTGATAGCGGTCTTGTTGGTGTCTGCCCGGTCCATTTCGGGGACGGGGTTTAGGTCATAGGCAGGCGAAAGGGACCAGCGTCCGGGTTCGTGCATCAGGAATCCGTGATTTCGCATGTGATCATCGTAGTTGCTGGCTAGGAGGGAGAAAACAAGGCGTCGCCACAATTCTTGAAGGTCTCCGGGGACATCCCTCCCAAATTGCCTGATACCATCTGCGAGCATGGTGTAAGCTCCTAAGTCCCCTTCGGCCAGACCCAGCAGGCTTGATGCGGATATAAATGGGGTTCGCTCTTTACCGGCGCGATCAAATCGTGTGATGACGGCAATACTCTGGCCAGCCAAAATTACCCGCTGGTGTTCCGCGACTTGAATGCCTGCCTTAGTTGCGAGAGTTAGCGCAAGAATTTCACCTGCCGCGATATCCCTTGGGTCATCAGGCTTGGGAAATTTCGCAATGCCGAGTTGGCCATTGGCGAGGGCGACCGCTGCTTTTGGTCGTGCTCCACCCACTGGTGAGCCCGCACCCAGAAGAAACCGCAAATCCTGCGCGGTTTCGGTTTCACTATGGATGGCATCTGTGGCGCTCAGCAGCTCATTCAGGCGCACCAAAGGCGGAAGTTTACCACTGGTTGGTGCGAGAAATGAACTTTTGGCATCTGTTCTAAAACGTAGCGCTCCGATGCGTGATGCATCATCCAGAGCCAATACGTAGTCGATATCTCGATACGGCTTTTGAGTAAGCACTTTCTTTCGTACAGCCCGCTCAATCAAAACGCGGCCCCACCGATCAGGTCCGCAATCCTGAATCGCGCCGAAAAGCGTGGTGGCATGGTGAAGGCCTCGTTGCAGAGGCAGCGAGGTTGGATCTATGGCGAAGGCATCGTCACGCTGAAGCCATTCGGGCGCGTACTCAAAAGATACCGAGGGGCTCCGATCAGCAGCGTGAAGTCGACCTACCAGATGTGTTCCACTCAGCCAATTTATGTGGACTTCAATGCTCATGGTTTTGGACGTCGGATTCGTAGCGGCAGACGCTGCTCATCCAGACTGAGAGCGAGTTCGTCCCTGGCGGGTGTTGCGAGGTCTGCCAGACGGTTGTGGAGTTGGAGTATGAACGATGCTGCTGCCAATGTTCCTATTGCAACCGTTGGGTCGCCACGTTCCAGTCGCCAGAGTGTATCGCGGCTGACAAAGAGGCGGGATGCCATATCGCTCGTTGAGATACCCCGCTTACGACGCGCAAGTGCCAGGTCGCGGCCCAGTTTGCGGAGCGCGTGGGTTGCGGGCAGTGGTAGGGAGGTGGGCTCTGACACACTTATTAATGTCTTCTATGGCAGACAGTATGTCAAAAGAATGTCCTATATGGCAGACCTTAAACGAGAAAGCATTCCCAAATGACATGGCCAGTCTCGTCGATGACAGCGCTTTTCCCATCGTATTCCACTTGGGCATAACCTTGTTGGAAGTTCGATGCGCGGCGGAATTGGGGTTCAATGACCATTTCACCTTTTGTGTTGATAAAGCCATGCTTGCCTTTGACGGTGACGAACGCCAGGCCCTCAGAGAAGCTTTGGGCATGACGATATTTGGGTTCAATCACCCACTCGCCTTGCGGGTTTATAAAGCCGAATTCTGTGGGGGTACGACCAGCCGGTGCCAAACCTTCGGTGAATTCACCGAGAAGATAAAATTGAGGCTGGGCGACCACTTCCCCAGAGCTCCGCACCAGTCCCCACGCGTGCCCGATCTGCTCTTCGTCTGGACAGAATCCGGCAATGCCTTCCCACCAGTTGTTCATCCACGGGTACTTTGCGTCAAAAATTATGTCCCCGCGCCAGTTGATCCATTCTACCAGCCAAGGTTCGTTCCTTGGGCGGGCCACAAGAACAGGGAAACGATCCAAAGTCGCAGGCCAATCTTGAAAGTAGGAGATATCATAAACTTTCAATTCAGTAATTTTACGGCCTGCGCGATCCATAACGCAGAAATGGGCATCCTCTCCGTCAGTTTCGGCCACGCACTTCCCACCGCGGAAATCCCAGCCATATAGAAATAGGGGTTGGATTGCCCAAGCTCCGGTGGGGTCGATGTAGCCTACCTTGCCTCCAAGCCTGACCGCACACAGCTCTTCGCTGAAATGCGGGGTGATATATTTTTCGGGTTCAAACTGGGGGTGAATGACCACTTCTCCCGCTGTGTTCAAGAAACCCAGTTTGCCGTCCGCGACGAACCCGATTCGATCCTCGCGACAGTTCCCTAATCCTTCGTAGATGGGCGGAATGACGAATTCGCCCGCTCTGGAAAGAAAGCCCCATTTTCCTTGGTGATGAATCGGTCCAATCATTTCTCTGCCCTGTGGTCTGCTGAGGGGATACTGCCATTTTCTTCACTGCGGTGGCGAGACCTCTTCTTGGCAAATGCTGCGGCTGGAGCCTCCTGCAAAAGACAACATGTTGTTTGATGGGGTCCACCCATTTTTGATGGTCCATTGCCTTTACTCGGATGCGTCGCTAGTGGCTGCCAAAGGTGCCACGTGGCCGTCCATAAAGACGATATTCTTGCCGGATTTGGGCGGACGGGGGTGAAAATCTTCGTAATCGAGAAAGAGCGGAGTCGTTCCCGGAGGAAAGGTCAGGTAGAAGTTGGTAATTCCGGCGGAAGGGTTCCCTCGTTCCAATAAAAGGAAGGCGTGGTCTGTTCGGGTTTCATCAATGCGTTCTCCGTTCAGGTCAATATTCCATTCGTAACTTGAGCCTTCGGCGGCGAACCGCCCCTTTTTATCAGACGGGCATTTGAAGACCGTTGCACTGTTTGAATTCGTGCCAGCGGTTTTGCCGACATATCTAGCCAGAACATCGCAGATACGCGGCAACGGCTTTTGGGGATCGATTGGCAACGTGGGAAGGATCTCCGCAGTTGGCAGGCGCTCCTGATGATCCTCGGCATAAAGCCGCGTGGCAATCCCCAGTTGCCGAAGATTATTCACGCAAGCCGCGTTATAGGCTTTGGCCTTTGACCGGCCCAAAGCGGGCAGCAGCAGGCTCGCCAGAATTGCAATAATGGCGATCACCACCAGCAATTCAATAAGAGTAAAGGCGCGAGAGGATTGTTTGAGATCGAATGGGTTGCGTGCTGCCGCGTGGTGGTTCGAGTGAAGAGGGTGCTTTTTCATAAACGGGGTCATCATTTTGGGGGCGTTGATCGCCTTGGGTGGGTTGTTACTTATCATCCTCCGATGGGCCCCTGTCTGGCACGCTGGACCCGCTCTTCCGGAGTCAAGTTCTCGAACTTCCCATTTGGGTTGGGAGGACGGAGCATCTGTCCGGGCTTGGGTGGGCCGTCTGGCGTTTTAACGGTGACGTCGATGCTCGATTTGGCCTCCTCGTGTGCCTGCCAGCTCGAACGTGCGAACCATAATCCACCGGCGACGATCAACGCCGCTATTGCCAGAAACAGATGTTTTGATTTCATTGTTTTTATTGTGCGCGGGTCTCTGGGAGTTGGCTTCCGATTTGGAACGAAGGCCGGAAATGCTGGTGCGAAGCGCCATCAAGCAGGAATGAACTTGATCCCCAGCCCGGAGGGCGAAAGAGAATAGCCCACCGATTCATCGGTGGGTGGAGGTGCGAATATCAGAGAGTCCCAGGGACGACAGAGAATTGCTTTCCCCACCCGAAGCGATCTGCCATTTTTTCGCCATCCATTCACGTCGCAGGAATTTTGCGTGGCTCCGTTACCCGGCCCGAAAGGCCGAGAATGTGGTTCTGCTAAATGCTTGACTGGGGACGTATCATAACGCACTTTGTCTCGCAAAGCGCGGAACGCCAATGAATACGAACATGCTCGCAGACAGGACTATGGCAGGAAGGGTGAATGGCGGTGGAGGATCGCGCAGGAGCCTCTGGAAAGGCCCAGCTTTAACCGCTGCCCTCCTCCTGGTGCCACCTTTGCTGGGGAGTTATTTCGTCGAAGATTGGAACTGGGCTCCAGGGGCCTTTGTTGTCCTCGGCATTCTTCTCTTTGGCATGGGTTTTACCTACCAGTTGATAACCCGGAACAGAGACGCAATCGCATACCGGGTAGCCCTCTGCCTTACGTTTGGGGCGTCGTTTGGTCTCACCTGGAGTAGTTTCGTCCAAATGGCCGATGTTACGACTACGGCCGCGATGTATTTCGTGGTGCCCATCGTGTGTGGGATCGGTGCCATCGTGGCCCGTTTTAAACCCAATGGCATGGCACGCGCCTTGTTCGCCGCCGCGCTCACCCAAGCCTTGATCTGGAGCGTAGCATTAATGATGCTGATTACCCGAAAACCTCAGGTTGCCTCCTGGACACCTCCTGAATGGCGGGGCTTTGGTGGGAATGCGGTTTTAGTCATGGTGTTTATTGGGGCGGCGTTGCTGTTTCGGAAAGCCGGTCGCGAGGAGTCCGCAGCGTGCGCGGTGTAACCATGTGCTGGTGTGACTCCTGATTTTTAACAGCCAATCGCTTGCGAGCAGGATGAACCGGATCCAAACCCAGCCCGGAGGGCGAAAGAAAATAGCCCACCGATTTATCGGTGGGTTGGGGGCCGAATAAACCAGAGTCCCGTGAGGGACGACAGAGAATGTGGCCTGACCGATGCGTCCATGACATCCGTTGGAGTCATTTCAGGCGAGTGTTTCAGCGCCAATCTCACGACTTGTTCCACCGCTTGGTGCCGCCACCGAAGGCTCCACTTGGGCGTGATACCCAAAGTCCCCAACTCGCGGACCGCGACTTCTCCGGCGATCTCCGTTTCAACCAGCTTGCGCACACTCGATTTCCCGACGCCGCTCGCGCCTGTCACAAGAAAAAACATCCTCGCCGAAGCCTCACGCAGGCCTCGCTTGGCGGCAAAAGAGAAATCCGCTGACGGTTAACCACTTATCGCTCAGACCGGTTTTTAAGGTTCTGCGACCGATCATTTTTAACTAATTAGTTTAACCTTCAGAGGCGGCTCTCTCAACATCTTCAGCGACAAACGATTGCGACAAACCTTCTGCATAGGGAAAAAGAGCGCGGCGAGTCATGCCAATGTCGCGTAGTTGCCGATGGATAATCAACTTTGATTTTGCTGGGATTCGGATCTTTACCAGATTCAAACGACCACACATTTCAATTAAACTCTGGTCGTTAATCGGCTTTGGGGTCAGCGGGATGCTAGGGTCCGGAAAAAACACAAATGCCGCATGTTGCGCCAAGAGCCTCCTGTCGAAAGGCCTAATCTTGATACATGCGGTGTGTGGGAAATCGTAAATGTTCGCCATGGATTCATCAAGATACCCTTCAGGGAAGTAGGCATACACTGCTCCATCCACGTCAAACTTTCCTTCGGTGGAAAAGTATAGTGCCACCAGCGGATTCTCGGTCCAGTCCATTAACCTTGTCGGCAAACCGTAATGCTGAGCGTACGCCAGAGCTTCAAAATCGTTCTCTGGCAGATCGGAAATATAGGCTGAAGCCAGCTTTCTCCAATGGTTGAAGCGACCCAAATCGCGAGGAGGATTTTGTTTTGATGGAAGTTCATTCTCGTGAACTGGACGTGCCGACTTGAAGAAGGGCTTTCGCCCGGCCCGTGGGATTGGCGACCATTTGCTGTCCAGTTCCCCACGAAACACCCATCCGAGGTTGGATGGGAACTTGAATAAAACTCCCAATGCTTGGGGAAGCGTTATAATCGGTACAACGCGGGAGTCGATCTTGCAGATGTCTATAGCTTCCATGTTGCATTCAGTGGATCTTATCGCGATCAAGGTTTCAAGTGCGCGTTAGCAAAGTTCTGTCGTCCATGCGGACTCAGTTTTACGTCCTTATGCCGACCTCCGATAAATCGGTGGGCCATTTTCTTTCGCCCGCCGGGCTGGATTTTGGGGCGTGGAAGATGCGCCCAGACTCTATCGAAATTCCAATCTTTGCTGGATCTTGCGGATGAGGCGCGTGGTGGGATAGCTCTTTCCGTTCTTCAGCACGATCAGGTTTTCGCCATTGATCCTGGAGGTCGACATCACTTCGTTTTTTTCTGAGACAATAATGATTACGGCATCCAAACCTCGATCACTCGATTGCCATGGCGACGATAAATGCGGAAATCTTGGTCAAAGGTGAAGATAACGGACCGTACGTGGATTTCTGCCAAACGAACCAGGCACGCATCCGCCAGTGACATTGGTCGATCACGATAACGACGCATCAGGGCACGCACATCGGATAGTTCCTCTTCCACATCCAACCCAATACGTAAAATGCCCCGCTCCATTAGAGCGAAGATTCCATCCGTGTCGCCGCCTTCTCGTTTTAATAGGAACGAAGCTTCCGTGAGAACAGCCTCACAGGTTAGCAACGGCGACCGCACCTGTTTCCATTGTTCGCACACCCACTCGTGGTGGGCCGAGCCTGCAGCGAGAAAACTCACAAGTGGCCCGGTATCCAGCAAAACGGCGTTCACTGGCCGAATCCGTCCATATATTTTGGATTGGTCGCCAAATCACGCGGCAAACCCTTCACTGAGCCGGCTAAATCACGAGCGAGATCAAAATAATTCGATTCTGAATCCCCGGCCTTGGATCCCAGCGATTTCTCCAGGCATTCACGGACCAAAGAGGATTTGGTAGCCCCTCGTGCGCGGGATTCCTTTTCCAGCAGTTCCAGCAAATGATCCGGCAGCTTTAGCGAGATCGTAGTCATGGCTCAAAGGTAATACCCAAGACTTCGCAGCGCAATACCAAAATCAATTCTCTGTGCTTGAACCTCAAACTTTACCTGAATTCCAGTTTTTGTTGGATTTCGCCTATGGGACGGGTGGTGGGGTAGCTCTTTCCGTTCTTGAGCACGACCAGGTTCTCTCCATTGAACATCGATTGCAGTTCCTGGATTTGGTCGATGTTGACGATGATGGAGCGGCTAATGCGCAGGAATCGTTGTGGGGGGAGATTGGATTCCAACGAATTCATGGTCTCGCGCAGGACATGAGTCTCCTTGCCGACATGCACCACAGCGTATTTTCCGGCGGCTTCGATGGCTTGGATCTGGTCCAACTCTACAAAGGTCACCTTGCCCGGGGTTTTGACCGCCAATCGGGTGAGCTGGCCTCGCGCAATGCTGGGTGCAGGAGTCTGACCTAGGAGTGAGAGAAGCCCGCGAGCGGCAACTGCGGCTTGTTTATTGGCAATGAGGTCCCGCGCCCGCTGGACTGCTTCCGCAAACCGGGCGGGCTTGGATGGCTTTAAGAGGTAATCCAGCGCATGCACCTCGAAGGCCCGAAGCGCGTGCTGATCATAGGCGGTTGTGAAGATCACGACGGGCAGCAAGGCCTGCGGGATTCGTCGCAACACTTCAAATCCATCCATGTCCGGCATCTGCACGTCGAGAAATAGCAGGTCCGGTTTGGTCTCCTGGATCTGGTCCACCGCCTCAAATCCATCCCCGCATTCGCCAACGACCTCCACGTCAGGTTCCTCACCCAATAGCAGGCGGACACGCTGCCTTGCCAATGGTTCGTCATCCACAATGAGCGTTCGGATTTTCATGTGGCTACCCCATTCGAAACGTTGGGAACATGTATCGGCTCCAAGTGAAAGGGGAGGCGAATATCGACTTGGTAACCTTGGGGCTCAGCCTTTCCGAAAGAGAAACTTTGATCCCGGCCATAAAGTCCCTGCAATCTTGCTTGTGTGTTGGCAAGCCCGATGCCACGCCGTGTGGAACTGTTTGAGTCCGTGTCCGGCAAGCCACTGCCATCGTCGCGGACAGTAAGGTGAAGTTGTTGGCCATCGCGTTTTGCCTCAATCAAGACGAGCCCCGGGCCTCGCCTCGGTTCGATGCCGTGACGGATGGCGTTCTCGACCAGGGGTTGAAGAATGAGAGCCGGAACGAGGGCTTTCATGAGTTCATCAGGAACGATCTGTTCCACCCGCAGCCGTTCGCCAAAACGTTTTTGCTCAATATTGAGATAGGCCCTGATAAATTCGAGTTCCTGCGCGAGGGACACTTCCTGTTCGTCCATCGAATCAAACGAGCGGCGCAGCAATCCGCTTAAATCACCCAGCATTTCGTCGGCTGCGCGCGGATTGACGTAAACCAACGCGGCAATCGAGTTGAGGGTGTTGAAAAGAAAATGCGGGTTGATCTGCATGCGCAACGCTTGAAGTTTGGCGCTGGTGAGCCTGGCCTCGAGTTCAGCCGCCCGCCGCCCCCGTTCCTGCGAGCTTCGAAAATTGGTGATGGCCTGGCAAAGGCACACCAAAGACCCATAGACCATCACGTCCAAGACCGCGCGGACACCATAGAACACGCTGATGGTAACCGGTGGCCCGCGCCTGGCAGATATTGAATCAGGCGGCCCTGGCGCCTCCAAAGGTTGCGCACGAAAGATGCGGGCAGCGGCCTTAAAGGCGGCCCTGTTGGTGCCGACCACCAAAAGGCAGGCCAGCAAATGAAGGCTGATATTACGAAGCAGTGTGCTTTTTTCGATAGGAAAGCGGAAGGAGAGCCAGGCCACGGCGGGCAGGAATAACAGCCAAAACGCCCAAAAAGAGATGGCAAAGCTGAGCGCCTGAGGCCATGAAACGGAGCCGGGCAACGCGAGCGGCACCGCAAACAGCAAGACAAGGGCTCCCCACAGCCCCAATACGGTTGCCACAATCGCCACTTTGCGCGCGAAGAGTCTGTTGCCACTGGTCTGGTTCATGTCAGGGTACTTGGGGCCAAAGGAAACCTAAGCAAACATGCTTGGTCAGCGCAACGCTCTATGGTGATGAGCAAGAGTTGTGCGTTTGGCAAATGCTGTGATTGGAGTATGATCAGCCGCATCGAACGTCACATGGAGAAACGCCAACTTAAACCGGGGGAAGTCAGTCCGAAGCAAATTGCCATCATCATTGCGGTGGTGGTCCTGGGGCTTTCGTTTGGATTTTTCCTGATCGACCGCAATTCGCGCCGGGTGCCGCGCAAGGCTGTTTCGACCGGTATGAGCCACGTGCTGCCCCAGTCTTTTGTGGTGCGAGAAACGAACGGCATGATGTGGATTCCGAGTGGCACCTTCTACATGGGATCAACCAATGGACCTCAGAATGAGCAGCCTCAGCGCCTCATTATTTTGAATGGTTTCTGGATCGACCGACACGAGGTTACGGTGGGGGAGTTTTCGGCGTTTGTGAGTGCCTCGGCTTTTGTCACCGCTCAAGAGCGGGCAGGGGCGCCCACCAGCGAAACTTGGCGAAGTGCGCTGGATGGAAGCGTGAGTGAAAAATCCAAGAATTTGCCGGTCACTTGGGTGACTTGGGAGGATGCGAAGGCTTTTGCCAAATGGGCCAATAAACGACTGCCTACCGAGGCTGAGTGGGAATATGCCGCTCGTGGGACGCTGGACCGGCAGCCCTGGCCTTGGGGGGCAACGGCGCTTTCCGATGAGTTGGTCAATTTTGATTTTGGGAAGGGCGCGCAGATTCAGGTCGTGGACAGTCATCCTGCCAATCCATTGGGGCTGCGCGATATGGCCGGCAACGTGACGGAGTGGGTCTGGGATTGGTATGCAGCGCCATACGAGGAACCGCCTTCTCCGGTGAATCCGCGCGGCCCGACCAACGGCTTGGTGAAAGTGGTGCGCGGAGGGAGCTTTCGCACGCTCGCTGATAAGATCTCAGCCGGGGCCAATTCGTTCCGCGAGCCAGTTAATTCTAAAACCGCGCGGGCCGATCTTGGTTTTCGCTGTGTCCGCGCGGTGCAGTAAGATTCGATTTGTAGCCTATTCAAAAATCGTCGCAAGAATTTGAAGGGAACGCACATGGATAGATGTGAGTTTACCAAATCAAAGGCACGCCATAGGCAGTGAAGGCGGCATCGCATGTTATTACTGAGAGTCCCTCCGCTTGGGCTTGCGCGATAATCAAGCGATCAAAAGGATCTCCGTGATGTCGAGGCAGAGGAATCAGAGCCTGATAATGGGCAATGGAGTGAGCAAGCATCACGAAGCCGTTTGACTCCAAGACCTCTGAGAATAGTGTTTTGTAACCCACTTGGAGTTGCATTCGGCCCAAACTGAGTTTGATGGCCACTTCCCATGCCGTTGCATGACTAACAAAACGTTCGTTGGCTGCGTCTTCCATGGCGGCTCGAGCGCGTGCGCTCAACGCATTGTTCCCCTCGCAGAACCAAAGCAAGGCGTGGGTATCGATCAGAAGCCTCACGGTTCGTAGTCCTTGAACTCCTCCACTGGCTTGTCAAAGTCTTGAGATATCAAAATCTGCCCGCGCAGGCACCCAAATCCCTTAAATTGGTTGCCTATGCTTTTCTTAGCATTCTCGGCACTCAGCGGCATCAACTCCAACTCGGCGGTTACCCTGATCGGCTGATGACCCCACCCCGCTGGAAGCGGCAGATGAAGAGTGCCGTCGGGATCAGGTTGCAGAATCGCAGTAATTGTGCTCACGGATCAAAATGATACGGGTTGGTCTTATTTCAGGCAACCCCACCCAAAATGGTCGCCGATTTGTCAGATGCCCGAAAGGGTTTTTAAAGCGCTCAATATTGATTCAATGGCTGATTCGACTTTGATCGGTTGCATGACGCCGCCGCGAGGTTTGAGTTCAATCTCACCTTTGGCCAGCGATTTTTCGCCGATGCCCACGCGGAGGGGGAAACCCACAAGTTCGGAATCTTTGAACTTCACACCGGGACGGTCATCGCGATCATCAATAATGGTGTCGATGCCTTGATCGTTGAGTTTTTGGTAAAGCTCCTCGGCCAGTTTCATGACGGGGCCGTCGGCCAACACGCTGAGCGGAGTGATGCAAACAGTGAACGGGGCGACGCTGACGGGCCAGATGATGCCGTCCTTGTCGTGGCTCTGCTCGATGACCGCCTGCATGGTGCGGGTCACGCCGATGCCGTAGCAACCCATCACCAGAGGTTTGCGCTGGCCTGTTTCATCGAGGTACAGGGCTTCGAGCGGCTCGCTGTACTTGGTGCCTAGTTTGAAAACGTGTCCGACTTCAATGGCGCGGCGGATTTTTAGGGGAGTTCCGGTGACGGGGCAGGGCTCGCCCGCTTTCACGAGGCGCAGGTCGTGCCAGAGTCCGACTTTGATATCGCGGTCCAGGTTGACATCGCGGAAGTGGAATCCGTCCTCGTTCGCGCCGGTGGTCATACCTGCGGCGTTGCGCAGTGATTCGTCGGCGATCACTGGATGCTGAGTGACACCCACTGCGCCCAGGCTTCCGGGGCGTGCGCCCAGCGCGGCGAAAATTTCATCGGACGTGGCAGCCCGGAAGTTGGCTGTGCCGGTGGCCGCCGCCAGCTTGGTTTCATTGAGCTGATGATCACCGCGCATCATTACCAGGGTGATCTTACCTTCGATCAGATAAATCAAGGTTTTGAGCTGGGCGGTTGCGGCAACATTGTAAGGCGCTGAAGCAAGGGCCTCGATTGTAACGATCCCAGGAGTGGGGAACTTGCCCGGAGCGCTGCCGGTATCAACCGTGGGCGTGGGAGTGGTCAGTCGGCTGGTTGCTTTTTCGACGTTGGCCGCGTATTCGCCGCCTTCGGAATAGGCGACTTCATTTTCACCGGTCTCGGCGGGGACCATGAATTCGTGCGAGAATTTTCCGCCAATCACGCCGGTGTCAGCCTCCACAGCGATTGCTTGAATGCCGCAGCGTTTAAATATGCGACCATAGGCCGCATACATCTTGCGATAGCTTTCCTGAGCGCCCTCATCGGTGGCGTCAAAGCTGTAGGCGTCCTTCATGATGAATTCTTTGGCCCGCATCAGACCGAAGCGGGGGCGGATTTCATCGCGAAACTTGGTCTGGACTTGGTAGAAATTTTTGGGCAGTTGGCGGTAGGACGAAATTTCGCCGGCTACCAGAGTGGTGATCACTTCCTCGTGAGTCGGTCCAAGCACCCATTCTTTACGGGAGCGGTCTTTAACCTTAAACAACACATCCTGCATCAGCTCGTATCGGCCGCTTTTCTGCCAGATATCAGAGGGCTGAAGGGCTGGCATCAGGACTTCCTGAGCCCCGGCGCGGTCCATTTCCTCGCGTATGATGCGCTCCACCTTGCGCAAAGCGCGCAGGCCGAGCGGCAAAAAGGTGTACAGGCCGCCGGTCAATTTGCGGATGAGACCCGCGCGCAGCAAAAGCTGGTGTGAGACGATTTCCGCATCGGCAGGATTCTCTTTGAGAGTGGGGATGAGCAACTGTGACCAACGCATAGGGATAAAGTGGAACGGTTTTGGGGGCCAACAGGCAAGGTTGAAATGATGGCCAACGCCCGAGGCGATGATTATTTGACGGTGTTGATCAGAGGCGCGAGACCGCCGATCCGCACTTCCAAGCGATCCCCGGAGACAATCGGGCCAACTCCGGATGGGGTGCCGGTGAGGATCACGTCGCCCGGCAGCAGGGTCATGTTGGTGGAAATAAAGCTGACCAACTCGTAGCAATTGAAGATTAGCTGGTCAGTGGCGGAATTTTGGCGCAACTGTCCGTTTTGAAATTGCTGTATGCTTAGGCTATGAGGATCGAGCTTGGTCTCAACGTAAGGCCCGAGAGGGGTGAAAGTATCAAACGACTTGGCTCGGGCCCACTGGCTTTCGGCGTTCTGAATGGTGCGGTCGCTGATGTCTTGGGCCGAGGTGTATCCAAAAATATAGCGTGGGGCCGCGTTGGGAGTCACATTGCGGATGCGGCGTCCGATCACAATAGCCAGCTCTGCCTCGAAATCAGTACGGTGATCGGCAAAAGGGATTTCAATCTTGCCCCCATCGGCCAAAAGGGAAGTGGTGGCTTTGAACCAGAAAAGCGGCTCCTTTGGCAGGGGTTTGCCTGATTCGCGCGCGTGATCGGCATAGTTCAGGCCGACTGCGATCACTTTGGAGGGCGTGACAGGAACCAGCGTTTTCACACCTTTGGTGGGTGTGGGTTTGCGGTCGAAAGAGGGGGAGCCAAACACGTCGCCTTGCAATCGGAACAGTTCCCCATCCACGATTTTGGCGTGGAAGATATCGTCCCCCTTTTGAAACCGTCCAATGGCTGCCATAAATTTGAATCGAGTTTGTAGCAAAAGGAAGCTGGTCTGTTCAAGGTGAAAATCAAAATACACATTTCTTTAGGCTAGGTAAGCCCCTTCACATTTTTTGTCCGGTTCGTGCGTCGGCGGTTACTATTTGATGAGTGAACACTCTGACAGACCAACAGCTTTTGCGGAATTACACGGGGAATCGATCCGAGGAATCGTTTTCCGAACTGGTGCGCCGTCACGTTGATCTCGTCTATTTCGCCGCACTGCGCATGGTGCGCGACGCTCACCTGGCCCAGGACGTAACCCAAGGTGTGTTTGTGGCATTGGCACAAAATGCGGGTTCGCTTGCGGATCGCCCCGTCCTCTCCGGTTGGCTGCATCGAACCGCTCAAAATCTTTCAGCCAACGCTGTGCGCTCCGAGGTGCGCCGCCGCGTCCGAGAAACCGAGGCCGCCACCATGAATGAATCCTTTACCCCCGAAGCCGATCCTCTCTGGGAACACATAGCCCCTCACCTTGATGCCGCGCTGGGGGAATTAAGCGAGGCGGATCGGGATGCGCTTTTGTTGCGTTACTTTGAGCGGAAGTCGGCACGCGCCATGGCGGAGACTTTGGGCACAAGCGAAGACGCCGCCCAAAAACGCGTTGGCCGCGCCATCGAACGCCTGCGCGAATGCTTTGAAAAACGTGGGGTCACGGTCGGCGCGAGCGCGCTCGGAGTGATTATTTCCGCCAACGCTGTTCAGGCAGCCCCCATCGGTTTGGCCGTTATCGTTTCAACTTTCACCGCCCTGGCGGTAACAGCCCCAGCCACGATTGCAACCGCAACCATCACCAAAGCCATTGTCATGACCACGCTCCAAAAAACTCTGATCACCGCCCTCGTTGTCGCCAGTATCGCCACACCTTTGGTGCTGTATAAAAACTCCAAGGCCAGACAACTTGAAGCCAACTCATCATTACAAAGGCAATCTGATGTATTGGCAAAGCAGCAGGCGGATAAAACGCGGCTTTCGGCTCTCGCATCCCAGGCAGGCAATCCAGACACCCTACCCAAGGAATTGCACGGACTGCGGGCCGAAGCGGGATCACTGCGAAAACAGTCGAATACGCTAACGGGCGTGAAAGCTCAAAATAGCAGACTGAAAGCAGCGGCGAACATGCCCGATGTTGAACCGTCGGATTTGGAAAAAGAGCAGGTGGCAGGGAAGATGGCTGACAGCAAAAACTGGGCGATGGCTTCTTTCCTGTATTCGAGAAAAAACAAGGGACAATTTCCTCCCTCCATTGATAAGGCGTCGTCCTTTTTTCCTGACAAAACCAAATTGGCGACCAATTCCATGGCGGACCAATATGAGATTGTTTACCACGGTTCACTGGAGAAACTCGCCCAGCCGGAGAATGTCATTGTGGTCCGCCAAAAAGGGCCGACCTCTTATGGCAACCGATGGGCAAGTGTTTACGCTTATGGCGATGGGCATGTGGAAATGCATGTCCAGGCCGAAAGCGATTTCGAAAGTTGGGAAAAGCAGCATCTCCCTGCCACCCCGTGAGTTATGACCAAACCAAGAATCATCCTTCTCATCTTGATTGTAGTTACTGGAGCCATTGTCTCATGGGGAATTTATCATCAAGGTGTGGTGAGATTGCAGCAGGCAGATATGGCTTGCCGGGAGCAGGCTGAAGAGTTGGCTAGGGTGAAGGAGGAAAGTGTACGGCTGTCCAATCTGATCGCTAGGTCAAAACCCTCGGGCTCCCTCTCAGACACTCAATTCCGCGAGCTGATGAGGTTGCGTGGTGAGGTCGGACAACGTCGCGGAGAAGCGAGGGAAATAGCACAGATTGACGCGACCAACCGGCAACTTTCGGCTATACTGGCCGAATCAGGCGGCGCACCGGTTGTTCCGGTTCACTGGGCCAGAGAACAAATGGCTTTTGCCGGATACGCAGATCCGGAGTCAGCCATGATCAGCACGCTTTGGGCGCTGAGCAATGGCGATCCAAGCTTTTATCGAGCCATGCTGTCAGCAGGGGAGAAGGAAGAATCGGAAGGGGAGGGGAACCCTCAAGAGATTGCTGAGCAGTACAAAAAAATTGGCGAAATGCTTTACCCATCATCCGCCACTGGAATCAGCGTGGTCGGCAAAAAGGAGAACTCTCCGGATGAGGCCGTGGTTGATCTTTATTACGAAGGTGAAGGAAAGACTCGCAAATTCGTGGTAAGGAAAGTTGATGGGCAGTGGAAACTCCACGATATGGTTTCGATTACATCCAACTAATAAGTGCCGTAAAAATTGGATGAAAAAATTCCAAAACGGATTGTTGGTCGGTCGAGTCCTGCTCTTCTGCGTCAGTTGTGCCGTGGTTTTAGCGACTGTCGCCCCGCTGCGTCCCCGCGGTTCCGGGCCAAACTCAATGCTTTACATTGGGGCGATGGCGTGCATTGGCACCTTTTTCCTGAAGCTGCTTTTTGTGCGGTGGGAAGGCCTTCGGTTTGGCCATATCAGAGCCTGTCAGGGCCGCGGAAGTCCGTTGCGTCTTGCCTTCGGATTTATCGTTGGTCTGTTTCTATCGGGTTACACACATTGATGATTGGGTGCTTCGGCCATGTTCAATGGGTTCGTTCAACTGAAATCGGTGTCTCTGAGACGATGGTGTGCATCATTGCCTTCTTGCTCTTGCCAGTCCGTGAAGAGTTGGTCGGTGCTTGTGGAAATGACCGGCCATGTTCTGGTGATGCTTTCGGGAACGATTGTTTTTTGGTGGTGGTATCGTTTCAAGGAAAAACGCCAAAAAGGTATATAAATGTGGATTCTGAGTGCTTTGCACGATTTGGGCAGTTTGTATCGTAAGGCAGAAGGCTCCAATGGCAGTGACGGCCTTCAAGCCAGCAACAATCCTATTGAGAGGCATCGCTAAATCAGTGCGACTACTTTTCTCGGAATTTTTGCCCTCTCGTATATTATTGCCCGTCGAACGAGAGTCCTGTAACAGTCCTGGCCATGCGACTTCACCTTCTCCTTTCGGTTGCAATTTCCCTAGGCGTGTTTAGCGCGCGTGGCGAGGATTGGCCGCAATTCCGCGGGCCAGGCGGGCGAGGCTTTTCCGAAACAGCGACCCCTCCTATCGGCTTCGGTCCATCCAGCAATCTCTTTTGGAAAGTCGCGATTCCAGGGGGTGTCTCCTCGCCGGCCGTTACGGGCGAACGGATTTTTCTCACCGCGCCGACGGCAAATAAGATCGATACCCTCCCTCAAATTGGCGGACTAGATTTTCTCACCGCAGACACCGAAAAAGGGATCGAAACCCTCGCGCTCAATCGCGAGGACGGCCGCATCCTTTGGAAGCGCAATCTAGGCCGCGAAGGCACTACCACCCCAACGCCGGTCACCGATGGAATATCCGTCTACGTTTATTTTGGCTCGATCGTGATTGCGTATGACCTCGATGGCCAGGAGCTATGGCGTCACCCGATCGATAAACCCGATTCCTCAGCCAGCTCCTCTCCAATCTTGATCGACGACAAACTCATAATTGTCTGCGACCGGGAAACCGACTCGTTCGTTGAAGCTCTCGACAAGAAAACCGGACGCTCCCTTTGGCGCGCCGACCGCCCGCAATTCCGGCGCGCCCGCGCCACCCCATTCCACTGGAAGCATGGCCAGGAAGAGGAGTTGATCGTATCCGGCTCCTTCGCGCTGACCTCGTACGATCCGAACACCGGCGAACAAAAATGGCGTTTCCCGGGTGCCGCGCGTTGGGCGATGAGTTCCCTCGCGGCCAGCGAAAACCTGCTCTTCGCCCTGACCATGAAAGATGGTGTCGGCGAGGAAGGCACTTCCGCCACCGACATCCCCGTCTTAGACCTGACTCAACTCAGCGGGATCGAGCGTCCCAAAGCTGCCAGCGCTCTCCGCGCTATCCGCCCTGGCGGCTGCACTGTCATCGCGTGGAATAGCGTCCGCAGCCTTCCATACGGCAATTCTCCACTCTACTACAAGGGCCGCCTTTTCACTGTCAAATCGGGTGGCTTCGTCACGGTTTACGACGCTAAAACCGGCGAACCCATTTACCAGGACGAACGGATCAACGCACCCGATGACTATTGGTCATCCCCCGTCGCCGCCGCCGGTCGCGTTTACTTCGCCTCCCAAAAAGGCATCGTCACCGTGATGGACGCCACCGCCAAAACCCCAACGATCCTGGCCCAAAACAAACTCGACGAACAAATTCTGGCTACGCCCTCGCTGATCGGCCAAACCATCCTCATCCGCACCGCCAAGAACCTTTACTCTTTCGGTGCATCCAAATGAAGCCGGCTTCATAAAGGAGCGACACGAAGGCTGCCCAGACATTTTTGGTCAGGATTCTAAAACGTGAACTGCGTTGGGGTGGCTTTTTGAGGGACTTGCATCCAGATTTTCGCAGGTTCACATCTAGACATTGACAGGGTTCACTAAGTTCCTCGAGAACCTTGCCATTGGTGATGCGTGGATTGCGTTTTTCGGGCCTCAATTCTCAATCACAAAATGTGAAGGTGTACTTGATAAATGACCTTTCAGTAAGCCAGCAACAATCCGACTGCGAGGCATTGCTGCAGGAATGACGATTGCACAACGGCTCAGGAGCGGGTAATGGAAAACGATGCGTTTTATAGGGAGTGTGATCGAAAAACTGCAGCGGCATCCCAAGCGGATCGTTTTCCCCGAGGGAACCGAGCCCCGCGTGTTGCAGGCTGCCCGTCAGTTTTCCTCGCTTCGATGCGGCGTTCCCATTCTTTTGGGCGATAGGACCAAGATTAAGGAGGCTGCGGAGGGTCTCAATGTATCGTTGGAGGGTGTTCGGATCATCAATCCCGCCGAGAGCGAGGAGTTGGAGCCATTTGTCCGCCGCTTTGAGCTGCTCCGCCGTTTCAAGGGAGTAAAGGAGCACGAGGCCCGAGAGACGATGCTCAAGCCGAATTATTTTGGGGCGATGATGGTCGCCATGCATCAGGCCGATGGGTTGGTTTCCGGCACCAACGAAATAACGGGAAGTGTGCTGCGCCCGCTCTTTCAGATTATTAAGGTTGCGCCCCAAGCCTCCACGGTTTCCAGCTGCATGATTATTGAAGTCGAGGATACGCGTTTTGGTTCGGCGGGAACCATGTTTATGGCCGATTGCGGCGTCATTCCCGACCCCACCGTGGATCAATTGGCCGATATTGCCGTTTCGACAGCCCAGCTTGCCCGTCAATTATTGGGCACTCCGGCCAAGGTGGCGCTACTTTCGTACTCCACCAAAGGGAGCGCCACCAATCCATCCATTGGGAAGGTTCAAGCGGCGACTGCGATGGCCCGTGTCAAGGCTGCTCAAAAGGGAATCGAAGCGGAATTCGATGGTGAGTTGCAGGTTGATGCGGCACTGGTGCCAGAGATTGCGTCGCGCAAAACTCCGGACAGCAAGGTGGCCGGGCAGGCCAATGTTTTGGTCTTCCCTGATCTGAACTCCGGCAACATCGGGAGCAAACTGATCCAGCACATCGCGCGAGCCAATGCTTACGGCCAGATTTTGTTGGGGTTGGACCGCCCGGCAGCGGATGTGTCGCGCGGATCGAATGCCCATGATATTTTGGGAGTCGCGGCGATTATCGGGCTCCAATCCATTTCGTACAAGGCGCTCTACGAGCAGCAGGAACAGCCCTCGCTTTTTAAATAAGGCCCCATGAACGCATCCACCCCGAGAGTTTTCATCGCAGCCACGCGCCAAAATGACGGCAAGACCACGACGTCATTGGGGTTGTTGGCGGCGGTGCAGCAATATTTTCCGCGCATTGGGTACATCAAGCCGGTCGGCCAGCGGTTCGTGGAGATTTCCGAGCAGAAGATCGATGAGGACACAGTCCTCATGGACAAGGTCTACAAGCTCAACTGTCCGTTGGTGGACATGAGCCCCATTGCGGTCGAGCCGGATTTCACCCGCAAGTATCTTCAATCCGCCAATTACGATGTGCTCGTCAGGCGGATTCAAAAGGCCTTTGACCGGGTGGCTTGGGAAAAAGATTTCGTGCTTTGCGAAGGGTCGGGCCACGCGGGGGTGGGATCGGTTTTTGATTTGTCCAACGCGCGCGTGGCCAAGCTGCTCGAGGCCAAGGTGATCATTGTGACCCAGGGTGGCATCGGCAAACCCATCGACGAGGTTTGCTTGAACCAGGCGCTTTTTGAAAAAGAGGGAGTTGAGATCATCGGAGTGATCCTCAATAAGGTCGTGCCTGAAAAAATCGAGTTCATCACTGAATTCGCCAAACGTGGCCTGAAGCGCCAGGGGCTCGAACTTCTTGGAGTGCTGCCTCATCGCAAGATTCTCTCCAGTCCGACCATGGAGATCATCCGTGATGAGCTTCAAGCCGAGTTGCTCAACACGCCGGTGATGACCAATAATTTGGTCGAGGAAATTATTCTGGGCGCAATGGGCGTGCACAACACAATCAGCTCGTTCCGCCCCGGGGTCATGATCATCACACCGGGAGATCGCGAGGATATCATCCTCGCCGCCGCCACCACGATCATGACGCAGCCGCACGAGACGCTGGCGGGTATTGTCATCACGGGGGGGGTGCGCCCCAATGCCAACGTGCTAAAAGTCATCGCCGACATGCCGTTCCCGGTGATTCTCGCTGAAAACGGCAGTTACAGCGTTGCGTCCAAAGTCCACGATCTCATTGTCAAGACAAGGGCGAACGATGTTGAGAAGATTGCCGTCATTCGCGACCTCATCGCCAAGCACGTTGATGTTAAACGGATATTGAATTTGATCTAACATGCCTCTTCCATACCCACTCAACCCCAGCCTAAGTTCATTGCCGACCTACCAACCGGGACGCCCCATCGATGAGGTGGCGCGCGAGCACGGACTTCAGCCGGGTTCCATCATCAAGCTGGCCTCCAACGAAAACCCCCTCGGCCCCTCGCCCAAAGCCTTGGAGGCAATGAAACACGTCCTGGAGAATCTCCATCTCTATCCTGACGGGAGTTCCTTCCATCTGAAACGCAAGCTGGCTGAAAAAATTGGCATGGAACCGGGGAACCTCATCCTGGGCAACGGCTCCAATGAGATCATTGAGTTTGTCGGTCATGCGCTGCTCCATCCGGGCGCGGAGGTCGTTGTTTCCGAGTACAGCTTTGCGGTTTATCCCATCGTCACGGCGCTGTTTGGTGCAACTCTGGTCACAGTTCCAGCCCGTGGCTTCGGCCATGATGTTCCGGCCATGATCGAGGCCATCACTCCGCGCACCAAAGTCATCTTCGTGGCCAATCCCAACAACCCGACCGGCACCGTCGCCCCCCGCTCCGAAATCGTCGATCTCATTAACAAGGTTCCGGCCAACGTGCTGCTGGTCATGGATGAGGCCTACATTGAGTATCTGCGCGACGCTGTTGATTTTCTGCCCTTGATCCGCAATGGGCTCAAGCCAAACATTCTGCTGATGCGGACGTTCTCCAAGATATTTGGTTTGGCTGGTTTGCGCCTTGGTTACGGCATTGGCCACCCTGCGCTGATTTCCGCTCTCGAAAAAATCCGTCAGCCTTTCAACACGAACGCCATTGCGCAAGCCGGAGCCTTGGCCGCCTTGGATGACGACGCGCACATTGAACGGACGCTCGATAATAACGCCCGGGGCATTCGCCAATATGAGGAGGCGTTTTTTCGCCTCAAGCTTGAGTACATCCCCAGCAGCGCAAATTTTGTCATGGTCAGGGTGGGGGATGGAGTCCGTATCTTCGCCGAGATGCAGAAACGCGGTGTCATCACCCGCCCAATGGCTGGCTACCAGTTGGGTGAATACATCCGTATTTCAATCGGCACGCCTGAAGAAAACGCCCGCTGCATCAACACGCTGAAGGAAGTGTTGTCAGCGCCAGGTGGTTGGCAAAGTTCGTGAGGTTTTAGAAAATGGATCTGGAAAAGCCTTCATCAAGCGCGCTCAGCAAGGCCATGGACGTCTATTTTGACGAAGCCAGCGTTGCACGTGGACAAGAGATTGCCGAGTCCGGGAAAGTGGTCCAATTGATTGCGTCTCTTGAAAGTGGTCAGCCGGTGTTGGATGGCTTGGTTCAAGGCTCGGACCGGTTTCCGTATGAAACAAACGTCCGGTGGCTGACATTTTTTGGAGACCTCCAGATATTCAGCAGATGCTCCTGCCCAGTGCGCAACCAGTGCAAACACGGGGTCGCCGTTCTGTTGCACTGGGTTCACACCACAAAGGGTGAAGGCGCTGAGGCGCAGCCCGGTGCCGCTCCGCGACCGCAGTCATCCCCGAGGACTCTGGCTGTGTTGCCTGTGCTGGCGAAGCCGCTTGATAAAAAGATTGCCAATTGGCTGCGTCAGCTTGAATCGGACTTAGTTCAGCAGCCTGCTGCCTCAGGGAACAGGCCGGTCGCGCCTTCTGGTCGCCTGGGCTTCATGATCATGCCAAGCAAAACCCGCTTCCGGCTGGAAGTGTATTATGGCCCCAACGTTGAGGGTAAGGATCAGACCTTCCATTTGATGTATGATTTGAACGGGGTATCCCGGCGAAAGCATAATTTATTCAGCTTTTCCGATGAGGATGTTGCCATCGCACGTGAATTGAGCTTTCTGCGCGACCCCGCCTATAAGTTTCAGGTTGCTTTTGAGGGTGCAGAGGGTTCGAGGCTCCTTCAGCGATTGGTGGCCAGCGGCTATTGTTCGGTAGGCGTTCCTCCCAACGGCCGCAACGGGCTTAAACTGGGATTCCCTCGCACAGCTGAGCCTGTGTGGAGGGCGGATGTGAAAGGGATTCAGAGAACGGCTTTGATTATCTCCCCCGGTCCGGCGGAACTGCTGCGATTAACCCCTCCCTGGTATCTCGACCTCGTGACTCAGGAGTGCGGGCCTGTGGAAACAAACATCCCTCCTGCCGCCATCGACCGGTGGCTGGCGGCTCCGCCGATCAAGCCTGATCAGACCGACCTTGTTTCTGCAACATTGGCGCGGCGGATTACCGTCGCCAAACTGCCCACCCCCACCGCAGTGACGGTGCAGCATCTCCAAAACGTCCTTCCCGTCCCCTGCCTGAAACTTGCGACCTTAGTGGTGGAACTCACGCCCTCCGCCTATTACTACAGCTATAACAAACGCGAACCGAGTCAGATCGAATTATCCGTGGCGATGCTGAGCTTCGATTACAACGGGTTGATCGTGGCAAGCCACGACAAGCGCAAGATGTTGGAGGGGCGCTCCGACGATATGGTCATGATGATTGATCGCGACCTGGGCTCGGAGGCGGAAGCCGTCCAAGCGCTAAGGAACGGCGGGCTGGGTACCTTGGCCAATCAGTTCCCTGACATGAAGGTGGAGCATAACGCTCACGACTGGACTTCGGAGGAGGAGTCGGAGGGTTGGTATTCGTTCATGGAATCAACTCTGCCCGGTCTCCAGCAGGCTGGCTGGCGGGTGGAAATAGATCCCTCCTTCCGCGACCACATTCTTACGGTGGAGGACTATTACACCGATGCGCAGGGCGGTTCAAACAACGCATGGTTTGACTTGGAGCTGGGGGTGATGGTGAAGGGGGAGCGCGTGAACCTGCTGCCTTTGTTACTCAAGGTGATCTCTTCCTCGCGCGAGTTTACCCCCGAGGCGCTCGCGGCCCTGCCTGATGACGTGGAAATCAAAGTGAAGCTGCCGGAGGGCGGGATTCTGGCATTGCCTGCGGCGCGCATCCGTCAATTGCTGGGTGTGATTCTGGAGTTGTGGAATCCAGCGGCGCTCAACAAGGATGGCCGGCTGCGCCTGCCCAAGCTCCGGGTGGCGGAGTTGCTGGGCGACACCACTTGGCGGTGGCATGGTCAGGAGGCACTTCAAGAACTCGCCACCCGGCTTAAGAGTTTTCAAGGCATTCGCAAAGCTGAGATGCCCAAGGGGTTGGCCGGCGAGTTGCGCCCGTATCAGGCGGAAGGCGTGAGTTGGTTGCAGTTTCTTCGGGAGTTTGAGCTGGGCGGCATTCTTGCGGATGACATGGGCCTGGGTAAAACCGTTCAGACCCTCGCTCATCTGCTGATCGAGAAGGAAGCCGGGCGCATGGATAAACCGAGCCTCATTGTTGCCCCAACCAGCCTGATGACCAACTGGCGGCGGGAAGCGGAGAAATTTGCCCCCGATCTAAAAGTGCTCGTGCTGCATGGGCTCGACCGCAAACAGGAGTTCGACAAAATTGCCAAGCATGACTTGGTGATCACTTCCTATCCGCTCCTCCCGCGCGATGAACGCGAACACCTCAAACACGAGTACCACTACATCATTCTGGACGAGGCGCAGTTCATCAAAAACCCCAAGACCACCTACGCTCAAACCGCCTGTATTCTCAAGGCCAGGCATCGGCTTTGCCTGACCGGCACGCCAATGGAGAATCATCTTGGCGAGCTGTGGTCGATTTTTAATTTTCTGCTGCCCGGTTTTCTGGGGGATGAAACGCGCTTCAACGCCACCTTCCGGCGTCCCATTGAAAAAGGCGGGCACGACGAACGCCGCAAGGTTTTGGCGCGACGAGTGGCTCCATTTCTTCTGCGACGTCGCAAGGCGGAAGTCGTCAAGGAACTGCCGCCGAAAACGGAGATCGTCCAAAACGTGGAATTGGAGGGTGCCCAGCGCGACCTCTACGAAACCGTGCGGCTCACCATGCAAAAAAAAGTGCGGGATGAGATCGCCAAAAAAGGCATGTCGCGCTCACATATTATCATTCTGGATGCTCTGCTGAAATTGCGGCAAATCTGCTGCGATCCCCGCCTTGTCAAACTACCCAGCGCGAAGAAGGTCAAGGAATCGGCCAAGCTTGAAATGCTCATGGATCTCCTGCCTGAGATGATTGACGAGGGCCGGAGGATTCTCGTTTTCTCACAGTTCACGAGCATGCTGGCGTTGATCGAGGAAGCTTTGACCGCGAGAAAAATTAAATACGTCATGCTCACCGGGGACACCACCGACCGCGCCACTCCGGTGGATCGTTTTCAAAAAGGCGAGGTGCCGGTTTTCTTGCTTAGTCTCAAAGCCGGGGGTACTGGGCTGAATCTGACCGCCGCCGATACGGTCATCCACTACGACCCGTGGTGGAACCCCGCCGTGGAAAACCAAGCCACCGACCGCGCCCACCGCATCGGCCAATCCAAGAACGTCTTCGTCTACAAACTGATGACCGTCGGCACCGTCGAAGAAAAAATCGCCCAAATGCAGGCCCGCAAACGCGAGTTGGTCGAAGGCCTCTTCAGCGAAGACCGCAAACAAGGCGTGCAACTGACCAGCGAAGACTTGGATGTGCTATTCGCCCCGTTGAAATAGCTTTAACCAATTGCTCTGAGGTGAGCTTTCGCCACAGGTAAGTGTTTTAAATCTTCGGTGGAAAGCCAGCGGGCATCGGGCCAGATTTTTTCGATACGGGTGATTATTTTGCGCGTGGGAGAGTCGGGTTGGTAAACCGAGAGGGTCATACTGTATCGGGTGATGCGATGTTGGATGATTTTTATTGGTTTTTCGGAGAGGCGGGTGGCGGATTTCTTTGCGAGCAGTTGGGCTGCTTCCTCAGGGCTGGGGGCTTCGATGTTGGGCAGTTCCCAAAAGCCGCCGTTCACTTCGTTGGCGGCGCGCTGGCGGAGGAAGGTTCGATCTCCATCGCGCAGAAGCAGGGCGGCGAAGTAACGCGGGGTAATTGTGGCGCGGGCGGCGATCTGTGGCACTTGATTGACCACACCTGCTTTTCTTGCGGCGCAAAGTTCTGACACAGGACAGAGCAGGCAAAGGGGTTGGCGCGGGATGCAGAGGGTCGCCCCGAGTTCCATCATGCTTTCGTTGAAGCGACCGTGTTGGCCATCGGGCGCGTGGCTAACTAAGTCCTGCGCGGCATCCCACAATCGTTTAAGTACGGCCTTGTCTTTCGTATCACCCCGGATTAGCAGAAGCCGGCAGAGAATTCGGACCACGTTGCCATCGAGAATCGGGACGGGGTGTTGGAAGGCGATGCTGCAAATGGCTCCGGCGGTGTAACGTCCGATGCCGGGTATTTCCAGCCACTGTTCATGGGCCAGCGGGAGTCTGCCATTGTTTTCGGCGACCACTTTTTTTGCGGCAAGGTGGAGATGTCGTGCCCGGCGGTAGTAGCCGAGGCCTTCCCAAAGTTTGAGTACTTCCTGTTCCTCAGCCGCCGCCAAAGCCCGCACATCAGGCAGTCGTTTCATCCAGCGTTCCCAGTAAGGGATCACCGTGGAGACTTGAGTCTGTTGCAGCATGATTTCCGAGACCCAGATGGCATACGGATCGCGCGTCCGCCGCCAAGGGAGATCGCGGGCGGCTTGGGCAAACCAATTCACCAACGCCTTTGGCGTGAGTTTCAGAAAATGTTTGTAGGTTGCAGTCAATCCGTTCAAAGCGGATGCAATAACACTGCAATCGAGTGATGGGAAACCAATTTATTCGGCCATTCAACGCCGCAACTGTTGTGACCCGGAGCATGACCAGTCACCAACGTATCGAATCACGAGATCAGAGCGGGAAGGTTCGTGGCTCAAAAAGTTAAATCTGGACTGGAGCAGCGTTCGGACCTAGCGATGACAGTGGTGTCGGAAGCAACGGCCAAAAAAAATCGGCTAAAGGTGTCGTAGACGGAGTTAGAGACGAAATCACCATCTGTCGATAATGATCTCAGTCATGCCTGGGCTATCTGGAGCCGGCGGCAGTGAAAAGCACAGTGCCCGCCACCAGCTCCAAGACAGTAGCGGCCACGGCTTACGCGGAATATGTTTTTCTGGGAAATACCTCTCCAACTCGTCAGCCCTTTGCGAGATATTGGAACTTTCCGCAGAATTAACCACTTCAACAAAAGAGCCACCGTCCTCCAATTTCTCACACGCTTTGTTGAAGAACTCGGAACTATCGGACGCAAAAATCGCTGTGTTCGCGCCAAAGCAGCTCGCCATTTCCTTCATGAGCTCGCGGCAACCATAACGGCAGCGCGCATCCTTTAGAAAGGCCGTCCAAATAATCGGGAGTCGGATGCCTCCCCCCCATTATGGGCACTTCCAAAAACGGTATGTTTTAAAAACGGGCTATCCTGAACACACCTTGGA
>JANYDC010000105.1 GCA_025359965.1 Pedosphaera sp.
GCGTTGCGGTTGTCTGACCAGAGCCAATGTGACCCAAGGTTGCCCCGTCGGGCAACCATTGGGCTGGAGGACGAAATCCCTTTGGGATTTTAAGGCACCGATAGGGCGAGGAAATCGAATGAAGAATTTCGTCTCGCACCCCGCCGCTTTTGACACGATTGAACGATATAGCCAGCACCGAAAATCGGGAGTAAGATCTCTTTCTCTGTGCTTTGGTTGGCTTGTGATGTTCAAGACAAGGCGAGCCAGGCTTTGACGGCATCTTCCACGCCGCGAACGGTGGCATTATCCGCAATACCCAGGTGGCGAATGAGTTTTACCGCCGGGATGCTGCCGATGCCTTGCGCATCAAATGCGCCGACTTCAAAACCTTTGGCTTGGTGCGACACTTCGAAGCGTGTGCCGCGTTTGGAAGTCGTTCGGGGAACGTAAGTGACTACGGCGCGTTCGTGATCTAGGAACTCCACGCTCAGGATGAGCACGGGCCGGGTTTTCTGGGCCATCCCCAAATCCACCAGCCAGAGATCGCCCCGGCGGGCGCGCACGGCCATTACCGGCCTCCTTCTTCCTGTTCGTACACCGAGAAGATTTCAGCCGAAGCGTTCACCATCTGCTGATGCTCTTCCAACCAGTCCGTCAGTTCTTTCAACTCGGCCGGCGTAAGCCGTTCGATGGCGCATTCGATTTCTGCTACTGCCGTCATGGGAAATACGATATTTGATTCCGCCTTTTACGGCAAGCTTCAACCGGCTCCGAAAAGGCCGGGGAATGATTGCGCGGTGCAGCGAGGGCGAAAAAATATGGGGCCGCGCGACGCAGGCACTGCCCAGATCAATGCTGGAACCCAGAAATCCCCAGTCCACGGGCATTCAGGACCCGGTACTCCGCGCATGACTCCGTCGCCCTCAGTTCCTCAGCTCTCGTCCATGCGGAGTCGAGATCTGACTCCTCGGTCAATGGAACATTTTGGCCTGGAGGGTCTACTACCCTAAACACCTTCCAGATCGGGAGTTCGCCAAAGAGCCACGACTCGAAATACGCTGCCATAAACGAGTCGAACCATCCGCTGTCCATGCCCATGCTCGAGTCCTCCGTGTTCACGAGGCCTACGAGGCCCCAAGGGCGTCTCGGGCCGAATCCCTTCTGGCAGTAGACTATGCCCGTATTGGAGGCAGGGTGATCCAGAAGCGACCAGCACGGGTAAGTCTGACCCGGCTCACCGTAATCCCAGTTACGCTCGATTATGCGCGGTTGTAACAGAAACAAGTGGATCTGGGAGACGACCTGCGGGTCTGAAACTTTTGAAAGTTCTGCCTCAACCAGTTGGCGTAGGTAATCGGCGGTGATGCTCATGACGGCGACTGTCAAAAGACTTGATGGGAGATCATGCCAGTATTCCTTTGACCAAGCTCCCATGCACATCAGTCAATCGGAAATCACGACCAGCGCTACGGTAAGTCAATCGCTCATGGTCCATACCCAAAAGGTGGAGGATGGTTGCTTGTAGGTCGTGGACATGGACAGGGTTTTCCACGACTTGCAGGCCGAGTTCGTCGGTGGCGCCGTAGGTCTGGCCTCCTTTGATGCCGCCGCCAGCCATCCACATCGAATATGCATGGGGGTGGTGATCGCGTCCGAGACTCCGGCCAAGTCCGGGATTGCTCTCGACGAGCGGGGTGCGTCCGAATTCGCCGCCCCAGACCACCAAGGTGTCTTCGAGCAATCCGCGCTGTTTAAGGTCCATGATGAGAGCGGCGGAGGCTTGATCCGTGGCAGTGCAGTTTCCTTTATGGTTGCCAATCACATCGCTGTGGGCATCCCAACCTTCATGGTAAATATTGATGAACCTCACACCCCGCTCGACCATACGTCGTGCGAGAAGACAGGCGCGGGCAAAGGAGGGTTTGTCGGGATCGCAACCGTACATTTCAAGAGTCTCCTTTTTTTCACCCTTGAGATTCATAAGCTCCGGAGCGGAAGTTTGCAGCTTGAAAGCCATTTCGTAACTGGCCAGCCGCGTGGCGATTTCCGGATCATGCACTTGATCCATGCGTCGACGGTTCATTTTGCCTATCAAGTCCAGCGTATCGCGCTGGAGTGAAGGGTCCACACCGTCGGGACTGCTGACATCAAGAATGGGATCGCCTTGGTTGCGAAAACGAACGCCGGTATAGACCGTGGGTATGAATCCGCTGGACCAGTTAGCCGCGCCCCCGCTTACGCCGGCACCGGTGGACATGACCACAAAGGCGGGCAGATCCTGAGTCTCGGCTCCCAACCCGTAAGTAACCCAAGAGCCAATGCTTGGGCGGCCAGGTTGGGCGAAACCGGTGTTGAAGAAAATTTGCGCCGGGGCGTGGTTGAACTGATCGGTGCGGACGGATTTGATCAGACAAATGTCATCAACCACTTTGGCGAGGTGGGGCAGAACTTCAGAAAGTTCCATGCCGCACTGGCCGTACTTGGCAAACTTGAATTGAGTTCCCAGAACGTTGGCATCAGAGCGGATGAAGGCGAAGCGCTGGCCTTTCATGACGGAAGGGGGCAGGGGTTTGCCTGCCAGTTTATCCAACTCGGGCTTGTAATCAAAAAGATCAAGCTGGCTGGGTGCCCCGGCCATGAAAAGGTGGATGACGCGCTTTGCTTTGGCGGGAAAATGCGGCGGGCGCGCGGCCATGGGATTGACCGCTTGTTCGGCGGCGAAAGCGCGCGAGGCGAAGGAACCTGTCAGGAGCGAGGCGAGGGCCGCCTTGCCGAGCCCGACCCCACACTCGCCGAAAAAATGGCGTCGAGTGATTTCCTGTCCTAAATGTTGCGATCGGTTCATGGCTATTCTTTGGTGAGCATTTCGTCGAAGTTCATTATTGCGCGCGCCACCGTGGTCCATGCCGCCGCCTCTGAGGTGTCGCCCTCCTTCACGCCGGACAGCTTGGCTGCCTCCAAGTCCTTGGCGTCAATGCGCCCGCGCTGCTTGGAGTAGAAATCGGTGAGCATGGTTAGTTCCTCCTTGCTGGGGGGACGAATGAGGCATCTACGGAAGAGGTTGCGCGCTTTTTCCTGTGAATTTCCGGCTTCCGCAGCGGTCTGTTTGCCGAATGCCTGGGCGATTTCCACCATCATCACATCATTCAACAAGGCAAGTGATTGCAAGGGCGTGTTGGAAACTTCGCGGCGCGCGATGCACGCTTCGCCGGCGGGCGCGTCAAAGGTGTTGAACATGGCGAAAGGCGCGGTCCGTTTGGCATAGGTGTAGAGGCTGCGGCGGTAGCGGTCCTCACCACTGCTGGCGGTCCAGGTCAGAGGGCCGTAAGCGCCTTCGGTGCTGACTGAAGCCGGTTGGGGCGGGAAAACGCTGGGTCCGCCGATTTTTGAGGAAAGCAATCCGCTGGTCTTGAGTGCGGCATCGCGAAGAATTTCCGCTTCAACCCGGAAGCGGGGGCCTCGGGCAAGCAGGATATTTTGGGGGTCGCGTTCGGCCAGATCGGGCCGAAGCGCAGAGGATTGACGGTAAGCGGCGCTGGTCACAATGAGGCGGTGTAAACTCTTTAGGGACCATCCTTTGTTCATGAACTCGACCGCCATCCAATCTAATAGTTCCTGGTTGGAGGGGGCGGCTCCTTGCAGGCCAAAGTCCTCCAATGTCCGGACAATTCCGCGACCGAAGAAAGCCTGCCACTGGCGGTTGACAATGACTCTGGCAGTGAGGGGGTTTTCTTTTGAAACAAGCCACTGCGCCAGGCCGAGTCGATTCCTTGGGCTTTCCTTGGGGAGTTGGGGAAGGAAGGCAGGGACATTCGCGGAAACATGCTCGCGTGTCTGGAGGAACTCCCCGCGATGGTGAAGATGAGTCTTGCGCGGGTGGGCCGGGTCGCGTTCCACCAACACCATGGTGGTGGGGTCCGAGGGGACGGACTCGCGCACTTCCTTGATTTCTTTTCTGCCATCGGCCAATTCAGGAGTCATGGACAGAAAATGCTTATAAATCTGATCGCTTTCCGACGCAGAGCGTGCGGCTGCCGGTTTGGCCGCGATGACCTCAATTTCAGCGGGCAGACCCAGTGCTTCAGCGGGGCGATTGTCCTCGGTAACAGAGATGCGGAAGCAACCCAGACCAGAAGCATAATAGCGCTCAAGCAACATTTTAAGCTCGGCGGATTCACCCTTTTCAAGAGGTTGCTCAAGAACAAAAACCGCCTGATGAGGCTTGCCGACGCCCCCGCCTCCAGGCGACCAACCAGTAACGGGATCGTTGTCCAAGGTTTTGTCAGCCGTCATATTGTCGCTGGCCGTGAGGTCAGCTGATGCTTTGGAGAATTTGATCGGTTTTCCTCCAGCCGTCATCGCGAACTCGCTCACGAAAAAATCACCTTCGGTTCCTTCGTAGTACACTCGTCCAGGACCTTTTCGAGGCAGGCTTTCATGATTGAGAGCTTCCAAACGAACCGCTGTAACCCGGTGGGGCATGGGGCCAAAGTTGACTGTGTACGTGTCGCTCTTGGTTTGATCACCGCTGGCCAGAATGGAGTTATTGTCCAAAATGGTTAGCACAGGCTCGTTGCTGGTTGCTTCCAGAGGTTTGAGGCTGGTCCAATGCACAGCCTTCGAGGATTTTTCCTCCAGCCATTTTGCGTAGTTTTTTTCCAGTGCTTCTTTTCGACGTTCCGCCATCGGTCGGGGATCGGGAATGGTGACGGCAAAACTTAGTCGAGGCTTCGCTATCACGTGATTGCCCCCGTATTGCTCATCGACGACCACTTCCACCGCCGCCCCCGCCGGCAGTTGCACGGGTGCTTCGAAATCAAACGTCGCCCAGTGGTTCTTGCTCTCTTGCGATGCGACGGCCCAACCGGTAGCAGCGTCCGAATCGATGGCCTTTTCCACCTGATGGCCGTCCTGCGAATAGTCAGCCTTGGCGTTGGCCAGTTTTAGGGTGACAGCCTTCGAATCCGCGCCAGGCAAGGTTAGGATTGCCTTGATGTCAGTCACCACAAAGTTGCCCTTATTGCCGTGGCCTACAGTCTTGTTGGTAAGAGTCTCATCCGCCAATGCTTCCAGACGAAGCGAACGGATTTCCTGGGCGGCGGGCACATTGATGACGAAACGCAGGGTGTCTTTGTCTTTGGATTCCAATCGCCATGATGAATCTGGCAGCATTTCCATCTTGGCTCCCTGCGCGGAGGTTGCCACAGCAATCGGGGTTTCCCAAGTCGTTAGATCAATGTGGAATTTTAAGGGTAGTTCCTCCTCCAAAATCTGAATCTTGCTCCGAAGCTCATCTCTTTTGGCTTCCAGCTGCTTGTCCGGAATGGGAACTTTCGGTTCATCGGCGTTGTTAAGGAACGCCATCATTTGGTAATAGTCTTGATGAAGGATCGGATCGTACTTGTGGGTGTGGCACTGGGCGCATCCCACCGTCAGGCCCAGCCATGTGATGCCTGTGGTGTTGACGCGATCCACAATGGAGTAATAGCGGTATTCAAGCGGGTCGGTCCCGCCTTCCTCATTGATCATGGTGTTCCGATGGAAACCTGTGGCAATTCGGTCATCCAGTGTCGCACCGGGCAGTAAATCTCCGGCCAGTTGGCGTATGGTGAACTGGTCGAAACCCATGTCGGAATTCAACGCTTTAATCACCCAATCGCGATAGGGCCAGATGGAGCGGGCGCGATCTTTTTCGTAGCCATTGGTATCGGCATAACGGGCGAGATCCAACCATCGGCGTGCCCAGCGCTCGCCGTAGCTTGGGGACGAAAGGAGGTGGTCCACCATATCCTCATAGGCGGTGGGGGATTTCGAGTGGACAAAGGCATCGGCTTCCTCGGGCGTCGGCGGCAGCCCCACCAAATCAAGATATACTCGCCGGACCAAGGTGTATGGGTCCGCCGTGGCTGAAGGTTTCAAGCCTTCGCTCTGAAGGTGTGCCAGCACAAAGGCATCAATAGGATTTTTGGCCCAGCGTGAATTTTTGACCTTGGGAATGGGTGCCTGTTTTGGAGCAACGAAGGCCCAATGAGCCTCATACTTAGCCCCGGCTTTTATCCAATCGCTCAGGATCTGCTTTTGGGCGGCGGTCAGGGTTTTCTTCGTCGAAGGAGGGGGCATCACTTCGTCCTCGTCCGAAGTGGCGATTCTTTTCAGAAGCTCACTTTGGTCGGGTTTACCCGGCACGATGGGAATGGCCCCGGATTTCCCTGCTTTAAAGGCCGTCTCCGGATCATCCAAACGCAGCTTTCCCTTGCGCGCCTTGTCGTCCGCACCGTGGCATTTGAAACAGTTCTCGGACAAAATCGGGCGCACGTCCCGGCTGTAACTGATCGCTGCACGCGGAACTTCCGCAAGGGCGCAGAGACTTAGTGCGACCAAAATCGCAAGACCGGATACTATCTTGAATGGAAAATGACGGGACATATTCTGTTAGTGTTGGACCCCGGCAAGGTACGTCAAATTCGATGATTTAAAATCAAAATGGTCCAACAACCAGATCCATCTCATATGGATTGTCCAAATTTCACCTTTTCCACTAACGCCTTCTCGTAATACGATTTTCCCGTTGATTATTTTTCTGAATCTGGTCCCTGCCGTGGTGTCAGGCCTCTCCGACTGCCAGATTCAATCTATTCTTTTGCTGATCCAGCAGCATATCCCCATCAAACCTGAATCATGTGGTCCATAATCCGCCGCGTTTCCCTTACTCAGTGGATATTCATCGCCATGATCGCCGGTGTTCTCTTCGGCGTGGTTTTCCCCGCTGAATCCCAAAATCTCAAGGTCATATCCACAGTCTTCCTGAAATTGATCAAATGCATTCTGGTGCCTCTGGTTTTTGGGACGCTGGTCGTGGGGATTGCTGGACACAGCGATGATCTGAAGGCGGTCGGACGTCTGGCCCTGAAGTCGATTTTCTATTTTGAAGTCGTCACCACCCTGGCGCTTTTTATTGGTTTGGCCGCCGTCAACATCATGCGTCCGGGTATTGGTTTGGTTCTCCCGCCTTCAGGCTCGGCCCACGATCTGGCTGCGCCCGCCAAAGTAACCTTCTCCACTATTTTCGAACACGTTGTTCCGAAGAGTTTTTTCGAGGCCGCCGCCAACAACGACGTTCTGCAAGTCGTTGTTTTCGCTATGATGTTCGGCGTGGCCTTGGCGCAGGTGACCAAGGAACAGCGTGAGCCCATGCTCCGTTTCTGCGAAAGCCTGACTGAGGTCATGTTTAAATTCACCGGGGTGGTCATGAAATTTGCCCCTATTGGCATTGGTGCAGCCATGGCCTACACAGTGGGTCATAGCGGTCTTAGCGTGCTCCTGAACCTCGGTAAATTGATTCTTACCCTTTACACTGCGCTTGCAGTGTTTTGTCTGGTGGTTTTTGTGCCTGTTGCGTTCTGGATTAGGCTGCCTTTAGGTAGGTTTCTACGCTTATTGCGTGAGCCGATCCTCCTTGCCTTCACCACCACATCGTCTGACGCGGCCTTGCCTGATGCCATGAAGCGTCTCGTTTCCTTTGGTGTCCCAAAACGGATCGTCTCTTTCGTCATGCCACTTGGCTATTCCTTCAATCTCGATGGCTCGACTCTCTATCTCGCGGTTGCCTCCGTATTCGTGGCTCAAGCTGCCGGTGTTGATCTCTCCTTTGGCCAACAGATCACCATGATGCTCATGCTGATGCTCACCAGCAAGGGCATGGCTGGGATCCCCCGCGCCTCGCAAGTCATCCTCGCAGGCACCTTGGTCAGCTTCAATCTGCCGCTTGAAGGAGTACTCATCATTATTGGCGTGGATGAATTGATGGACATGGCCCGAACCACCATCAACCTATTCGGAAACTGTTTAGCAACTACCGTAATGGCCCGCTGGGAAAAGCAGGCCGGATGGGATCAAGGCAAGCTCGCAGATTCGACCGCTGTCGAAACATAGAATAACGAGATTCCTGCCCTTTCCGGCAGAAGGCTTTTGAGGGTTACTACTTGTCATTCGATAATTGGGACTGTGTTTTGCCGGGGTGCTCGCCACCCAAAGCTAAAGCGCCGGGCTATTTTCGGCTGTCCCTCAGGGAACATCGTGAGATTGGCCACGGATTACTGGCGATTGGGGTGTGCGTTGGGTCGTGACCGGGCTGGTTCCGCTGAAAATAGCCCAGCACTTCAGCTGGGTCGGGGAGGGCGGAGCGAGTGAGTCCCAGGGACGACAGAAAAAATGCGTCCCGGCAGAACGGCTTTTGACGGTTTCCTCTTGCCGTTCGATAATTGCCCCGCTATAATTTCGCTTTAAATAAATGGCAGAATAATAATCCTTATTATGAACTTGGCTTCCGTTGTTGTAATCCTCTTATTTTGGCTCACCTCGTCTTTCCCTGCTCACGCAGCAGATCGCAAGATCATATTTAAGGAGGACTTTGAAGGCGCGGATGCTTTGAAAAATTGGAAACTGGAATCCGATGGGGGCCGTATACGGATCGCTGAGGATTCCCGCGACCCAGCCAATCATGGCCTTCTCATGGACGATCCCGTCAATGACGCCATTTTCTCCCAGAATGTGGCGACTAGGTCGGTCTCAATCGCCGGATACACGGACATCATCGTTAGCGTCGATGTGCTGTCCTACGATGATGAAAGCCAGTATGGGGAAGGATTTGACGGCATGGTTCTGAGGGTCGGGGATAAGGAGCAGCGCATTCAGGTCTCTCGAATCAGGGAGCAGCACTTAGAGGTAAACCTCGCCTACCTTTTCCAGCGTACCAATCTGCTCGCCAATGGCATCCTCACTATTGGACTCCAGCAATACGACAATTTTTCTGCTCCCTTGGATGGTCTTTTTTTCGACAACCTTACCGTGACGGTTGAGGAGCGCGATATTTACGTCGAGGCACCGATCTCGATTCTCGAATCCGACCCCCTGGTGCTTACCGTGGTTATTTCACCCCCGCCCGATGCACCTGTTACGCTTCAATTAGCAGGAAATTACCCGTCACTTTCCACTCGTGAGGCGGTCTATCCGGCCGGAGCCATCTCCGCTGAACTGACCTTTCCGAGTTTTGATAACGACACGTTTAATGGTGACAGCTACCAGTCCCTGACCCTAACCGACGGCCGCTCCTACTCCACGTACTTTAGCGTGCTGGTGACGGACGACGAACCTGCCGGGCTGACCTTGACGGTCCCTGCTTCCATAAAGGAGGGAGAGTCTGCCCAGGGAGTAGTGTCTATATCCTCCTCCTTTTCTGGTTACCTCACGATCCCTATTCAAAGTTCCCTGCCAACACTATTGACTGTCCCGGGCTACGTTCAATTTTACTCCTACTCCGGCTCCTCAAACTCTTTCACCATAGACACTAGCAAGGACCCGAGAGTCCTTGGTGACAGGGAAGTTGTCATCTCAGCCATGATCGGCCTTGAACGAGTTGAGAAGACAATTAAAATCATTGAGGCGAATTCCTTGACACCCAACCTTTCCGGTCCGGGCGAGATCGTCGAGGGCGCGCCCGACGCATCGTTCGCTTTGAAGCTGGACGGCGTGTCAGATCAGGCTATCACCGTTCAGCTGACGGCTATCCCGGCATCGGTCTCCATCACCCCGGCCACCGTGACCTTTCAGCCAGGCCAAGCCACCAGTTCGTTCAAGGTGTCCGTTGCTGATGATGCACTCTCCCAAGGCGCCCGTCCCTTTACCATCACCGCCAAAACCAGTCTGCAAAAGTACGCTGCTTTTTCCGGTAGGATTCTCGACAACGACATCGCAGGCTTTATCGTGGAAGGGTCCGACATCATTCAAGCCGACAATCCATATCCACTCGTCATCCGGGCAGTTGGTTCGGACGGCAGTTCCGTAAATGGTTTCTCGGGCCGAGCCAGCCTCCATCTCAAATCACAGGCCTCAACCGAACAACCGGTGGCGGAGAACGTGACGTTTGAGCATGGCCGAGCCTCCCTCAGCGTGACCCTCCCTTATTCCGCGCGGGGAAGCAGGCTTGTCGTTCGTTCTTCCACTGGAATTGCCTCCACCTCCCCGCCGCTCAGGTTGTTCAGGAAGTTGACCTTTGCCGCTAACGATCTGGTTTACGACCCACAACGACAGCTCTTGTATGCAATCAGCGGTGGTGCGGGTCTACCCGGCCAAACTGAGTCGGTCACCAAAATCAATCCGGCCAGTGCTGAAATAGGCGAATCGCTTTTCCTCGGCGGCACCCCATCAGTCGGAGCCATCACGGACGATGGTACATACCTCTATGTGGGCCTGCGCGCGCAGGGCAAGGTAAAACGTATTGATCTCACCGCTTTTGCTCCCACCAAGACTGTTGTCGTGACAGTTGAAGGGTTCCAGAACATACCGCTCTACGCGTCCGGGCTGCTCACGATTCCTGGACGGCCTTTGGACTTTTTGGCTACGACGTTTTTCAAAAATGAGAGCTCCTACGGCCCCACCGTGCTCTATGTCGATGGTGTTGGTCAGGCTGGTAAGACTGGGGGGCTGATCTCTGCATCGGAGATCAGTCGGGGAGGCTCGGTTGACTTGGTTTACGCCTACCAACGCTACAGCTACTTCCTTGCGCTGTTGCGAATCACCGCGAGTGGTTATGAGGTGGTCAAGAATGTTCAAGACACTGCGTTGGCTTCCGGGATAAGCGGCCAAGATAATCTGATTTTCTCACCCTACGGTCATGTCGTCGATGGCCGCACATTCGAGGCGGTCACCGATATCCAGCTTCCTGCCAGTTGGATTCCGAACTACCCCTATAACAACCCCGCCGTCGTTGTGCTCACACCAGACACGGGCCGGTCCCGGGTCTTTTATGCGTCTGGCAATACCATCCACGCCTTTGACACTGGCGCTTTCCAGCTTGCCGCTCAGTCCACCTTTCCAAACACAGGCAATATCAAAAAAATAGTCCGCTGGGGCGACACCGGGTTGGCTCTGCTGACCGACAAGGCCGAGATCGTTCTTTTTGAGGATGGTCTGTTTGTGCCATCCGTACCTTCAACCGATCTTTCAGTCACAGTCGCCCCCCCTTCCCATTCAGTTTTTCTGGGGGGCGAACTCGCTTATTCAGCCACGGTCGATAACATCGGGTCCACTACCGCCCGCGACGTCCGTCTAAACCTTGATTTTACCCCAGGCCAAAGGATCGGCTCGATATCCAACAGATCCTTCCCTGCGACAACGACCTCCAGCAATGTGAGTGTGTACATCGGAGACGTGGCCCCCGGCGTGCGACACGAGTTCGTGGTCACAACTATCCCCACCGCCCTGACCAATTTCGTGGTCACAGTTCGGGCTCAAAGTTCCTCGCTGGAAACCGATTATTTAAACAATTCGGCGGTTGCCGTGGTGAATGCGGGGTTCAACTCGACACCAAACTCCTTGAATATCGTCCATATCCCGATCAACGACGTGCTTGTCGAGCCCATGACCGGTGATCTGATCGTATCGGTGGGTTCCAAGGCTTTCCCGGGTTTGGCCAGTCGAATCCTGCGTCTGGATTCCAAAACCGGAGAGATCGCTGCCTCGATTCCAACCCCGACTGAACCCACCCGACTTGCGATCTCCGACGATGGCTCCACAGTGTATGCGTTGAGCCGCCAAGGCTCGATAGCCTTCCGTGTCGATCTCTCGGCCCGCCGTGTTGTTGGGAAGGTTAACTTCGGCACGCCCTTGGAGTCCTTTTCCGCTGTTGATGTGAAGGTAGCTCGAGGGTCGGTGGATTCGCTGTTCGTCACCTCAGTTTACAGCGTTCGTATCTACGACAACGGCGTACCGCGCACCAACAGCGTCTTAGGTGCGTCCTCCGATTACCTGCTGCTTCTTCCCGAAGCAGATTTGATTTTCGGTTACAGCCGTGATCCGTATCGTCAATCACTAAAAATCCGCAGTTCCTTCACGGGGCTTGAAAGCATTGCCACGGTTGCTCTGAATTTCCAGTACAGCACATCGCCAAAAAGTGACGGTTACCACATCTATTCCAGTGCGGGGGTCACTGCCCGGGCCGATCTAATGGTCCAAACCGGGACCTTCCCCTTGGCCTCGGCGTTTTCCTCACCCTACAATAGCCCTGCTGTGGTGGAGCCGGAGCGGGCTGGTCAGCGTGTCTATTTTGCGAAAGACAAGGAAATCGCCTCTTTTGATTCGGAGACGTATCTTTCCATCAGGACACTCAGTTTTGATTTGCCCGCCAACTTCGTTTCACTCCAGCGTTGGGGTGCCGATGGCTTTGTCGCGCGCCTCGACAACGGCGAGTTCGCCGTCATTCGCACCGACCTCATCTCTCAGAATGCCAGTTCCATCGATCTCTCTTTCGCCGAGCCGAATGACCTGATCGTGACCAATCCAATCGTCACGTTGGCCGGTCGGGCCTTCTCCGCCGAGGGTATCGCCAGCGTCAAAGTGGGCCCGAAGAGTTCAGCCACGTACAATGGCTTCGCCGATTGGACTCTGATCATTGATGGCCTCAAGGAGGGGGAGAACTCCGTCAACATCACTGCCACCGCCTTCGGGTCCCCGGCTGCAGTACTGTCGGTTACAAGGCGGGTCTTCTATCAGCCCCAGTTTGCCGCCTACGGCCCGATGGCCGCCCAGTGGATATCAGACCACTTCGCTCGCCCCGATTCAACCGATGCTCTCCCTGAAGCCGATCCCGATCACGACGGTCTGTCCAATGTGGCTGAGCTTTTATTCGGGACCGATCCCCTTCAAGCCGATCAACCTCATTTCTCGGTCCGTCAGGTGAATGAAAGCCAGTTTTACCTCGATGTCATACACTTGGATTCCGCCAACTTCGCGTTTTTCGTGGAATGCTCAGCGGACATGCTCAGTTGGAATCAGTCGGATCCCCGATTGCTCAGCGCAGGCATCCTCCCACTCTCCGGTTCAACAAATTACGTCACGGAAAGCTACCGATTCACCGCCAACGCCCCCACTCCCGTCCAATTTTTTCGCGCCCGCGCCGTTCCAAGATAGCGGAGGCTAGCCGCGCCTCAGGCGCAGATGCCTCTAATCACGTTCCCGTGGACGTCGGTGAGGCGGAAATCGCGCCCTTGGTAGCGGACGGTCAGGCGTTTGTGGTCGATGCCGCATAGATGCAGCATAGTGGCGTGGAGATCGTGTACATCCACTTCTTGTCCGTCCGGCAGATAGCTGTAACCTAATTCATCGGTGTTCCCCCAAGTCATGCCGGGTTTGATGCCGCCACCGGCCATCCAAATGGAGAATGCTTTGATATGGTGATCGCGCCCCGAGCCTTGCCCCATGGGCGTGCGGCCGAATTCGCCACCCCAAATAACGAGCGTGTCCTCCAGTAAGCCGCGTTGTTCGAGATCTTTCACAAGCGCCGCGCTGGCCTGATCAACGTCCTTGGCGGCGACGGGCATGTTTTTTTCGATTTCGCGGTGGTGATCCCATGCGCGGTGGTAGAGTTGGATGAATCGCACTCCGCGTTCGGCAAGTCGCCGGGCCATCAGACAATTCGAGGCAAAGGTGCCATCTCCGGGCTCTTTGATGCCGTAATCCTCAAGCACGGATTTGGGTTCCTTGCTGAAGTCTGTCAGACTCGGCACGGAACTTTGCATGCGAAAGGCCAGCTCGTACTGGGCAATTCGTGTTTGTATCTCGGGATCCAATTTTTCTTCAGCGAGCACACCGTTCAGGCGGCTGACCTCCTCGACAATCTGACGTTGGGTGCTTTGACAGACGCCTTCCGGATTGCCCACATAATGGACCGCCTCGCCACGGGATTGGAGCAGGATGCCCTGATACTTGCTGGCCAAATAACCAGAAGACCATTGGCGGGCGGAAACAGGTTGCGCCCCATCTTTGCCTTGCGAGGTCAAAACAACAAAGCCCGGGAGGTTATCAGTCTCTGATCCAAGCCCATAGAGAAGCCAGGAACCCATGCTGGGGCGGCCCTTGATGATCGAGCCGCTGTTCATAAAGGCATGGGCCGGATCGTGGTTGATCTGCTCAGTATGCAGTGAGCGGATGATACACATGCGGTCGGCCAAGGTGGCGATGTGCGGGAAGAGGCTGGAAATTTGCTGCCCAGACTCACCGTGACGCGAGAAATCCACAAAGGGGCCCCGCGCTTTCAGAACTGTATTCTGTAGCTGGGCCAGTTGCTGGCCTTTCGTCAACGAATCGGGGAACGCTTTGCCATCAAGTTCGCGAAGCTTGGGTTTCCAATCGAAGGACTCCAAGTGGGAGGGACCGCCGGCCATGCACAAGTGAATGACGCGCTTCGCTTTTGGAGGGAAATGAAGAGGATCAATTGCCCCGGCCAGTCCGGCCTTGCTTGATGCTGCGTCGCCTCCCAATACATAGGTCGAAAAGAGCGAGGCCAAAGCCATTCCACCCAGCCCGTAGGCCGATTGCTTGAGGAAACTGCGTCGGTTGATGCTTCGCGCCATTTCCTCGAAATTGAAACCGGTGTTCATGGCGATTAGTAGCGGGTAATGGTTTCGTGGAGATTCAAAATGACGCGCGTCAGGCCAGTCCATGCTGCTACTTCAGCCGCATCAAGGCCGGGAGACGTTGAGTGAAAACCAACCGTGCGCAGCTTGTCCGCCTCGCCTCGGTTTTCAGAGTAATAGCGCCTCTGTGTATCCAAGAGCTTCAGCATCGATTCGGCCTCTCCAGCCTTCGCTGGGCGCATCAGAGCGATTCGAAAGGCTTGGTCCAAACGCTTCTGATCCGTTTTGGTTTCTTGGGACGAAAGGATTCTCTCCGCAAACACACGTGCTGCTTCGACAAACGATGGATCGTTCAGGAGTGTCAGGGCTTGCTGGGGAGTATTGGAAACCGCGCGATCAACCGTGCATTCCTCGCGTGCGGGTGCATCAAAATTGGCCAGCATCGGTTGGAGAAATGTTCGTTGCCGGTGCGCATAAAGACCGCGCCGGTACTGGTTCTCATTCTTGCTGGCGAAATAATCACGGTCAGGAAACTGGATATTCGCGTAGTAGCCTGAAGGCTGGTATGGGAAGGCGCTCGGACCGCCAATTTCAGGATCAAGCAGACCGGCGATCACAAGCGCGTTGTCACGGACAAACTCCGCATCCAACCGACGCGGGTTTTGCCGTGCCAGCAATCGGTTGGCCGGATCAATCTCCTGAAGCTCGAGCCGACCACGGCTGTCCTGCTGATAGGTGGACGACATCACCAGCAGTTTAACCATGTGCTTCACATTCCAACGGCTATCAATCAACTCCGCCGCAAGCCAGTCGATTAGCTCGGGGTGACTGGGAGGCTCACCCTGGGCCCCGAGTTCCTCCGGTTGGTTGGAGAGACCGTTGCCGAAGGTCTGTTTCCAGAGGCGGTTCACAAAAGCACGGGCGGTCAGAGGGTTCTCCGGCGAGACCAGCCAACGTCCTAGATCCAGCCGGGTGATTCGGTTGGTTCCTGTATGTTTTTCACTTGGTAGAAAAGTTGGAGTCGCAGGCAAAAGCACTTCGCCGGATTCGTCCTGCCAATTGCCTCGCGGAAGGACTCGCGTGACCAGCAGTTTGTTGGTCGACACCGTGACCAGAGTGGGGGATGTGCCATTGCGGCATTCGCGGATGCTGCGCTTGATTTGTCGAAGCTCGGCCAAGGATGAAACATCTGCCGCTTCGCTAAAAAAATAAGACTCAAGCAAACACTGGCGGTCAGAGGTGGATTGCAACCGGGATGGTCGTGCCAGCGCCACGGCGAGTTCGGCGGTCGCACCGGATTTAAGTGCATCTGAAGCGGCAAAAGGGGTGGTGCTGATTCGGAAACAGCCGAGGTCTTGCGAGCTTAAGGTGATCCGCATTAGATCCCCCGGTTCGGCGTGGATGGGATCTTTTAGAAGATACACGGCGTGCTGGGGATTTCGTGCCGCCGAGGCCGGAAGTTTCCAGTTGCCTGACAAATCAAATATTTCCTGACCATTGGCATAAACTGGCATCCGGGCGGTGGCATGAGAGTCATGGAATTCGATTTTGATCTCTTCGCCATGCTGATGTTTGATGACCGCGCTAAGCCCTATTTTTCCTATGCTGACGTTGGTGCGCAGTCCGGACGCATTGTGGGAGGGATGAGGAAGCGCCTCGAGGCGGATCGCGCTGATGCGACCTGGCGAAAGCTCAAATTGAATCTCAGGCTTCTCGGCCCCACCCGTACCTTCGACCAACAATTGCCCCCGATCCAGCACTGAAAGAGAAGCATTGGTAGGACTACCGCTCAGTTTGACCGAGGGATGGAGCGCCACTTCCCAGCCATCGGGAAATCTCTCAAGGAAATGCTTCGACTGCTCCTTCCATTGCTCAAAAGAATCCATGGTCTGTTTGTCTTTTTCCAGGCGAGAAAGCGAGTCCAAGAGCGTTTTGGCCCATTTTTCATGCAGCAGGGAATCGCGGCGAGCGATATAGGCGTTGGGCACCATCAGCTCGGGTGGAAAAGGGTAGTCGTTGTCGAAGCCCTTCAAATCGGGGTTCGGCGTGTATGCATAATCATTATAGACGCCCCATTGCTGAACATCGTCGAAGAATGCGGCCATGGAATAAAAATCACGGGTGAGGAAAGGATCGTACTTGTGATCGTGGCATTCGCAGCAGGCCATGGTGGAACCCAGCCAAACTGTGGAGACCGTGCGTACGCGATCCGCAGCATACTTTGCCAGATATTCCTTCGGCTGGGCTCCGCCTTCACGTGTCATCATGTTCAGGCGATTGAATCCCGAGGCGGTTTTTTGTTCAGGAGTGGCGTTGGGCAGCAGGTCGCCTGCAATCTGTTCGATGGTAAACTGATTGAAAGGTTTGTTTTGGTTAAAGGAATCAATCACGTAGTCCCGGTAGGGAAACACATTCTGATTTTGGTCGCCGTGGTAACCAACCGTGTCGGCGAAGCGAACGGCGTCCAGCCAGGGCACAGCCATTCTTTCGCCAAAGTGAAGTGAGGACAGCAATCGGTCCACTTGCTTTTCATAGGCGCGGGAGGACTTGTCCTTTTCAAATGCGGCGACTTCAGCCGGCGTCGGAGGCAATCCGGTGAGATCAAGTGAAAGCCGACGCAGCAAAGTCGCGCGGTTGGCTGATGGCGAGGGGCGGATGGCCAGGCTTTCCAGGCGTTGCAGGATGAAGCGATCCACCGGATTGGCCGCCCACTTGGGTTCTTTGGCTTGCGGCAGGGGAGGACGTACAACCGGAGTATAGGACCAATGGAGTTCGTACTTGGCTCCCTCAGAGATCCACTGTTTTAGGATGTTTTTTTGACTCTGGCCTAGCACCTTATGCGTGTCAGGCGGCGGCATGTGTTCTTCGGGATCGGTGGAGTCCAGCCGCTTCAGCAGCTCACTTTCTTCCGGTTTCCCGGGCACAAATGCTTTTTTGGCCAAAGCTTCCTCGCGAACATCCAGCCGGAGTTTGCCTTTGCGATTCTTGGGATCAGGTCCGTGGCATTGAAAACAGTTGGCCGAGAGAATGGGTAGAATCTCGCGGTTGAACTTAACCGACTCTCCTCTCATCATCGCCGTCGTGGGCAGCAGGATGAGCATGATGCCAGCGGCAAGCCACCGGCATTCATACCTGGGTGTCCAACGGGAAATCATCTGCCGAATCTACACCTGATTGAACGGCGCAGACAAGGTCTTCAACAATGCAGCCGCCAGAATGCAAGCTTACGGCCGCGCTGGGGTGGTTTCCTTCCCGCCCCTTTTAAGTATTTTGTCCATTTCGTCATCGTCATCCATTTGGATGGATTTCATGCGTCGAGCCTGTCCGTAGTCGGGGTCTTTCTTGTCCTTGGCTTTTTCGGGATCAAAGATCCGTGGATCAACTGGCCGGCATTTGTAAGGGGTGAAATTCGGGGTCGTGGTGAAACAATCCGAAAAATCGTTGGCCAGCGCATCAAACATGTTTAGCGGCGGCAAACCAAAGAGTTGGTACATAGTGCGATGCATGCTGACGATGGTGGTATGCCGGTGTGAGACGTTGGCCCGTTTGGCCCAAGGACTGATCAGGAGCAGCACGCTTCGCTGTGCATCGACATGATCAGGCTCACCGCCGGAATCATCCTGCGTGACAAAAATAGCCATGTTCTTCCAGTATTTGGTGTGGGAGAGGTACTCTACAATTTTGCCGAGGGCGAGGTCGTTGTCGGCCATCCATGAAGCAACGTAAGGATAGCCCTTGTCTGGCTTGGGTTCGCTGCCGTGGTCGTTGCAGATGGCGATGTTGAGAAAGGATGGGAACTTACGGAATCCGTGGATGTATCGACTGTTCACATCCTTCATGAACCAGTGTGCGCGGTATTGATCCGGGATGTTCATGTTGAAGATGGGGAAGCCAAAACAGGTGTTGTCGTACAGAATTTTCGGCATGGGCACATTAACCACTTCGCGCGCACCCGTGGGAAATTCATCATCATCTTCTTCGACACCTGGAAACTCGAAACCTTCCCCGTAGTTGCGGAATTTAATCTTGTGGCGGCCAAGGTGATCAAACATTGAGCCGGCCTCGGGATAATCCTCAGGTATTAACGAGCCATTCGATCCCATTGAATAACGGCGGCCGGGCGCAGTGCTATCCGCCTTGAATCCCCAGCCCACCGAATAAGTCATTTGCATCAGGTTGTTCGGCTGCACCCCGACCAGCCATCGGTGGCCCACTCCCGAGGCTTCCGGTTCCATATAAAAGTTGTCGCTCAGCGTAAACTCCCGGGCCAATGCGTTATGGTTCACCATCACCGCAGCGTGTTCGAGGGTGGGTTGTCCGTCCTGCCTGATGGTCTGGTTGTTTCCCCAACGTAAAAGCGAGGGGTCGTGTTTGGCTCCGGGGATGCGATCGAAGATGGCGTCGTAACTATGGTTTTCTTTGGTGATGAAGACCACGTATTTGATCTGCTTGGATTTTTCTCCCGGTGTCGTCGGCAGGACAGGAGAACCCATTTTGGCGAGATCGGCCGTGCCGTCCACGATCCCGTTGTTTCGCAAAACAGTCTCAGTCATGGCAGGGAGCGCCTCATCGCCGGGAGTATCGAGAATCGACAGCACGCCGCGCATTCCTAGAAAGTCACTATTTGGGATTTCCGATCCGCCATTGGGCCCGTTGCCAAAGCCCCTCAGACAAATACACGCCAGCTTCCTGCCATCTGGTGAAACAGTAACGCGATACGGATACCATGCGGTCGGGATGTGGCCTTTGACTTCCAAGGTCATGCTGTCCAGAACCGCGATGGCGTTGATTCCCAACTCAGTCACATAAAGTCGCTTTCCGTCTGGCGATAAGGCCATGCCAGAGGGATTCACGCCGCGCAGTTTTCCCACCAAAGGCGAAGGGATTAACCGACGGTGCGCCTCAATCTTGTCGCCTGAGATGGAAACCCGCTCAATGAGGTCATTGTTGCCGTTGGATACAAAAACGGCTCCGTTTCCGGCGGCCAAAAAATTGGGGGCGCTACCGCCCACGGTTTTGCCGTTGTCGGACGCGGCACCCATCAGAAGCCCTGTTTTAAGGCGCGTGACCACCGCAGCATTCGCCGGTTGAGTCACGTCAAGTCCCCAAACCGAAAAGGATTCCGGTACATTGGGTTCGCCGAGGCCCTTGATATGGCGCCCCTCGAACTCCACGCCATCGCGGGCTTCCTTGCTTGGGAACGCGAAGGCAGGCCGGGTAATTCCACGTGAGTCATACGCGGGATCATTGGGGAGGGGGATCGGGCTGTATTCAAACAGGCCGATGTTGGCAACAAACACGCGGTTTTCAATTTCCGCCAAAGCGTATGGGTAACGCCCCACTGGGACGGAGCGCACCACTTCCTGCTTGCCTAGATCAATGACGATCACGCGAAAATTAGTGACGTCGGCGACGTAAAGGTATTCGCCGCTGGTGCCGGTTTTGACATCAACGGCGTAGCTATCCTGAAACTCTCGTCCGCCGAGTTTGGAGTTGATGTTGATTTCGCCGGTTTTTTCCCGAGTCGCGGTGTCATAGATCAAGACATTGCCTCCCTCGCCGCCGCTCCAATATAGCTTGGTTCCATCAGGTGAGAAATCGGCGCCTCCACTGTTGTGCCGTTTCTTTTTTTCGGCGTTGTGAGTCGGGACCACGGCCTCAAACTTTGGAGCAGCGCCCTGCCAATCGGAAACCAATTGCCCGGAACCATCGTTCGCCACAAATAGTAACCGACCGTCCCGGCTCGTCACCAGGCCATACGGAAAACGGCCCATCGGAAAGTGCGCTCCGACAGGCGTAAGCAGGCGACCGTTGGAGAGAATCGTTGTGCCTTTGGGGTCATGTTTGGCGTAGCTATCAATCGAGGGTGCGTGGAGGTAAGGCGGAGCGAGTTGGCTGATTCCGGAAAATGACATCAACAGGATAGCAAACAAGACAGGCATGGTGCGGAGATGGCGCATTTCGATGGATAGGTTTAGTGACGCCCGATGGTGGTCAGGTAATTGATAAGAGTTGTTGGATGGTCGGTTTGAAGTCCGTCCACACCCATCTCCAAGGCTTTGGACCATTGATTGGTGTTTTCGCTTGGATTCTGGATGTCCGGCCATACCGGGTTGCCATGGGCATGTGCAATTTGAACCAATTCCTTGGAGTAGCCTAACACCGACCCATCCAAGACCACTCCCGGTAAAGGGATCAGGAATGCATCCAAAGTCTTTGGAGTAAGGTTTGCGTCTGGAACGCTGATGATGAACCTCATTGAGGGCTCAGCTTTTTTCCAAGCGGCCATTTCATCCATTCCGAGGTAGACCACCGTTCGCTTGATTTGATTTCGTTTCCTTAGCTCTTTTGCCAAAAATTCCGGGTCACCATCCTTGAAATCCAAGTAGAGTCCCACATGCGATCCGATCGCTTCCAGCGCCTCCTCAAATGTGGGGATGCTGGATGGAGCAATGCCGGGTCGCGTTGAATCGGAAATTTTTAGGGCCCGCATTTCTTCGAAACTCAATTCATTCACTTTGGCGTCCCAGCCGGTCATGCGTTTGACCGTGCCGTCATGCATCAGAATGTGGCGACCGTCCTTGGTGCGTCGGATATCCAATTCCACATAGTCGGCTTTAATCGCAATGGCATTACGAATGGCTTCGATTGTATTTTCGTGCGCCATTTCGTGGTTGCCGCGATGCGCGATGACCACAATGGGCGATGTCGGTTCTCCCGCGCAGACCGCCATCGCCAGCAGCCATCCGCTTAATACGAAATAGTTCAACCAAGTTTTCACGCTTTGATACTCAAGGTTATTTGCGTCCGAATCCAGCAGGGAACCGCTTCACATTGTTACGTTGTGGTGAATCATCCAAGGCGTGGCAGGTTTGATCAATCCCTCCCGCACTCAATTCTTAACTCTCCCGGCTCACATTAAGATGAAGTGAGTTGGAACATGGTCGTAAGAAACGGTATCTCGCACGAAGGCAAAGCCTTCTGTTACTCTATTGCGCTTGCTCTCTTTAGGAAAACAATAGGTCCAAACTTCGTCACCGTCCTCTCAGTACTGTTTGATTATCAACAGATGCTCTCGGAATGGCTGGGAGCAGAATAGCGTCTCCCATTCCGCCGACCTAACCTTAACCTTTAGCCAAGTTAAAGGGATAGGTTGGAGCTCGTAGAATTTTGGGTGACTCTTGCATATTTTGAGCAGGGTATCACTGACCTTTGCCGCATTTAGGCGGCTCGGACCGCACTGATTTTTTGGTGAGGCATGGGCGAAGTGGGCCTCAGATAAATATTTCGGGGAACAAGCTCAGCCATCTCATGCCCATGCGCCCCCACCTTACATTCCATCGCTCGGCGGATATTTTCCGTTCTGCCAGTGCTTCGAAGTATTCAAGGTAATCCGCTTGTATCACTCCAAAACGATCTTTCCATTTTTCGCACCACGAGGGACGTTGTATTCTCAAATAGCGGGATACTCGTAGGGCGCGCGATAGGGGCGTGATAGTAGGGCGTTGGCTGCGGGGTCGCCTACGATCTGTTCGGTCGCGCCGTCCCAGTTAATGCTTCGTCCGACCTTGAGTGAAATCATTCCAAGCAGTGGGAGCACCGATGAGCGATGGGCCAATTCGATTCCGGCGGCGGGGGCTTTCTTATCCGCGATTGCTGAAAGGAAATCGGCCCACAGGAGCTTTAAGTTGTGACCATCGGGCTGTTGTAATTGGGAATCCTCATGCACGGGCGCATCACTGTCTCGGCTGGGATGAAAGGTCCAGCCATCCTGCCATCCGATATGAAGCGTACCTTTGGTGCCGTAAAAATAGGCTCCGATGCCATACTTTTCCGCATGGTTTTCGGCGAAATGACGATGTTCCCAAATGCAGGTGAATTTCTCAAAATCGAAGACCGCCACCTGATGGTCGGGCGCATCGGTCGTTTGCTCAATTTCGTTCAGGATGGGAGCCCCCGCGATTTGACGTCCTCCAGTGCTGTAAACCCGTTTGGGATATTTTTCGTCGGTCCACATCAACACTTGATCCAGCCAATGGACGCCCCAATCCCCCAGGGTTCCGTTGGCGTAATCCAAGAAATTACGCCAGCCGCCAGGATGGAGTTTGCGATTGAAGGGGCGCTTGGGGGCCGGTCCGCACCAAAGATCCCAGTTCATCCCCTCCGGAGGCTCGCTATTACGCTGGGGTTGCTCATGCCCGCCGCCGCTGTGCGCAAAAAGTCGCACCATTCCCACCTCACCCACCGCGCCGGATTTGAGAAACTTCATGGCGTTGACATGATGCGGGCCGATTCGGCGATGCAAACCAACCTGCACCACGCGTCCGCTCTCTCTAGAGGCCGCCAGCATGGCGCGACTTTCGTTCACGGTATGCCCGGTCGGCTTTTCCACAAAGACATGAGCGCCTGCCTTTAGAGCCGCAATTGTTTGCAGCGCGTGCCAGTGGTCCGGCGTGGCAATAATTACGATGTCCGGTTTCTCCTTCGTGAGGAGGTCTCGATAATCAATATAGGTTTTTGGTTTGTCGCCGCTCAGGTCCGCCACCTGTTCCGATGCCACCTCCAACGTGGTGGAATCCGCGTCGCACAAGGCAACCACCTGGCATTCTCCAGAGGCCATGGCTTCTTTGAGAATGTTTTTCCCCCACCAACCGCTGCCCACCAGGGCGACCCGCCATTTGCGTCCAGGTTTCTGGGCAAGGATGAACGGGGCCTGTGCCAATATTCCCGCCGTGGCAGCCGCCTGAAGGAAAGTTCGTCGATTCATAGATTCAAAAACTCAACAATTCACTCATTGTTTGGCGGCGGTCGGGCGTAGATCCAGACAGATCGTATCACCGCGTGAATTACGGCAATAAAGCAAACCATTGGCCAGGATGGGCGCCGTCCAGCACCTGCCTCCAAGCACCTGCGCGCGCGCGTTGGGTTTGAATTCCGTTGGCGTGGCTGGCGCGACGATCAGCTCGCCTTTTTCTCCCAGCAAAATCATGCGCCCGCCTGCGATCAAAAGGCCTCGCGCCGCCGTCTCGGTATTGGACCAATTCTCAGTGCCCGTAGCCGCCTCAATGCATTTCAGGGTGGGTTTGTCGGAAGTGTCGCCATCCATCCCATAAAGATAACCGCCCAGCAGAATGGCTGCGTTCATTTGCGTGCGCAGCACTTTGCCCTTCCAGACCACTTGGGGCTCCGCATTGGCCATCGGCTTGATCAATGCAGCTCCCTTGCCATAACCCGAGGAAATGAAAAGACGGTCGTAATGGGGAACCGGGTCCGCCGCGTTCACTCCATATTGAGTCAGCCACTTCATGCGCCAAAGTTCCTTGCCTGTGTAGATATCGACTCCTATGTATGCCTTGCCGGAGGCCAGCACCGCCTGTCTGGCGCCACCCAGCTCCCACAAGAAAGGTGTCGCATAGCCAGCTTCCATGTCCGAGGAATGCCACAACGTCTTGCCGCTGGCTTTATCCAGAGCCAACCCTGCCTCCCCCACATTGAGAAAAAGCATCTTGTCCACAACCAGCGGTGAGCCGGAGAATCCCCAATCCGGCACCTTCGCCCCCGTTTCAATCTGCACATTCCGATTCCACAAAACCTTGCCGCTGCGGGCCTCGAAACAAAACGCGTCGCCCCACCTGCTCAGCGTGTACACATGGTCCCCATCCACCGTCGGGGTTCCGGTGGTTCCTCCCTCAAAATATTTATCTCCAAGGTCGGCAGCATAACTGTGCTTCCACAATTCTTTCCCACTCGCTGCGTCAAACGCAAAAATCGTATCCTTGCCGTCCCCGTGGCCTGCGGTAAAAACGCGGCCATCCGCCACCACGAACGATGAAAAACCGATCCCAATGGATGATTTCCATAGGACAGTAGGACCCGCATCAGGCCAGCGGTCCGTCCAATTTGTTTCCGATGAAATGCCGTTGTGGTTTGGCCCGCGCCATTGCGGCCAATCTTCCGCCAGCACCCCCAACGAGCAGGCCAGGGCGAGTGCCAATTTGAAAATCGTCCGTGCAGCAGTGTTGCCGGTGAACGGCATAAGATGGAGGCGCATCATCATTCAGAACGATTAAGCAATAACGAGACCCCATTGTCACCGATTTTTCAGTAAAACCGGATGGCTGTAAACCATTGGCAACGATGCTTGCATTGGGCGTTTTGGAGGTTTTGGTCTCAATGGCAAGATGGACTCAAATGATGAGGTGTGCCAAACACTCCCGGTAACACCACGCTCAGACCTCCGGATGAACCGTCGCGTTGGATGACTAATGAGTGCCAGCCGGCGTTGCGGGCGCCTTCGCCATCTTCTCGGATGGAATCGCCGACGTGGAGAATTCGAGAGGGATCCAAGCCGAGACGAGATTGGGCGGAGCGAAAGATTTCCAAGCTTGGTTTATGGTGGCCTATGGCACCGGAGTACAGGACGAATTCGAAGAAGGATCCCAGGCCCAGTTTTAAAATCAGCTGAGGCAATCGGTCGTCCCAATTGGAGAGGATGGCCATGCGGATTCCATTAGCCCTTAGGGTTTCCAAGGCGGGGTGGACATCCTTGAATACGTGCCAATGACGTGCCTCATTAAACTCGTGGTAAATCTGTTCGAACAAGACGTGGGAAACGAGATGGGGAGCGAAGGCGGACTGAACCAAGGATAGCCAGGCGGGTTTGGAATAATCGAAGGCAGTGCGTTCGCGCCAGCCACGCAGAAAACCGGCGTTGAGCTTCTCGATGTCGCAGGTTAATCCATGCCGGGCGGCTACCTCAGCGTAGACGTGACCCACCGAGGGGTGCGGAGCGAAAAGAGTGCCGCCCGCGTCGAAGGTTACGGCTAGGATTTGATGAGTATCCGGCACGGAGAATCAATTCGTTCGTCCCACATGTTTAAAAGAAAAATCAGGAACGGCGTTGAGGTTTTGGAATAGGAAGGCATAACGTTCGGCGGCTTCATCGATTTGGCGACCCGTGGGTTTGCCGGCACCGTGGCCGGACTTGGTATCGATGCGAATTAGAATGGGGGCTGACCCTCCTTGGGCTTCCTGCAACGTCGCGGCGAACTTGAAGCTGTGCGCCGGGACGACACGGTCATCATGGTCGGCGGTGTAAATGAGGGTGGGGGGATAGTGGGTGGCGGGTTTGATTTGATGGAGGGGCGAATAGGCCAGAAGTGCTCGGAATTCTTCGGCGTTGTCGGATGATCCGTAGTCGGATGTCCAAGCCCAGCCAATGGTGAACTTGTGGAAACGAAGCATGTCGAGCACGCCCACCGCTGGAACGGCCGCGCCGAACAAATCGGGACGCTGGGTCAGGCATGCGCCGATCAAAAGGCCTCCGTTACTGCGTCCATAGATGCCGAGTTTTTTTTGCGTGGTGTAGTTGTTGGCGATGAGCCATTCCGCCGCAGCGATGAAGTCGTCAAAGACATTTTGCTTTTGCAGCTTGGTTCCGGCCTTGTGCCAAGCTTCGCCGTACTCGCCTCCGCCCCGCAGATTGGGTTGGGCATAGATTCCGCCCATCTCCATCCACGCCAGAATGCCGGGTGAAAAACTGGGAGGCAGGGAAATATTGAAGCCACCATAGCCGTAGAGCAGGGTGGGTTGTTTTCCATTCAGCGCAAGGCTCTTGCGCATGGTGATAAACATCGGGATTTTTGTGCTGTCTTTGCTCGGATAGAAGACCTGTTTGGTCACGTAATCAGCCGGATCAAACGCGACTTTGGGGCGGCGATAAACAGTGCTTTCGCCAGTTGATACGTCCAGGCGATAGATGGTGGAGGGATCGGAAAAACTGGCGAAGGAATAGAAGGTTTCGGGAGAGGAAGATTTGCCGCTAAATCCTGTCGCAGAACCGATCCCAGGCAAATTGAGTTTGCGCTCAAGCCTGCCATCGAGGCTGTAAATCAGCACTTCACTTGCGGCGTCTTTCATGGTGTTGGCGATCAATCGATTGCCCACCAAGGAAGCGGTGGAGAGGGTGCTTGTTCCCTGTGGAATGATTTCCTTCCATGCGGAGGGGACGGGATTGGCGGAGGGCACGGCGATCAATTTTCCACGAGGCGCATCCTTGTCGGTTACAAAATAGAAGGTTTCGCCCACGTTACCGATGAATTGGTAAGAGGCGTCAAACTCCTTGAGCAGCGGACGCACGGCTGCAGGTGTCATGGGGCCATTGAGGTCCAAATAGAAAATGCGTTCGCGCGTGTCGGTGCCCTGCGAGCTTCTGATGATCAGATAGCGCCCGTCCTCCGTGACCTCGCCGCCGAAACCCCATTCTTTTTGGTCGGGGCGCTCGTAGACGAGGACATCCACAGATTGAGGGCCTCCCACGCGGTGGTAATAGAGCTTTTGGAAATAATTAACAGACCGAAGAGAAGCCTCACCCTTGGGCTCATCGTAACGGCTGTAGAAGAAGCCATTGCCGTCGATTGTCCAGGACGCTCCGCTGAACTTGACCCATTTAAGAACGTCACTGGCGTCAGTGCCCGTCTGAATATCGCGGACGTGCCATTCCTCCCAATCGGAGCCTGCGGCGGAAGTTCCATAGGCCAGATAACGGCCATCCTCACTCGCAGCATAACCTTTCAGAGCCACCGTGCCATCGGCGGAGAGTTTGTTGGGATCAAGCAGAACACGGCCCGCGTCGGCGATATGGTCAAGGGTGTAGAGAACGCTTTGATTTTGCAGGCCGTCGTTGCGCACGTAAAAATATCGTAAGCCTTGGCGAAACGGCACACCGTAGCGTTCATAATTCCAGAGTTGGGCAATGCGCGCCCGGATCGAGCCGAGGTGTGAAAGGTTGGTGGACCAGGCGTCGGTGATTTTGGTTTGGGCGTCGATCCAAGTCCTGCTTTCGGGGCTTTCCGGGTTTTCCAGCCAGCGATAAGGGTCGGCGATTTTAACGCCGTGATAGTCGTCAACCTGATCGCATTTTCGCGTATCAGGATATTTCATGGTCATGTGAGTTGTGGCGCAGGCGGAAGCAAACAGCGCAACAATAAACCCGGTTAGCCATCTCCACCGGTACAACATGGGGGCGATCATATCAGATCGACATCGAGGCGCTAGAAGATCGAGGCCGCAATTGCTTCATGCAGAGCCCGCTTGCGCACGGGCGTGGAGTGATTCAAAGTGCAGGCGTTATTTTTGAGGAACACATGTTTGCTTTGGTGGGTACTGAATCGTCTCCATGGTTGTTGCTGGCCCTTGGGTTGGCAGCGTATTTCCTTGGCTCGATCCCGACTGGATTTTTGGTGGCGAAAATTCGCGGAGTGGATATTCGCGGAGTCGGCAGCGGCAATATCGGCGCGACGAATGCCTTTCGCGTTTTGGGCCGCACGGCCGGGACGATTGTGTTGCTTTGTGATGCATTAAAAGGATTCGCAGCGGTGCGCTGGCTGCCTCTGCTTTTTCAGGGGGCGTCGCCGGAATATGCCCCCATGGTTGGAGGGTTTTGCGCGATTCTTGGCCATAATTACACCTGCTGGCTGAAGTTCAAGGGAGGCAAAGGCATTGCCACAAGTGCTGGAGTGATGCTTGCGCTTGCGCCGCTGGGGCTGGCCATTATTTTGAGCACTTGGCTGATTATTTTTTACTTGAGCGGATATGTGTCTCTCGCATCCATCGCGGCGGCAGCTATTTTGCCGTTCGGCGTCTGGCTGACCGGGAGCCCGCGACCGGTGGTGATTTTGACTGCTGTGGTGGGAGCGCTGGCCATATACAAGCATCGACCCAACATCACACGACTGTTGAACGGCACGGAGAGCCGTTTTGGTAAACGAGACGAGAAAAAATCCGCATGAGAGTAAGTATCTTAGGGGCAGGAGGGTGGGGGACCACACTGGCACTGATTTTAAGAGCCGGCGGGCATCGGACCACCATTTGGGGGCATCGAGCCGAACATTTGGATGAGATTCGGCGCACCGGACTGAACCAGCCTTACCTGCCTGGCATTCCGATTCCCGCCGACATCAGCCTGAATGCGGATTTACAAAGCGTCGTCAGCGATGCCGAGATTGTTGTGGTGGCGGTGCCGTCGAAAGCTATCCGGGAGCTGGGGGAGTCGCTTAAGCGTTACCGAGGCGTGATCGTCAGCGTGACCAAGGGCATCGAGTTTAATACCGGCCTGACCATGACGGAGGTGGTGCATGAGTTGGCACCGCACGCGGGGTTGGCGGCTTTGTCCGGGCCCACACTTGCTCTGGAAGTGGCGAAGCTGATGCCATCGGCCATCGTGGCGGCAAGCGCGGAGATCGAGATCGCGCAAATGGTTCAGCAACTCTTCAATCGAGCCCATTTCCGGGTGTACACCAGCACGGACATCCGCGGGGTGGAACTGGGCGGGGCCTTGAAGAACGTGATCGCGATCGGGGCGGGCATTGGCGATGGGCTGGGTTTTGGCGACAACTCCAAAGCGGCTCTGCTCACACGGGCGATTGTGGAGATTCGGCGATTGGGTGTGGCCTGCGGGGCGCAGGCAGAAACGTTTTCCGGATTGAGCGGACTGGGTGATTTAACGGTGACGGCATTCTCCAAACTTTCCCGGAACCGCGGGTTTGGCGAGCGGTTGGGAAAAGGCGAGAGCATCGAAAGCATCGTTGCGAGCACGCCCACGGTGGCCGAGGGATACCCAAACTCTCGTTCGGCGCATCAGCTTGCCTTGCGTCACGGCGTGGAGGCCCCGGTTATTGCGGCGGTTCACGCCGTGCTTTATGAGGGCAAAGGCGTACGCGAGGGAATCCGTGATTTGATGATGCGGGAACTTAAGGCTGAGTAGCGACTGGAGCCAAAGACCAGCGGATGCGGTTTAGCAAATCAGGGTATTCCTCAAGGGCTTCGAATTGCGGGAATTGCTTTTGGATGGCCTCAGGCGAACGGAACAGGTAGCCGGTGTGGGCCGCGCCGAGCATGGTGGTGTCATTGAAAGAATCACCTGCAGCCACGACTTGATAATTCAGCGCGCGCAAGGCTTCGACTGCTTTCTGCTTTTGATTGGGCTGGCGCAATTTGTAACCGGTGATGCGTCCCTTTTCCACTTCGAGGTTGTGACAGAAAATGGTGGGCCATCCCAATTGTTTCATGAGAGGCGAGGCGAACTGCTGGAAGGTATCGGAGAGGATGATGACTTGGGTTAGGCTGCGCAATTCATTGAGAAATTCAGCGGCTCCGTCCAAGGGGCTCAACGTCGAGATGACATCCTGAATATCCTTCAGGCCGAGCTTGTGTTGGTCCAGAATCTTCAGACGACCCTGCATCAACACGTCATAATCAGGAATATCCCTGGTGGTGAGTTGCAATTCCTTAATGCCGGTCTTTTCAGCGACGGCGATCCAGATTTCCGGCACCAGCACCCCCTCCAAATCCAAACAAACAATGGTCGGTTTCACGCATGAGGAGTGAATCAGTCCAAAGTCGGCCTGTCGAGTCGGCACTGGTAAGTGCCGAAAAGGACGAGAAAAAGGGTGAACTTGACGGTTTCTGCGGGAAAGAGAAGGCTTTGATGGAGTGAAACTAAACGCCATTCCCAAGATGCTGGCGATGATTCCATCGGTGATGCGTGGAGTGGGATTGGCTGATTTGGAGCGGATCAAGGCGATTACGCGCGCCACTTTTCCTGCTGTCATACAGCTGAGCACGGAAGAGTTGGCATCACTGATTCAACGCGATCCCAATTCATTGCTGGTGGTGGACGTGCGTTCACCTAAAGAGTTTGCGGTGAGCCATTTACCCAACGCCATCCGCGCGGAAAGCGCTGAATTCATAGCAAAAAAAGCAAAAGAAAAGGGATCTCGGAAGGTGGTACTTTACTGCTCGGTGGGGTTTCGTTCATCGCTGATCGCGAATCAATTGCAGCGCAAGGGGTTGAGTGACATCTCTAACTTGGAAGGTTCCATTTTTGCTTGGGCCAACGAGGGTCGGCCTCTTTTCTGCGGGAATCACAAAACCAGCCAGGTCCACCCCTACGGAAACCGATGGTCGGGATTGCTGAATCCTGGTCTGGCTCTTCCCCTTTAAGGCTGTTGGCGCATTTCATGCTTCGATTGGGATTGAGTGCTGGAACGTCAATTGACCTGTCCCTGCCGCTCCCATGCATAAGGCAGCAGAGCAAGCAACTCATTAATGAATACTGGTTATTTGATCGACATGGACGGTGTGATCTACCGTGAAAATCATCTCATCGATGGCGCCCGGGAATTTGTCCAAGCTTTGATGGGCACTGGAGCCCCCTTCCTCTTCTTAACCAACAATTCTGCGCCCACCCCTGAAGATCTGGCCGTGCGTTTGAAACATCTGGGGATTGGAGGTCTATCGGCACGCCATTTTTACACGTCTGCGATGAATACAGCGGATTTTCTAAGTGAAATGCACCCCAATTGTACCGTTTTTGCCATTGGCGAGGGTGGGCTGTTGACGGCACTGCATGAGCGAAAGATTGCGAGCGATTCCATTGATCCAAGTTATGTAGTGGTGGGAGAGGGGACGGCAACTTTGGAACGATTAAGCAAAGCCCATGAGTGTATCGAGAAGGGAGCTCGATTGCTGGCCACGAATCCTGACAATTGGTGCCCGGTTTCTAGCGATAAAACTCGGCCAGGAGCGGGGGCCATGGCCGCATTTTTGGAGGCCAGCACCGGTCGACGGGCTTATTATTTGGGGAAGCCCAATGGATATATGTTCCAGCGTGCCCGGCAAAAACTAATCGAATCCTCCATGGGCAAGCCTGATCAATTTGTCATGATTGGCGATACCATGGAAACTGACATCCGTGGCGGCATTGAGGCGGGCATGTTGACTTATCTGGTGCTGAGCGGTTCCACTCAGTTGGAAAATGTGGGGGAATATGTTTATCAGCCCAGTCGTATTCTGACATCGGTAGCGGATCTCGCTGAAGAAATTATAACGGGCAAGCCTTCGGACCGCCTTAACAGTCCGGTTTATACCAATCACCCATCGCCTAACAGCAAGTCGGGCGTGAGGCATCAGACGGATATTCTCACGCTGCACAAACCCCGCCCTCGGCCAGCCATGACCAAGTGATTAGCCTTTGGCTTTGGCGAGCGCCTCCAAAACGATATTCGGAGTAAGGACTTCAGGCAGCACGATGGGGTCTTTGGAGGGGTCCGCAGGGAAGACAATCACCAAAGGAACACCGGCACGACCGAAGCGGGCGAGTTCGGCGGTGATGGCGGGATTTTGGAGGGTGTAATCACCCAGCAGCGGAAGGATGTTCAGCTCTTTGATGCGGGCAACGACGGATGGAATTTCGATGCTGGTCTTTTTGTTCACCTGACAGGTAAGGCACCAATCGGCTGTGAAATCGACCAGAACCGGGCGGCCACTTTTGCGAGCGGCGGTTACGGCATCATTGGACCATGACTGCCATTGAATGCCGCCTAATTTATTCTCGATGCCACTTGCATTGGCCTGCACTGCTGCGGGATGACGCCAACCCAAGCCACGCTCCAGCAGAATCACATAGGCCACCACTATGACGGCGAGGGCCAAAAATTTGCCGACCATGGGGGACTTCAAATTTCGCTGGCCGAATTGACCAAAGATGTAGGCAGCCAAAGCGAGGGAGACCACAAAGAGCCCCAAATAAAGGGCTCCTGATTTTCCGAAATGAGGAACAGCCAGACTGAAAATCCATGCGCCAGTGGCGAGCATGGGGAAGGCCATAAGCTGCTTGAAATGTTCCATCCATTCGCCCGGTTTGGGCAGGATTTTCAGCCAGGCCGGATTCCAACTGAGGATCACGTAGGGCAGGGCGAGCCCGAGGGCCACGGTTGAGAACACCAATATGATTACGGGTGCGCTGCTGGCAAAAGCGAAGCCGAGGGCAAGACCAAGAAAGGGGGCGGTACATGGGGTGGCCAAAACGGTGGCGAGCACACCATTGAAGAAGGCCCCGGCCGGGCCTTCACGCGAGGTCAGTTGACCGGCGGCATCCATCGCGCCTCCGCCGAGATTGATCTCAAATAGACCGAAAAGATTCAGGGAAACCAAAACGACCAAGGATGTCAAAGCCACGAGGAAGACGGGGTTCTGAAACTGCATGCCCCACGAGGCTGCGCCTCCGGCTTGTTTGATGCCGATCACCAGTCCAGCCAAAACCAGAAATGAAGCCCAGACGCCCAATGCGTAGATGACGCCCAATTGTTTGACCCGGCCCGGAGCCTGTTTGGATTGTTTGACGAAGCTGAGGATTTTCAGGGCAATCACCGGCAGAACGCAGGGCATGATGTTGAGGATGAGACCTCCCAGGAAAGCGGCAAAAAGAATGGCGAGCAAGCCGCGCGTTTGGGCGGGAGGCCCGGTTGAAGAGGAGGAGGTTGTAGTAGTGGAGCCGGGTGCGCGGTCCTCGAGTTTGGCACTCACCATGACCGCGCGCTGATTGGGTGCGGTGCCGAGAACGGCCAACCCAGAAACGGAGGCAGGCCATTTGTCGCCGCTTTTTTCGAAGGTTTTGATGAGAGTGCGGTCGCCTGCATCAGTGGTCGCGCCGGTGATTCGGCCATCAGCCATGGCGTCGCCATAGAAATCAATGGTGTTGGAGTCGGCGGCGGGTCCGAATTTTAGGACGAAACGGCGAAGGTCATTGGTATCCCCGGGGCCATCCCACCATCCGGTGACTTCGATGGCGGGATCTGGCTTGGGCAGTGCTGCCTGTGCTTTTTGGATGTCGCTGGAGGCGGGAGAGGCTCTGTCGGTGGGGCCGATTTTGAGTTTGGTGGTGATTTCGCCTTGGCCGGGAAGGCATTGTTCAGCGCATTCCAACCAACGTACTTCGGCTTGGAGGGTGACTTCGCCTGCGGAAGTGTTGGCGGCGATGGTGATTGGGACGAGTAACAATGCTTCGTTCTCAAGAATGTAAGTGACCAGATCCGCATCGACGTATTTCCTAGGCACGGGCCATTGGATGGGACCGGCGGAGATACCTGGTGGCAATTGCCATTTTATTTTGGTGGCTCCGCCGGAATCACCCGAATTGGCCCAATAAGTATGCCACTTGGGCGGCATGCGCAGACTAACGGCCGCGATCAGGGTAGTGCCTGGCTTGGCTTCCTCGTGGTCCAGCAGCAGTTCAATCTGGGTGCGCGGGGCCGCTTGAGTCAAAAATGGCGCGATCAAGACCAGCAAACAGGTCATCCAGCGCGTCAACCTCGTGAACATCATGCGGTAAAGTGACATTACTTTACCTGTTCGTCTCTCCCAAAAGAAAATCCTTACGTCAGGACAGCATGGTCTTACGGCTTAAGCCGGAATCTTGAAGCAATCGTCGCCTTCAGTCTGGCAACCCTTCGGACTACCAGGTTCTGGAGCCTCGACCGGCTGGCTCGCATTTGGGGATGCGTGGTTGGCATTAAGCTTAGTGGCAGGTGGCGTGGGAGATGAATTTTTAGGGGGAGTTGATGGTGTGGACGGGTTACCCGATTCAGTTGAGAGCAAAGCATTGTCCGGCTCCAAGGGATTGAAAGGGATTATACAAGAATGTGTTCTTGTTTGGCCGGGAGGGCGACGGTGAAGGATGTAGTAGGGTTGCTTTTCTACTTTAATCAGCATGGTGAGTGCAGCATTGAGCTCGGACATTTTGGGATCATCTTTGCGGAGGATGGCCACGGCTTTGTCATGGAATTCTTGAAGGAGCGCGAGATGGGCGGCGGTGAAATCGGCGTGAGTTTCGGTGGACTTGAGAGCGAGTTCAGTGTTCATAATTTGTAATGTTGCGTGAAGAGTAGTTTAATGGAGTTTGTGTGTCTACACAAAACTTGCATGTGTAACTTATTTTCGCTTGGAATGTTGCATTATGACTTGCCGAAGGGGTCTGAAAGGGCTGTTCGGGGCAATTTAATCGCGCAGTGGCGCGGAGAAGATCGGAGAGGAAGTTTTGGAGTGCTCAGGAAGCAAGCCCCAAGTCAGTGCGGTTCTTGCGGCTTGGGGGCATGGATCGGGCTTTCAGCCCTTGCGGCTTGGCGGATTGCGATTCCTTGGGCGTTGCCCAAGGCTGGGATGAGTCTGCGCCTTTGGCGCGGGGAAGGTTTGTGGGTTTATGGGTATCAAGTGCGGAAATGGTGGAGTGGCTGCGACCCCCCTGGGGTCGGGACGCGGGTGTGGCGGTTCCGGGGGTATCGCTCGTGCCTCGCTCGACCCCCGGCTACAAGCTGGGACCGCTACGCGGTGAAACTCTGGAGGAACTTAAGACGGTGATTGAACAGCGGGGGGTGGAGGGTACAGTGGGTGTGAGCTGCGAGAGAGTCCGACTTGGTGCGGATGGGGCAGTCGACCGATTGAAAACGAATTTTTTGAGCTGCGATATTAAATCGCAAACGGAGGAGGAACTTCACACGCAATTTCAGGCTTGGGAAGCGCCGACCTATCGTGTTGAGCAGTTGTTGAGCTGGCTGTACGAACGTCATGTCACTAGCTGGGATCAGATGACAAATCTGAGCAAGCCTCTGCGTGAGCGATTGTCGCAGCAGTACTCGCTGCAAACGCATGAGTTGGTGGTGGTGAAGGGATCGCGCGATACGACGCAGAAATTTTTGTGGAAGCTTTCGGATGGCAGTTACATTGAAAGCGTGTTGATCCCGGCAAACCCCGCGCTGTATGGGGAAGCCAGTGATCGTCATACGCTGTGCGTTTCCACGCAAGTCGGCTGTGCCTACGGCTGCAAGTTTTGTGCGAGTGGTTTGGACGGGTACAAGCGCAACTTGGGGGTACACGAGATTGTGGAGCAGATTATCGCGGTCGAACGCTGGCACTCGACGCAGCCAGACGCGAAGGTCGGCGAGAAGCTGATCAACAACCTTGTGATCATGGGGATGGGGGAGCCTCTGGCCAATTACGAGAATTTGTTGAAGGCGTTAAAGTTGTTGAATGCGCCTTATGGCGGGGGCATTGGGGCAAGAAAAATCACAATTTCCACCAGTGGTTTGGCACCGCAGATCCGGAAGCTGGCTGATGAACCGGCACAATATCGACTGGCGGTTTCGCTGCATGGGGCGACCGATGAGGTGAGGACCAAGATCATGCCAGTGAACAAGAAATTCCCGTTGGCGGAGCTTTCGAATGCGCTGGATTATTATCAATCGCGCAAAGGGCGAATGATCACTTTCGAGTACATCATGATTGCAGGCGTGAACGATGCGCTGGATCAAGTTAAGCCGTTGAGCGACTTGTGCAGGCGGTTGAATGCGAAAGTGAATTTGATTCCCTACAATCGCGTGGATGGTTTGGAGTGGGACCGTCCGGCGGAGGTGGTGCAGGAGGTATTTTTGGAGGCACTGATTAAACGTGATGTCCCGGCGACATTGAGGCGGGAGAAGGGGCATGATATTGATGCGGCCTGTGGACAATTGCGGTTGAAGACGGAGCGGGGGATGACTGGGCTAGTGGTTGATCTGAAGACTTAATCAGGCGGGGGCCGGAAGGGGACGAGGATTTTTAAACGGATTGCACAGAAGCTTTTATGACCGCAAAGCCGTCTGCAGATGGGGAAGGATTGGAAAGGATGAGGAAGTTAAGATTTAAGAATGCCAGAGCGCAGAAAATGCAAAGAATGGCTTGGTAGGGCGGGTGTTCTTCTTGGTTTTTTGACGAATTTCTTTTCCAAAGAGGCTTGAGAAAGGTATTCGCTTGGGGATGACTCCGAGCAGCTTGTGTGATTTCCCGACCACTGACCCAACTTCCGTCTATCGTTATCGCGATGGCTTGTATGCTGCGGATATGCTGGCGGTGGGGGTGGTGCATCTGGATTTGTTTACGCATTTGGCTGTGCGTCCGAGTTCGATTGATGAGATTTGTGCGCACTTCGGAACCCACCAGAGGGCGACGGATGTGATGCTAACGCTTTTTGTGGCGATGGGTTTGTTGCAAAGGGAGCGAGCGAATTATTTACCGACCACCACGGCGAGAGAACATCTGGTGACGGGGTCACCGTGGAATCTCACTCCTTATTATGCTTCGTTAAAAGACCGGCCTGTCACCCTGGATTTGCTCAAAGTTTTGCGCACAGACAAGCCAGCCAATTGGGGTGGATACCAGACGACGGGCGACTGGCATAAATCGATGGAGAACGAGGCTTTCGCAAAACAGTTCACGGCCGCCATGGATTGTCGCGGTGTTTATTTGGGAGGGAAAGCGGCTGCGAATCTTGATCTGAGCGGCATATCCAGAGTTTTGGATGTGGGCGGTGGATCGGGGATTTATGCATGCTGTTTGGCGGCGCGCAATCCGGAGATTCGTGCCACGGTTCTTGATAAAGCGCCGGTGGATCGGATCGCGGCGCGCAATATTGAGGCAAGGGGTTTGTCGGAACGGGTGGACGTGATCGCGTGCGACATGCTGAATGAGAAATGGCCGCGCGGGTATGATGCCCACTTGATCTCCAATGTGCTGCATGATTGGGCGGAGCCCGTCGTCCTCCAATTGCTTAAAGCCTCGGCTGAAGCACTTCCTACGAACGGATTGATTATTATCCATGACGCTTTTTTGAATGAGGATAAGAGCGGTCCGCTGCCGGTGGCGGCGTATTCGGTGTTGTTAATGCACGCTACGGAGGGCCGTTGCTACGGGGTGGGGGAGGTGAGGGAATGGCTGGATGGACTTGGCTTCGGCGACATTACTTCTGAAGTCACGGCGGCGGACCGCGGTGTGATGACGGCGCGTAAAAAGGCTTAGCACCGGTATGCTGAATATTATTTGGTTGGGCATGGTGGTGGTGGGGATCGCCTTGGGGGCGGTCACAGGCAGGCTGGCCGGGGTGGGGGAGGCCATCGTTAAAAACGCCGAGACTGCGGTGACACTCAGCATTGGATTGATTGGGCTAATGAGTCTTTGGCTGGGTTTGATGCGATTGGCGGAGCGCTCGGGCCTGGTGCTGTTGCTGGCGCGGGCATTGAAGCCGTTGTTGTGCCGGTTGTTTCCGGACGTGCCGACTGAGCATCCGGCGATGGGGGCGATGGTGATGAACATTGCGGCCAACATGCTGGGATTGAGCAATGCAGCCACGCCGATGGGCTTGCGGGCCATGCAGGAATTGCAGAAGCTTAACCCCAGGCCGGACACAGCGACCAACGCCATGTGCACGTTTCTCGCAATCAATACGAGCTCGGTGCAACTGGTGCCGATGACGGCGATTGCGTTGATGGTGGCGGCGGGAGCGAGTCGTCCTTACTCGATCATCGGCACCGCGCTTCTGGCCACGGCTTGTTCGACGATTGCCGGATTGATTGCCGTAAAATGGTTTGAGCGCTGGCCGGTTTTCAGACTGCCGATTGCGGAGGAGGCTCCTTCCCAGCCTGAAACCAATTCAAGCAACCCTTTAGTCGAAAACGAAAAACATGCCAGCGGCCTGAGATGGACGGTGCTCGCGCTATTTTTATTGGTCATGATCTATGCCGGGCTTCGCATGCTTTCGCCGGAGGCCGAGGTCATTGTTGGACAATCCGCTGCGCCTGACCGCTCCATTCTTTGGCGCTTGGTGAGTGCCGTCAGCCTGTTGGCCGTGCCTTTTTTGGTGGGGTTTATTCCGCTCTATGCCTGGGTGCGCGGGTTGCAGGTTTACGAGGAATTGGTGGAGGGGGCAAAGGAGGGTTTTCAAGTTGCCGTGCGCATCATTCCGTATTTGGTAGGAATGTTGGTGGCGATTGGCATATTCAGGGCCGGTGGAGGCTTGGACCTGTTGGCTCGCGCTACGGCTCCCATCCTCGCGTTCATTCATTTTCCCACTGAGCTTTTGCCGATGGCGCTGATGCGGCCTTTAAGCGGGAGTGGATCGCTGGCGATTCTTTCGGATGTCATCAAAACGCATGGTCCTGACAGCATTTTGGCTCAAACGGCGGCGACTTTGTATGGATCCACTGAGACGACTTTCTACGTGTTGGCCGTCTATTTTGGCTCGATCAGTATTCGTCGCACGCGACACGCCTTGATGGCGGGATTGATCGCGGATGGTGTGGGGATTCTGGCGGCTGTTTATATTTGCCGTTGGATGCAGTAACCAGCGCTGCTTTCAGGCTGCGGCTGCAGCGCGTGCGTCCATGATGCGTTTGGAGGGGCGGCATTTGGCGATGAAGGCGGTGCGGAATTCTCCGAAGGTTCCGGCGGCCAAGTGACGGCGAATGTCGGCCATGACGCGGAGGTACATGTGGCTGTTGTGAACACTTAGCATGCGCAGGCCGAGGATTTCGTTGACGTTGAGCAGGTGGCGCAGGTAGGCGCGGGTGAAGGTCCGGCAGGCGTAGCACGGGCAGTCATCCTCAATAGGGCGAAAATCGGCTTTCATGGCTCCGCCCTTGATGCTGATGGCACCGCTGTAGGTATAGGCCGTACCGTTGCGGGCCACACGGGTCGGCAGCACGCAATCGAACATATCGACCCCACGGGCGACCAACTCGACCATTTGCGCCGGGGTGCCAAGGCCCATGGCGTAGCGTGCTTTTTGTTCTGGAAGATGTGGTTCGGTGTATTCCACGGCTTTCATCATCTCAGGCTCGGGCTCGCCCACGCTGACGCCGCCGATGGCGTAGCCGTCAAAATCCATCTCCACGAGTTTCTTGGCGCACTCCTCGCGCAGGTTGGCGTGCGAGCCACCTTGGACAATGCCAAAAATCAACTGGCCGGGGGCACGCTCCTGCACACGACATTCGGCAGCCCAGCGAAGGGTGCGATCCACCGCAGAACGCACGTGCTGCGGGGTGCTTTCGTGGGCGGGACAGTCATCAAATACCATGGCGATGTCTGAACCCAGCTGCCGCTGGATGGCCATTGCTTCTTTGGGTCCGAGAAAGAGGAGTGAACCATCCAAGTGAGAACGAAATTCGACCCCGTGCGGCTTAATCTTGCGAATCTTGGCAAGGCTGAATACTTGGAAACCGCCGCTGTCGGTAAGGATTGGGAGGGACCAGTTCATAAACCGGTGCAGTCCTCCTGCCTGGCCAATGATCTCCATGCCGGGACGGATGCTGAGATGATAAGTGTTGCCGAGTAGGATTTGCGTTCCCATCTCGATCAGTTCGCGGGGATCAAGGGCCTTGACGCTGGCCTGGGTGCCCACGGGCATGAAGACGGGTGTTTCAATGACGCCGTGCGGGGTGGTCAGACGGCCGAGGCGCGCGCGGCTTGATGGGTCTTTTTGCAACAATTCGTAACTTGGCATCCGTTCAACTCTCTCGTTAAAAATGAAAATACCGCAAGGCAAATGCTTTGCGGTATTTGATGTGCTGAAATTATTCCGAACTAAAAACCTGTAAGAATCTGTGCAACCGGTCCGATTATTTCTTCAGTACCGTGGTGTTTTCACTCCACCATTTCATGTCGGCGACCGATGCTGGCTCTGTGGTGGATCGAACCCCGGGGATGGCGCCTGTGTAGGAGACTTTGGGTTTCATGTCATTTCCCTTCCATTTGTGGATCTCAGCGTGGCCATCAGCGAAGGAAAGGCCGCCTGCGCCGTTGTGGTAGGCTGCGGGGTAATCAACGATTTGAGCGCTGGTTGCAGAAAAATTGGGTACGATTGTCACCGCGCAAGCGGCGTCGTTGATGCTGTCAGGATGTTCATCAATGAAAACCCACGTCTTGGCAGGAATCGTGATATCAGAATCTTTGGCGTAAACTTTGTATCTCTCGGGAGGAAGCCATCCACCGAAGTCAAAAACTTGGCTCATCGAGATACTGCGAATACGCGGAGTGAAATTGTTCTTGGGCAATTTTCCCGTTGCGGCTTTGTCAGCCGGACATTTGTAGATGGCGTAAGATTTGCCGCCGTACGCAAAGAGGGGACCTTTGGAAATGTAGGTTTGGTTGGTGTTGTCTGAACTGCCAGGAAAGCTCAGGCTTCCTTCGACCCAAACGGGGCGTGTTTTGGTGTCCACACCGGTTCCTGATAATGACGAGACCAGGATGTCGTTGTTGTCCAAGGCGAACATTTTCCAAGCGACCATGAGCTGCTTGGAATTGTTCATGCAGAGAATGCCTTGAGCCTTGGTCTTGGCCTTGGCCAAGGCGGGCAGAAGCATCCCAGCCAAAATTGCGATAATGGCAATAACGACAAGAAGTTCGATCAATGTGAAGCCGCTGCGTCTGGCGGCGGGCTTGTACGCGTTTGGTTCGGTGAATCGCATAGTAACGGTAATTCGATGAATTCTCAGTCGGTTAAATTTCTTTGTCAAAGCATAGTTTTCAGCCCGCGTTCTGCCAACTGTGCGTTGAAGAGCACACGGAACCAATTATTTCCCACACTCACAAAGCGTTTCGGTGAATGTCACTCCCATGCCGACTTATTATGACTTGGTGGAAACAATATTTTATCACTTAAAACTCCAGGGATGTCAGCAAGACAGCCCAAATTCCTTTGCGAAACATCGGCGAGTTCGTGGCACGCTGACTGGTTTTGAAGGCGAAACGTCTTCGAAGCTTTCGGTTGTTTTCTGCTCCGTGCGTTTAGCCGCACAGTACCTCTCCGCCAAATAATACTGTTGCCGAAAACGGCACAAATATGGCTATATTCATGGTCTCGACAGGGATTGGGTTTTGAGGCCGACCGTTTTTCGTGCGGTGAACCTCATAAGAGGTGGAAGCATGGAGAAGATATAAGTGTATGGCCCGCAAGCGATTGCAAGTTTTATACAGTGGTCGAGTGCAGGGAGTGGGGTTTCGTCACTCCGCGAAAATGACTGCCATGGGGTTTGAGGTGACCGGGGTGGTGAGGAATTTGCATGATGGCCGGGTTGAGTTAATCTGCGAAGGAGACCAATCGGAGTTGGAGGCATTTCAGCAGGCAATCCGTGACGCAGGTTTTCGGCGCCTCATTAAAAATGAGGAAGTCGTTTGGGATGTGCCGAAGAATGATTTTCTAGGGTTTGAAATTGTACGATAGGATTTGGGAACGGAATGATGAAGTACGCGATCATCGCTGATATCCACGCCAATCTTGAGGCGTTGGAAGTGGTGTTGGATGACATTAAGACACAGGGTTGCACCCATGTGGCCTGCCTTGGCGATGTGGTGGGATACAATGCCAATCCGAAGGAATGCCTCGAAATAATTCGCGGCATGAACATTCCATGCGTCAAAGGCAACCATGACGAATACTGCTCCAGCGAGGAAGGGTTGGAGGGGTTCAACCCGCACGCGGAGGAGGCGATCCAATGGACGCGATCCCAGCTTTCGGAGGATGACCGGAAGTGGCTTCGTGATTTGAAGTACATGCGCATGATTTCCGGTTTCACACTGGTGCACGCGACTCTGGACGGTCCGCAGCGATGGGGTTACGTCTTCGACAAGCTGGCTGCAGCGGCCAGCATGACCTACCAGAACACCGGGGTTTGCTTTTTTGGGCACACACATGTGCCGTTGGCGTTCGTTAAGGATTCCCAGGTGCGCGGAGGGACCTATTCGAAATTCAAAATCGAGCAGGGTAAGAAATATTTTGTCAATGTCGGCAGCGTTGGACAGTCGAGGGACGGCGTGGCCAAAGCCACCTACGTAGTTTTCGACGTTACGGAGGGAACCATCGAACTTCGCCGTCTGGATTACGACATGGCAACCACTCAGAAAAAAATCGTTGATGCCGGTCTGCCCCCAAGGCTGGCGGAGCGTCTGGCACAGGGCAGGTGATGTCGAACAACCCTCAAGGGCTGAGCGATTGAAAATTCTCGTTCTGAAACCGAGCTCCTTGGGAGACGTGGTGCAAGCTCTGCCTGTGGCCCGGTTGATCAGGGCTAAGTATCCAAAGGCGGAAATACATTGGTGGATATCCAGCGACTTGGTTCCGCTGCTGGAAAACGACCCGGATATTTCGCTTCTGTACCCATTTTACCGTCGCCGCTGGGCTCATCCTTTTTATTGGATGCAAATGGTGCATACCTGGCGCCGAATGCGCTCCAAATCTTATGACCTGGTGCTGGATCTCCAAGGGTTGGCCCGTAGCGGTGTGGTTGCATGGCAAGCCAGGGGAAAGCGTACGGTTGGGGTGGAGGATCGACGGGAGGGCGCGATGCTTTTTTACGACCACGCAGTGGCAAGACCCGGCCCACAGTCCCACGCTGTTGATTGGTATCTTGCGGTTCTTCGATCAGTGGGAATCGAAACGGATCGTCCTTTCGAGTGGCTTCCCATTCGACAATCAATCGTAGACTCACTCAAGCAACGCTGGCATTTCGCTGAAGGGGGTAGATGGGTCGCGCTGAATCCCGGAGCTCGCTGGGCGAATAAGCGTTGGCCGGTGCAATCTTTCGCTGGTTTAGCCGGTTCGTTGGCACGGGCACATCCCCACCTGCGTTTCATGATTCTGGGCGGACCTTCAGAGTCGGAGGCCGGGTTGGCCATTCAAAAAGCCGTCGGCGATGATGATCGATGTTTGGATCTCACCGCACGCACATCCCTGCCCGAGTTGGTGGAGTGGCTCCGTTTGGCCGCTGTTTTGGTGACAAACGACACCGGCCCGATGCACATTGCCGCCGCATTGGGGCTTCCTGTGATCGGTCTTTTTGGTCCAACCAACCCTAACAGAACGGGCCCTTTTGGTCAGATTCCCAGATCCCTTAAGCTTGAACTAAACTGCATGCCCTGCATGAGTTCACGTTGTTCGAACCCAGTTTACCAAAAGTGCTTAAAGGATTTGTCTCCTCTCGTGGTGAAAGAAGCAGTTGAAAAAATTCTGATGACTTCATGAGCGGGGTTGTTGATCGTTAGTCTCAAAAAAGAGTGAATCTCCTTGATTTCTGCGGATTGCCGTCGACAATTGAGGGGAATTTGAAATTTCGAAGTTAACAAGTATATGGCCGATCTCGCAAACAGGTACCAGGAAAGCGTCGCAGGTAAATTTTACGTCGATAATCAGTGTATCGACTGCGATCTCTGTCGCGAAACTGCGCCGGCCAATTTTACCCGCCACGATGAAGGTGGCTATTCCTACGTCTACAAACAACCGACGACCCCAGAAGAGGAAGCGCTTTGCAAGGAAGCCAAGGAGGGTTGTCCAGTCGAGGCCATTGGCGACAACGGGATTTAAATCGCTGCTTTCAGCGAGCCCCGCAGGCGATGGCCGGCGGGGCTCGCCCATTTCAGGATAAGAGCTTTTTGCGCCAGCAGCCACTCAAAGGGCTGTCTTGCCAATATCGTCGGGTCTATCGTTTAATCACCCCGTGTTACAACAGCAGACGTTGAAAGACGCCGCATCGTTTTCCGGAATGGGACTTCATAGCGGCAATCGCGTTACCATGAAGCTCCTCCCGGCGCCGGCCAATACGGGCATACGCTTCCGGAGGGTGGATCTTGATGGTCATCCCGAAGTGGAGGCGCGTGTCGAGAATGTCAGCGAGACCAATCGCTCGACCACTCTGGCCAAGGGAAATGTCAAAATTCATACTGTAGAACATGTTCTTTCGACCTTTTCCGGGCTTGGTGTTGACAATGCGATTGTGGAGTTGGATGCGAATGAACCGCCCATCGCTGATGGGAGTTCAAGGGAGTACGCCCGGATGGTGCGGCAGGTCGGGCTTGCCCTCCAGGCCGAAAAGCGTGAGCCACTAGTGCTTGGCGCCCCGATAGAAATCAAGTCGGGTGAGACGACTATTTCCGCCTTCCCATATGACGGATTCAAGATCAGTTGCACGAGCACGGACAAGCAGGGGAGGCACACGCAGTTTTTCAGCGTGGAGATCAGCCCTGAAACATGGCTCAACGAACTTTCAGATGCGCGCACGTTTTGTTTTTTTGAGGAGATCGAATACCTCATCAAAAACGGGTTGATCAAAGGCGGGAGTCTTGAGAACGCCGTGGTCATCCGGGATGATGCGGTTCTCACCAATGAACCCCTGCGCTACGCGGAGGAATTTGTCCGGCACAAAATCCTAGATATAGTGGGCGACCTGGCCCTGATCGGGCGGCCGCTGAAGGCGCATATCGTAGCAATCAAACCCAGTCACGGAGCAAACTGTGAGCTGGCCAAACAGATTTTGGCACAGGCACGCAAGCCGCTCATCGCAAGCCAGACTTTTTCCCCTCCGCCGGCGCAGACCGAAGGCTCAAGCCCAAAAGTGGCTGCCGCATCCGATTCGACGGGGATGGATATCATGGAGGTGATGAAGGTGCTTCCTCATCGATACCCTTTCCTGATGGTGGATCGCGTGCTCAAAATTGAGGGAAATAAAATTCTCGCCCTAAAAAATGTGACGATAAACGAAGTTCATTTTCAAGGTCATTTTCCGGGGCACCCCATCATGCCAGGGGTGTTGCAACTGGAAGCCATGGCTCAGGTTGCCGGCATCATCATGCTCAAGAAATTGGAAAATCTGGGCAAGATCGCCTATTTTATGGCGGCTGATAGCGTCAAATGGAGAACGCCGGTCCGCCCTGGCGATACAATTCTGATTGATGTGGAACTCACTAAATTGCGCGGCAAACTGGGCAAGGCAACCGGCGTTTGCACCGTGGACGGCGTGGTGACGAGCGAGGCTGTTGTCACGTTCGTGTTGATGGACGCCTGATCTTAAACTTCATGAACCATTCAAGTGCTGTTATCGCTGAAGGGGCCGTTGTCCCCGCAAGCTGCTCCGTGGGACCATTCAGCGTCATTGGACCGAATGTTGTCCTTGGGGAAAACTGCGTCATTCATTCCCATGTTGTTATTGACGGTCATACGACCATCGGTGAAGGAAACGAAATCTATCCCTTTGCCAGTATAGGAATGAAATCCCAAGATTTAAAATGGAAGGGCGGGGTGACTCGGACGAACATCGGAGACCGCAACACCATCCGTGAATACGTCTCTGTTCACAGTGCAACGGGCGACGGAGAGTTCACTGCCATCGGCAACGACAACTATATTCTGGCCTACTGTCACATCGCCCACAATGTTATTGTCGGCAACAGAGTCGTGATGTCCAATCTGGCCACATTGGCGGGGCATGTGGTCGTCGGGGATCACGTGGTACTGGGCGGAATGGCCGGGATTCATCAGTTTTGCAGGGTTGGCCGCAACGCCATGGTGGGCGGGTGCTCTAAAGTAACGCAGGATGTGCCGCCCTTTATGTTGGCCGATGGCAATCCTGCTGAGATACGCATGATCAACAAAGTGGGTCTGGAGCGGAACGGTTTAGGCGAAACCGTGATTCGCTCGATTAAAAAGGCGTACCGCTTTTTGTATCGGGAAGGAAACACCCTTGCCGCCGCGCTGGCCAAAATTGAGGCTGATATCCCGCCTTCCCCTGAGATTCAGCACCTTGTGGACTTTGCCCGCACCTCTCCGCGCGGCCTGACAAAGTAAAGTTGCGCAAAATGACCTTTCATTCCCAGCGGGGAAAGTTAATCTTCCCCTTCAATTGGGCTCCCAAACGCCAGGGTGAGCCGTTGCGCGGAAATATGCCGGTGTCCGATGGCGTAGAGAAGTAACGAGAAGATGGAAATCAGCAGAATCCGGAATTTCAGCATCATTGCCCACATCGATCATGGCAAGACCACTTTGTCTGATCGTTTGTTGCACCGCACGGGAACCATTGCCACACGCGATCAGCAAGCTCAGTTGCTTGATTCCATGGACTTGGAGCGGGAGCGGGGCATCACCATCAAGGCGCACCCGGTCACGATGCTTTACACCGCCAAGAACGGAATTGAGTATGAGCTGAACCTGATCGACACTCCGGGCCATGTGGATTTCGCCTATGAGGTGTCACGCAGCCTGAGCGCGTGCGAAGGGGCTCTGCTCATCATTGATGCAGCCCAAGGTGTGGAAGCCCAAACCGTGGCCAACGTCCACCTGGCCATGAAACAGAATCTTACGATCATTCCGGTGATCAATAAGATCGATCTCCCACACGCGGATGTGGCACAGACGAAAGCGCAATTGGAGGAAATTTTGGCGATTCCGGGTGACACCGCCATTCTAGCCTCGGCCAAGGAAGGCATCGGAATTGAGGACATCCTCGAGGCTATTGTGGAGCGGGTGCCCGCGCCCAAAGCCACAGGTGAAAGGTCTCTGCAGGCCCTTGGCTTCGATTCGTACTTCGACATGTACAAGGGCGTGGTGACTCACGTTCGTGTTTTCAATGGAGAGTTGCGGGCGGGCATGATGGTGAAGTTGTTGCACTCCGGCAAAAGTGTCGAAATTAAGGAGGTCGGAAGTTTCAACCCGAAGCCCTACGTGCGTGACTGTCTCACAGTGGGTGAGACGGGTTATGTCACCGCCAATATCAAAAGCCCGAAGGACGTTAAGATGGGCGATACGTTGACGGACTCCCGCATTCCTTCTCCGGCGCTTCCTGGATTTCAAGAGATTCATCCGATGGTGTTCAGCGGCATTTACCCCATCAACACGGCTGATTACGAGCATCTGAAAGTGAACCTGGGCAAGCTTCAGCTGAATGATTCCGCATTTGTTTACCAGTCGGAAAGTTCGGTGGCTCTGGGCTTCGGATTCCGCTGCGGTTTCCTGGGCTTGCTGCATTTGGAGATCGTGCAGGAACGTCTGCGTCGCGAGTACGACATGGACATCATTGCGACCTATCCCAGTGTCATCTACCGGGTACACATGACCGACGGCACGATGAAGGAGGTCGACAATCCTGCCTTCATGCCCGAAGTGAATTACATCTCAAAAATTGAGGAGCCCATGGTGAAGGCTTTCGTCATTTGCCCGAACGAAAACATCGGCGATATGCTGGCTTTGATTTCTGAAAAGCGCGGCATTGTGGACAATACCGAGACTCTCGACCAACGAAGGGTCATGCTCACCAGCCGCATGCCGCTTAATGAAATTCTTATCGATTTCCATGACCGCATCAAGAGCATCACGCGTGGTTTTGGCTCAATGGATTATGAACATGACGGGCATCGCGAATCAGACATGGTCAAGTTGGACGTCCTTGTAAATGCCGAGCCGGTCGACGCGTTCTCCTGCATTGTTCATCGTGACAAGGCTGAGCAACGTGGCCGCGCCCTCGCTTCAAAACTCAAGGAAGTCATCCCTAAACAACAATATGCGGTGGCTATTCAGGCGGCGATCGGCGGGAAATTCATCGCGCGCGAAACAGTAACGGCCATGCGCAAGGACGTGACGGCGAAATGCTACGGCGGCGACATTTCGCGCAAACGGAAACTGTTGGAGAAACAAAAGGAAGGTAAAAAACGCATGAAGGCGTTTGGAACCGTCCAGATTCCGCAGGAAGCATTTATCGAAGTGCTCAAAGCCTGACCCTAGTCGGGAAACAAGAACATGAATTTGCGCTGGTTGATTTCAAGCAGATGGCGACAGGCGGCTGACTTGCGCAAACGGGTCCGCGCAATTTACCAATCGCAAATCGATATTCTGGCACCGTTGCCTGGAGAGAAAATGCGGGCCGCGCTTGCGCAATTTGAGACGATCCTGCAAAGCCCAAATTCAGACCGCGCCGCACTTGATGCGGGGATGCGGGACTTAGGGGTGGCAGGAGAGAAATACCTTAAGCCCTACCCGGCGGCGGCGCTGCGCGAAAATATTGATGTCATCTTTGTTGCGCTGACGGTTGCTCTCGCCATCAGAACATTTTTTTTCCAGCCCATGGCCATCCCCACGGGTTCCATGCAGCCAACGCTCAACGGCATCACCCATCAGGACTTACGGGGCCAAACAGTGGAGGAATACCCCAATGCGCTCACGCAAATCTGGCGGTTTGCGATCAAGGGTGAACACTATTTCAGGGTTACGGCTTTGGAAGATGGAAATTTTGAGGGCTTCGAGGAGCCGCACCAAGTCGCTCCTTTTGTTCAAGCACAGCGGTTTCGAGTGGGAGGACAAATTTATCAGGTGCGTTTTCCGCCGGATAGTCTGATTGGCGGGCAATACAATCGCTCTGGGTTAATGCCCGGACAGAGTTTTAAGAAGGGGCAGGACATCATCCGTCTCAAAGTGACCAGCGGGGACCGTCTCTTTGCCAATCGCATCACTTACAATTTCTCCCGGCCCAAACGAGGTGACATCGTGATTTTTGAGTCGACTGGAATCCCCATGTTGACGCAGAACACTCACTACATCAAACGTCTGATCGGACTTCCCGGCGAAACCCTGCGCATAGGTGATGATCGGCATGTTGTCGTCGACGGTGTTCGGCTGGATGCCAGCACCCCTAAATTTGCGAATATCTACAGTTTCTCCGGTCCGCCGCTTGAGGACCATTACAGCGGCCACGTTAATTCCAAAACCGCCCAGCTCACGGGCCGAGTCGGCATGCAGTACGCACCGCTTTTTCCTGATGGAAATTCGGAGTTTAAAGTGCGTCCCAACCATTTTTTTGTCTGCGGGGACAACACCATGAACAGTTACGACTCCCGTTTTTGGGGGGATTTCCCCACTGACAAAGTCATAGGCAAACACGCGTTTGTGTTCTGGCCGTTCTCTTCGCATTTTGGGTGGAGCGCCCACTAGCCCGGCATGAACAAATGATCTGGCTTTGGCTAAGCTCGAGAACCCGTCGGCAGGGTTGGCAATTGCTAGGGCAGGGGCAACGACTGTTCCATGAGCAGTCCGACCTCTTGAGTGAAGACGCCGGGGCGGAGTTTGCAAAAGAGCTGGCCGAGTTTCGCAATCAACTGCGTGTACCGGCGCGTAAGTCTGAGATTGTTGCTGCTGCCGAACATTTTGAGCAGGCCGCCAATCGTCTGCTGATTCCTTTCCCCGGCGATAGCCTGCGCGAAGGTTTCAAGGAAGTTCTGATGGCCGTGGTGACCATTTTGGCGTTCACGACTTTTTTTCTTCAACTCACCAAGATTCCCACTGGCTCCATGCAGCCGACGTTGTATGGCATCACTCATCGCGATTTGCGTCAGCGGCCCGATGAGGAGCTTCCCAATTGGAGAGGAAGGCTTTGGGATGTGGCCGTGCGCGGTTGGTGGTATTATCAGACCCTGGCTCCAACCGATGGCGAGATTGAGGAAATTTCGGACGTTAGAACCATTTTTCCGTTTATCACGATGCAAACGATCCGATTTGCGGGAAAATCACTGGTGACTTGGCTGCCTCCTGAGGATTTGCGTGCCCGGGCAGATATCCATGTCGGACAAAAATTCAGACAAGGCGAACCAATTATTAAACTTCGATTGGTCAGCGGTGATCATTTGTTGGTGGATCGGATGACTTACCATTTCAGAAAACCCCAACGCGGAGAGATTTTCGTCTTCAAGACACGCGATATCCAAGCATTGCCGCAGGGACAGCTTTACATCAAACGATTGGTAGCTCTGCCGAATGAGCAGGTCAGCATCAATAACCTTCAGCACTTGGTCATCGATGGCCGTGAAATGACGGCATCGGACCGACATTTTGAAAGTGTGTATACTCTTAGGTCCGGCCCCGTGGATCAGCCTTATTTGGGGCATTTGAACAACATGATTGCCGGTCAGTACCACCGGTCAGGTTTGGCGCCGAGGTTCGAGACAGAGCAAAGCAACTTGATGGTAGGACCGTCAGGATACTTGGCCATGGGCGACAACACCTTGAACAGTTTTGATTCACGGGCATGGGGGGAAGTCCCTGAGCGCAACATCCTTGGGAAGTGCTGGTTCGTCTACTGGCCCATCACAGATCGATTCGGCTGGGGCTACCGATGAGTTCACTGTGCCGCTGTTGTTGGTTGACTATTGTCGCCGGCACTTACGGTCATCTGTGCAGCAACTCCACCGGCAGCCTCGGTGGTAAAAAGCTCAAGGTCTCCAATTGTGCCAGAAGTGAAAACGAGCCCGCGTCCATCGGGCAGCCAAGTCGGATCTCGGTCTATTCCCGGACGACTGGTGATCCGTACGATAAGAGTGCCATCGGCCCGCGCTGTATAGATTTCCTCGTCTCCGTCGCGATCTGATACGAAAGCCAAACTCTCTCCGTCCATTGACCACGCCGGATGGGTGTCGTTCGCGGACGAGACTATAAGTGAAATTATTGCGCCACCAATTACTTGGAATGTTGCGAGCTGAGACCGTCCGTCAGTAATTTGCGCGAAGACGATTTGCTGGCCGTTGGGCGACCACGCTGGCGAGCGTCCCGAAATCCCATCGGGCAGAAGCGCGGTTACTTTCGAGCCATCGGCGTTCATCATAAACAGAGCAGGGGAGCCGCCCCGATCGGAGGTGAAGACAATCTTTGTTCCGTCCGGAGACCAGTCTGGATCATAATCCGCAGCCGCGTTTGTCGTGAGCCGTGCAGGGCTCAGGCCAGCCTTGGCCTCCTGCCGGTAAATTTCCCGGTTACCGGCGCGGTTTGAGACGAACACCACCTGGGTGCCATCGCGGGACAGACGCGGCTGTTCGTCCACCGCAGGATTTGAAGTCAGCCTTAGCGGGTTAGGATTTGCTGAATCGCGCAGATAAAGTTCAGGGTTTCCATCCCGTGTCGACACCCACACCAGTCGCAACAGCGGGACTTCGCCCTCCAGCGAGCCGCTGAATTCCGAAGTGTTTCCATCGGTGTCTGTCACCGTGGCGTTGATCCGATAAAGCCTGCCCACATCCAATGGATCCAGTGCCAAGGCAAGGCGGAATTTTCCCTCGGAGACCAACGCCTCGCCGAGCTTCTGGGCTCCCTCATCATCCGGATCACGGAACACCTGCACCAAGCTGCCATTCGGCGCATCGGCCTCTCCGTAGAGGACATCGCCGAGAAATTCGGTCAGTTTCGGCGGTTTGATTCCGTTATTCGCGAGGTCCTCCAAACTAATGCCCTTGCCCGTATTGGCCGTGATGCTGTTATCGAGGAATGAGTTCTCAAGGGTGGTTGCGCCCACAGCACGGATGCCTGCTGGGTTTTTCGTAATGGTGTTTGCAAAAATAAGGTTCCCGGTCGAGCCATGTTCCAGATCAACGCCGGCTATGCTGACTCCACTGATGGTATTGCCGCTGATGCGGTTTGAGTGGGCGTTAAACACGGTTACTCCCGTTGGATTCTGATCAAACGTATTTCCAGGCCCGACTTCATTGTGATGCGCGCCATCACTGATGCGGATTGCGTCCTCTTTGTTACCCGAGAACCTATTATTGGCCACTCGAACGCCATGCGTTTGAGTGCCGGTCAATTCAATGCCCAGATTCTCATCGGCAAATGAGTTGGCATCCGCCGGATCAGGACCGCCGATGATCACGTCGCTCGCGTTTTCCACAAGCACTGCCCGTAGGCCCAGCTGGCTGAAACCATTTTGAACAATCCGGCCACCCTGCGCGCCATTCCTCACCATCACGGCATAATCCATTATGCCGACACCGATTGGGGATGATAAAAACTGGTTGCTCAACACCACCGTTCCCGCTGCCTGATCCTCGATGATGATCGCGGTATTCTGTTTTTGATTGGGCGAGAAATTGCCAAACCGTATCTCGTTGTCATCCGTGCCCAATCCGCTGACCCTGACGCCGGAGTTGAGATTGCCTTGGATCGCCAACCGATAAATGTTGGTTGGGGAAGGGCGGTCGTCGCCGATTCGGTTTCGACTGGCTCCCCCCAGAATCTGGATCCCATCAGTATGCGACCCGTTCACCGAACCACGAATGATCTGATTGAAGCTGGTGTAGGGATCCCGCAGCACAAGCCCTGCACCGTTGGATGATGAAACGGTGAGTCGCTCAAAAAGGTTCCGCCGGCTTTCCTTTGCCACAACAATCCCGTTTTCCCGGCCGTTGACGAAGCTGGCAAACGGTTCCGGCCGCTGCGCCACAAAGTGGTTCTCGTAGGCTCCCGACAGAAAAATTCCCGCGCCCCCTGAGTTCTCGATGTCGAAGACGTGCGTGGTGTTGTTGTGCGCGCCACGAAATTCTAAACCGTTTTCTCCGGCGTCGGCGATCTTGAAGATGAAGTCATTGTTAGAGGCGTCAACCACCACCGCTCCCTGCTTCACGTTGAGACGCGTCACAACGTTGAGTGAGTTGAAGCGGGTTTCGGAGCCGACCACCTCCAACCCCGTAAAATTGCGCTTCAAATCGCCGATGGATGTATCCAAACGCACACCTTGCGTGCCGTCCTCTAGCCGGACTCCCGCCCGTCCGTTGGTGCCGTCTGTTTCAAACAATCCTGATGCGACGCGAAGCAGTTTTCCCATTGCGCGGTCATCCACATGCGAAAGCAACAGACCGTACTCGCCATTAGCCGTGAGAGTTGAGGAAAGCTCATTACCGTTCGAGGCAAGGATCACGAAACCGCTGTGCACATTGGAGATTGAGCTGCCGTTAAATGAGTTCGCGGACGCGCCATTGGCAATGCTAACACCGTTGCCTCCGTTGGCTGAGCAGAGGTAATTGTCGAAGTTATTGCCCGTGACGCCGGGACCGTCAAGACGGATGCCGTCTCCCGCATTGGCCGAGCTGCCGCCCGTAAAATGGCGAATGCTGTTATTCCGCGCGTTTCCCAACAGCAGCAGACCGTGACCCGCGTTGCCGGTGCCGGGCAGCATGAAATTTGAGGCACCATCGCGCCGGCCAGTGGCGTACTGGATAGTGTTTCCCTCTGCGCCTTCTGTGAGAACAATTCCATTCCCCAGATTACTCGTGCAAATGGTCACCTCGAACTGATTGAACTTGCCGCCCTCGACCCGCAATGCATCGCCGCCCTTGTTCATGAACTTCCCGATGGTCACCCTGTTTCCATTGCCGCGAACTACAAGTCCCGGTCCAGACCCGTCGCTGAAAGTCGGGGACGTCAGCGTGTTGTTGTCGCCTTCGAGGATCAGCGTCCCATGAACGGTGGGTCTGTTGAAATTGTTGTTGTTGCCACGCACCACCAGTGTGCCTTCAACCGCCAGATTGATGCTGTTGAACGAACCTTCCACCACCAACGTGCCGGAAAGACTTCCTTGAATGGCGTCGCGGTTGAGCGGGATGGTGGCGTTGCCTGCAAACGGGGTGATAAAGGCAATGGTATCCCTGAACGCCGCGCCGACCGGGTAGCGCAGCGGCACAGTGCCTGGCCCAAGATCGGTAATGAAATCGCCCGCTTCCAAGGGAGGGTCCTGCCCGTCGTCATCGTCGAACTGCGGGATCTGCGTCGTCGCAAGGTCACCATTGGCGAGTCCAGCTGCCTGCTCCAGTGAGATGGGTGAATTCCCGCCCACTTGGATCGTAGCGCCACTACTGAGACCGGAATCCACCGTGAATGTATTGGTCGCCTTGCCTGCGGGTGTTTCGACAATTAGATCGCCGGTCACGGCACCCGCCGGCAAGGAAAGGAGAATCATATCGCCCGCCACCTTATAGGACTGAAACTGTTTGCCTCCCACTTTGCCTGTGACCGTGGACTCGCTGTTTCCGAGGTTCTGCACCTTCACCAAAACAGCTGTTCCCACTGGTCCATGTGTCGGCGTCAACGATTCGATTACCGGCGGTCCCAGTATCGTAACTACGGGACTGAGGTTCGTTTGTGTGGCGCCCGATTTGAGCACATGGACCACTCGCACCGGCCCGGTGGTCATTCCCTTGGGAATGTTGAAGTAGACATCCCCATCCGGCGAGTTATCGAAAACGGACAAGGGCAGAATCTCCCCGCTCGAGCTCGGGCAGAAGAACCGATCGTTGCGGTTAAAATTCAATCCTCTCAGACTGATACGGTCACCTGCGAAAGCCGCGCCGGAGAAGCTGTCCGAAGGGCCGAAGGCGGAGGTCGGAGATACGCTGTCGACCACCGTCCTGCTCGAAAGTCGAAAACTGCCACGTGCCACTCGTCCACTTGTGGCAACGGTCACCTCGTAGTTGCCATCGAAAGTGGAAGGCAGTCCCGGAGAAAGTTGAACCACCAGGGTTTGCACGCCTTCTGGATCCGGACCAGCTGCGGATTTTACTTCGCCCTCAAAAAAGTCGGGCCCCCTGAATTCCACAGTGTCATTGGTGCCTTTGGATCCGAACGGTGCCAAGCCATTCGGCCCGCGAAAACGGATGATTACCTGATCGCCAGGTTGGGCGAGGGCAGGGGTAATATCCAGAAACTCAAACTTGAACGGATCACCAACCATCACAAAGGTTGTCTCCAAGGGGGAGACCAGCGCTGTGCCCGTAATGCGCAATGCTATCTGGCCGATGGCACCGCCAATGTCCAGCGCTTTAAGCACCGGCCCCAGTGTCTTGGCAAAGTTGGCGGCGACCACTTTTTCACCTGCCTCAAGCGCCTCGCCGAAAGCTTTTTCTATCCCATGATTCTTCGCCTCATCCGCCAGTTCCTGCACCACAAACTTTCCCAAATCCAAGATGGCCGGAGGCATATCGGCCAGACTGGTGATGGCCGGAAGCTTCTTTTCCGCCTCTAAAACCACCTTTGCAAGCAGCTCCTTAAAGAAAGGATCAATATCGATCACCTTGAGGTCCAACAATACGGCAATAGTATCGAAAGTCCCGCCGATCAGGTTCAACATGATCGCCCGGTTTCGCTCGACGCGGTAGTTCGCCCTGGCAGTGTCCGCCTCAGCACCACTAGCGAAGGACGGACTGACGGCAGTCACCAAATACAGTGCGTCGCGATCAGGGAATGTCATCTTGTCGTCAGGAGGATTAAGCGCGTCCACGATTTTTCCATACACGTAGCCGGCGATGGTTTTCACCGGCACCGTCACATCGTTGAAGGTTTTCCCTCCCACCGAGCCATAACGTGGGAACGGATCCTCGTTTGTTGCCCCCGGAGGAGTCTCCCTGATCGGATAGACCATCCTCGAGTCGGCCTGTTGCCATTGCTTTGCGAATTCAGCAGGGCCGCCGGGAAACGCTTTCTCAACGTCCACTTCGTCCACACGGACCACCCAGTCTACGGTCGTCCCGTAAGGATAAGTCTCACTTTGGCCCCGCTTGACGATCCTTTCACGCGGGCCCAGAACTTTACCGGCCACTTTGCCTTGGGCGAGCGCGACCAACTCATCAATGAAATTGTTTGCCGCAGCATTGAAGCGCGAGACTTCAATCCAATCCGCATCCACGGGAAAATCTGCGTCCGGCAATCCTGATGCCGCCTTGACTTGGCCCGTTTGGGGGCGCTTCACGGGGACCGCCAGGCTCAACTGAGCTGCGCCGCCGGCTAGCACCCCAAATACCGCATTTGAAAAGGCCGCAGGAAAATCCGGCTGGTCCACTGGATTTTTTCCAACCGCAAAATGCCCGGCCATCAATTGCGCCAGCACCGCAACTTTGGGCTCTCCATGAATTGCCGCTAACAGCCTTTTTGCAGCGTCAGGATCTGATGTGCGGAATGCCGGGGTCATGAAGACGAGTGCCTCGGCGGATGAGGCGGCGCTAAAGACGAGCACTTGGGTCGGCTCGACCGACATTGCCATCAGCGTTCCGTTGGGATTGTTGGTCGGCACAGCCAGCGACAGGAGCGGAACCCCGTTTCGGATCAGGAGACCTCCTGTTGAATCACCGTAAGTATTCACTACGAGGTACGCAGATATGGGCAGATTGCCGGGTGGCAGAACCTGAACGGGTGCTCGCGTGAGCACAGTGAATGTGGAGGGTCCTGCAACGAGTGAATCCTGAGTGCGCAACATGACCGGGCCCGAGCGGGCTGCAGCGGGGACATGGGTTACCAGCCTTGCGCCGGTTGCAGATTCGATCACGGCATCGACGCCGCCAAACGTTAATGTGTGCTCAGCCGGTTTTCCCGATTTAAAGAATTGCCCCTCAATAACGACTTGGTCGCCTGGAACGCCACTTAAAGGGTGGATGCGCAATATCTTGAGGCCATCAGCAACCTGTACAGCGCGATAAAAACGAGTCGCAGCGTTCGTTTGAGTATCAATGAAACTGTTCGTCGTTGCGGTGGCTGTGAACTGTTCGATGGCTGACCAAAATGGGACTTCCGAAGCTGCGTCAACTCGAAGCGATGCGCCAACTGGCCCCAAAAGCCGGATTTTGACTCCATTCGAAAGCAACTGGGGTGGATCAAATTTCGCAGGTTGGGCGAAAGTCCAGCTGAAGCAGATGCAGGCCAAAATAAGAGTAGGAATGAGCCTCCGTAGCAACGAAAGTGAAGCGTCCATGAATGAACTGGATTGAAATCGTTAAGGTATGGCCGGATTCTGCCTTGGTTTGTGGGTAGTCTTCAAGCTCATTCCTCAGAATCGCGCATGCGTATGTGTTCGCACAATATTTGTTATATGCAGTGTTAATCTCTGACTCTTTCCCCTTTTATTCAGCCATAAGCTGGCTGTCCTGACCTGTTCAAGTTAGGCACGGTGTATTTCACCAAACCATTGAAATGGAAAAGCACAGCGGCTTTTTGAGTCGCTGTGCTTGAGCTTCAGGAGACGCTTTATTTGCGTGTATACGTAATTTCCATCGTCTTTACGTTTTCGCCTTTGCTGGCATTAAACATTTCAAAGGTGTGCTTGTCGGGGCTGATTACGCGAAGAACCGATCTTACAGGAATATCCGTCTGGCCCGTTGAAGGGCAAGTGGACTTGCCTTCGAGAGTAATAACTTTGTTTCCGGTGTCGCCCTTGCCCTCACTGGTGAACATGGAGGTTTGCATGTCGCTGATCCACACACTGTTAAACGTTTGCTTAACGTTGTCGTAGCCCATCAAAGTCCGGCCAATAAACGGCTGGCCCATCATTTCGCCTTGGAATTCTTCCTCCAGAAAACGCCCCTTTAGCGCCATGGTTGCTGTCGCAGTTCCTTGGCTGATTTTTGGCTCGGCACCTGGTTCCATCCAACATTTCACTTCGGCCTTCCAATTTCCCACCAGAGCTTCAAGAGCCTTGTGCTGCGGACCGGGTTCGCCGACAGATTCCATCTTTTTCTGCACCTCCTGCTTCTCGGAGTCGGATTTTACGGAACCATGCTTGGCTCTTTCGCGAACTGCGGTGGATCCCGTTTCATCTACGTCGTATTTCATAGTCGTATCTTTCTAATACTTGGTGAATTTTCCCTGAAATACCTGAAGTGGTATTTTCCGTGTGAACTCAGGAACATAAGCGCGATACAGACTCGTTCCATGGGTCAATACCCTACCCAACTCAGGTCTACCAAACCACTTTAACCAGCTTCAATTCTTGCTTCAGAGGGTGAGCATCCTTAAAACTTAATCGTGCACCAGCCAACAGCCCGTAAAGACCCGCCGTCCTTGCAGCCAACGACGTGGCGTGAGTTGAAGCCCGCCCAGCGACGGGCCGGACTTGCCGCGTGGCTGGGTTGGCTGTTCGACGGTTTGGACATGCACCTTTACACGGTCATCGCCGCTCCATTCGTGGCTCAGTTGATGATGGCCGCCTCGCCCTCGGATCCGACCGTAAAGACGCACAGCGCCTATATTCAGGCGGCTTTTTTAATCGGCTGGGCGTTGGGAGGCGCTTTTTTTGGCCGTATTGGCGATCTATTGGGTCGAAGCAAAGCCCTAAGCCTGACCGTCCTTACTTACGCGCTTTTCACAGGGCTTGGATTTTTTGCTGAAACCTGGTGGCAACTGCTGATTTTCCGTTTTCTTGCGGCACTGGGGATTGGGGGCGAATGGGCGGTAGGTTCTTCGCTGCTTTCAGAAACCTGGCCCAAGAAATGGAGACCTTGGATCGCAGCGGTGCTCCAAACGGGTGTGAATCTGGGGGTTTTATTGGCGGCACTGACCACTTACTTACTGGCAAGTTATCCGCCCAGATACGTATTCCTAGTGGGCATTTTGCCGGCGTTTCTAGTGTTCTGGATCCGCAAGGCCGTGCCGGAAACCGAGGAATGGCACGCTGCCCGCAAAGAGGTTAACGACAAACCCCCAAAGATTGCTGACCTTTTCAAAGGGAAGACCCGCAAAATAACAATTCTAACCATCGTGGTTTGTTCGACTTCCTTGACCGGTTGGTGGGCGTTCATGTTCTGGAACACTCAATTTATGAGGAGTCTGCCAGACTTGGCTGCGTGGGCGCCTGCTGATAGGGAAAGGTTGGTCAGCACGGCATTTTCTCTGGTCATAGGCTCATCGATTCTTGGTAATTTCTTCGCTGGCTGGCTGGCTAAAACCGTAGGTTATAGGTTTGCCATAATGACACTTTTTCTGGGGTTTGTTTGCACAGTTTTTGGCACTTATGGCATTGCTCGAGACCATGAATCGCTGATGCGCTGGATTCCGCTCGTGGGTTTTTGTTCAGGGGTTTTTGGACTTTTCACCATGTATTTGCCACCGCTATTCCCCACCCTGCTCCGCACGACGGGAGCAGGTTTCAGCTACAATATTGGAAGGTTCGTCAGTGCGGGCGGAACGATTTTCTTCGGCTTGTATAGCAATGTCAGCGATCTCAGACACGCGCTTTTCCTGACCGGTGTGCTTTTCATTCCGGCCGCGATTGCCATGTTCTTCATGCCTGATCTTGAAGACAGCCGCTAGTTCAACAAGCTTTGGATTGGACGGACGGTGTTTTTAAGGGATGATCCGCAGATGAAGTCGATGACGGGATACGGAAGGGGTCAATCCTCGCAAAATGGTTACCGGGTGACGGTCGAGGTCAGCTCGGTAAACCGCAAGCAGGCCGAAATCAGTGTTTATGTGGCCAGAGAATTTGAAGGAGTTGAGCCGCAAGTCCGGCAGGAGGTCTCCAAGTCCGTTAGCAGGGGCAAGGTGACAGTCCGCATCCATGTGCAGATTGAGGCTGGGCAGACCGCCCAACAAAGCCTTCTCAACACTGAACTGGCAGCACGTTATGCCACGGAACTGAAACAAATTGCCTCCGACTTGGGGCTTTCGCCTGAAGTCTCCGTTGAAGCGCTTTTGCGGATTCCCGGTGTGATGCAGGCTGAGGTGGGTGGTGATGCCGTTGATCAGGTTTTACCAGCGGTGGTGGAGGCCTTGACTGGAGCCTTAAAAACTTTGGTGGCGATGAGGGAGCGCGAGGGCGCTCATTTACTGGCCGATCTTGAAAACCGCATTTCCCTAATGAAATCCGCCTCCGAACGTATCAGGCTGATTGCGCCGGATATGACCCGCAGATACCGGGATGCCTTGATTCAACGTATACAGACCGCCGGTTTGCCATTGCCAAAAGAGGATGACGAGCGGCTTTTGAAGGAGGTGGTTTATTTTGCCGACCGGTCTGACATCTCTGAGGAACTGACCCGATTGGAGAGCCATTTTGTGCAGTTTCAGGATTGCGCACGCCGGACGGATGCGGTTGGACGGATGCTTGATTTTCTGTCTCAGGAGTTTAACCGGGAAATCAACACCATCGGGTCCAAAGCGGCTGACAGCGCCATTGCGCACGAGGTCATTCACTTTAAGGCGGAACTGGAAAAGTTCCGTGAACAGGTCCAGAATATCGAATAATCGAATGCAACCCACGAGTCACGAAACCGGCCTGCTTCTGGTGATTTCCGCGCCTTCCGGCGCTGGGAAAACAACTCTCTGTGAACAATTGCTCATCCACCAGGCAAACACGATCCGGGCGATTACCTGCACCACGCGCGAACCACGCGACGGGGAGAAGGACGGGCAGGATTACTATTTTTTGGATGCTGCAACATTTCTGAAGCGGGTTCAGGCGGGTAATTTTCTCGAGCACGCCACGGTTTTTGGCAACAGTTACGGAACCTTGAAATCAGAAGTGCTTGGAAAGCTCCGCCAAGGGAAAGACGTGCTTCTGAATGTGGATGTGCAGGGAGCCGCCGCCATCCGGGAACACGCGATGGAGGATTCTGAGTTGCAACGATCCCTCGTGACCGTATTTTTAGCACCGCTGTCCATGGATGTCCTAGAGCAGAGGTTACTGAAAAGGAACAAGGATAGTTCGACGACAATCTCTAAAAGGCTTGCCGTGGCGCGGCAGGAGATTTCTCAATGGAAGCACTTTGATTATATTATTCTCACCGATTCAATCGAAAGTGACCTTCTGCGGATGCAGACTATAATAACAGCTGAGAAAATGCGTCAGCCGCGGGTTAAAATGCCGCACTATGAATAACCGCATATGAGCACGCCCCCTGCCCCTTTGGTTGCCCTTGGAGTCACTGGCTCAATCGCTGCCTACAAGGCTGCCGATTTGGTAAGTCGACTGACCAAGGCCGGCGTGATGGTGGAGGTCATACTTACTGCGGATGCCCAACAATTTATTACGCCTTTGACGCTAAAGACCCTGTCCCGACGCGCGGTCATCACAAGCTTGTACGATGAGGAGGAAGGCTGGAAACCCTCCCACATTCGGGTGGCTGATGAGGCCGCCCTCATGGTGGTGGCTCCGGCCACCGCCAACACCATCGCGCGACTTGCCCTGGGCCTCGCCGATGATGCGCTGACCAGCACCGCCCTGGCCCTCAATCCCAAGGCAAAATTCCTGGTTGCCCCGGCTATGAACGGCAAAATGTGGCTGCATCCCGCAACTCAGGCTCACGTTAGGACTTTGCGCGAGCGCGGTGTTGAATTCATCGGACCAGAAGAAGGGATGCTTTCCTGCGGATACGAAGGGATCGGAAGACTCTGGCCTGTGGAGGATATTGCCCGTCGTTGTTTGGAGTTGTTGTCTGGTGGGTAAGGCATTTATGCAATTGCTCCGGTGGGAATTATTGCGACGACTGCCGGCACTGCTCACGGTGCCCGCTCCGGATCGAGCCAGGCTCGAAGGGCTTATTCGCAATGTTGAGCGCAACGTGCTGCTGCCGGTCAAGGCCGTGGTGGCGCAGGTGTTGTGTTATTACTTCTATTTCTCCAACTGGTTTGATGACGTGACTCGAACCAAGCGCCCGATGATCGAAGCGCTCCCGCAGGATGTGGTGCTGGCACGTATCCGGTCCTTTTTCCTGATCTATGTAGTGCTGAATGCTGTCGTGGCTGCCTTGTTGATCGGCATGTCGAGGCTGCCTTTAAGATGGGCACAAAGAACCGCGTGTCTGAGCAGTATTTTGGATTCCCTTTTTTTGGGCTCACTGGCATTCGTCACCGGTGGTTTCAATAGTATACTTTTCTGGGTTTTTCTGGCGTTGATTGTTCGAAATGCGATTACTCATCCACAGGCCCGATTTCAACTCACGCTGAATTTTGCGGTGACCGCCTCCTTTTTGGTAGCTGGCTCACTTGAGGCCATTTCTCGGCGCATCGAGCCCAGTCTCGTTGATTCCACCATTAGACTTGCCATCGAACAAGGAGGGGCGGAAACCGCTGAGCCGGTGATACTTAGAATATTCCTGCTTTTGCTGGTCACCGTCTGCTGCTATGCCCTGCAAATTCTGCTTGAGCGTCAGAGGCGTGCGGAGGAGGAATCACACGAACATGCCCTTCGCCAGGAACAACTAGAAGCCACTGGACGTCTCGCCGCTGAGATCGCCCATCAACTCAAGAACCCGCTGGGGATTATCAACAACGCCGCATATACTTTGCAAAAGACGGTCAAGGAGGGAAAAACCATCACCCAGCAAATTGCGATTATCCGGGAGGAAGTGGATAAATCGGACCGGATTATCACAGAACTTCTGGGGTATGCCCGGTTGTCCGAGGGGCATGTGGAGCGATTGGACATAGCAGGAGAACTGGACTACGCGATTCTGCAGGTCTTCCCGCAGGGCGCCAAATATCAAACGTGCATTCATCGCGATTATTCCTCCGCCCTACCTACCATGCTTGCGCAGCGGGGGCATATCACGGAGATATTTGTGAACCTGCTTCAGAACGCCAGAGAAGCCATGGACGGCCGTGGCAATATTTGGATTACAGCGCAGTACGACGAAGGGTATACTGTACTGGTAACGATACGGGATGATGGACCGGGCGTGCCGCCAGACAAGGTCACACGCATTTTTGAGCCCTATTTCACCACCAAGCCCAAGGGGACGGGTTTGGGGCTTTCCATTGTGAAAGCCAACGCCGAACTGTACAACGGCACTGTTAAAGTAGAATCCTCTTTGGGTGAGGGCACACTTTTCACTGTGAAACTGCCCGCAAAAACGTTAATAAACTTTAGGAAATGACAGCCAACCTGCCTCCGCTCCTTGTCGTGGATGACGAGAAGAACATGCGCCTCTCCTTAGAGGCGATCATGCACGGCGAGGGTTATCAATATCGTGGAGCCGATTCGGCGGAGCAGGCTTTAAAAATGCTCGGTGAGCAGGAGTTCTTTATGGTCATCACCGATGCACGGCTGGGGGGCATGAGTGGTTATGAGTTCCTGCCGATGGTCAGGCAAAAATATCCCAATCTGCCCGTGTTGATGATCACAGCCTACGCCACGCCAAAGCTCGCTGTGGAAGCCATCAAAGCTGGGGCAATCGATTATCTGGCGAAGCCCTTTGCTCCTGAAGAATTACTCCACGCCGTTTCCCGCTGCGCCGAGCGCTACAAATTGCTGGCCGAAAATGCCCTCCTAAAAGCGAAAGCCGGGGACGCCTACCGCATCGAGCAACTGATCGGAAATTGTGCCAAAATTCAGGAGTTGAGACAGTTTATACAGACTGTGGCACCGACGAATGCGACTGTGCTGATTCTTGGTGAAAGTGGCACGGGAAAAGAGCTAGTCGCCGGAAGCCTGCACACCCTCAGCAAGCGCTCCGCCGGTCACTACGTGCGCATCAATTGCGCGGCCATCCCCGAACTCCTTTTGGAGAGCGAATTGTTTGGCCACGAAAAAGGGGCTTTCACTGGCGCCCTGCGCCAAAAGCACGGACGTGTCGAGGAAGCCGACGGCGGCACTATTTTTCTGGATGAAATCGGGGACATGAGCAGGCCGCTGCAAGCCAAACTGCTGCGTTTTTTGGAGGATGGCACCTTTACCCGTGTGGGCGGAAATCAGGAATTGCGAGTCGATGTCCGATTGATTGCCGCCACCAACCGCGATATTATCGACGCCATCCGTCAAAATCAATTTCGTGAGGATCTTTTTCACCGTCTGAACGTCATGCAGTTCCGACCACCGCCGCTGCGCGAGCGGGGCGATGACATCATTTTATTGGCCGACCATTTTCTGCGGCATTTTTGCGTTTCCCTCGGACGGAATATTAAGGGAATTACAAAACCAGCCCAGCAACAATTGATGGCCCACCATTGGCCGGGTAATGTCCGCGAATTGAGGAATGTAATTGAGCGCGCGGTGATTCTTGAGGGTTCTGATGAAATCCAAACCGGAAGCCTGCCGGATTTCCACCTGGAAACCCGTCTGAAAAAGGCTGAAATTGGCATGCCGGGAGGAGGTGCCTTGAGTCAGATCAATGGCTCCCTCGATGACATTATGTCGAACTACGAAAGGGATGTCATTCAGTCCATCCTTGAACAGAACCATTTCAGCCTGACTCGCACGGCCGACCAATTGAGAATCAGCCGTCACGCCTTGCGTTATCGCATGCAACGGCTCAACATTAGCGCGGGTATCGAAGATGATACCAGTTTTCAGACACGAGACAGCTTTCGATCATGATAATCGGTGGTTTAATTCTAGCAGCCGAAATTGTACTGCCCGAAAAAGGTGACAATGCCGGAATCGTGCCAAGGGGTTTCTTTGGGGATGTCGGCTTGGCGTTTCTGGCGGGTATAGTGATTTTGCTGGGATCTGTGATCTGGGCGGTGTTTTTCCGTAAGTCATCCGGTGAGACCGCCTATGCGGGGAAAATTGACAGCCATAACTTTGGCCGCCGCCGCAAGAAAAAGAAGGAACGCCGGCGACCTCATCGCGGGCGCAATGCCACCCTTTCTGAAACGGGCGGGCTTCCCCCATTGCGTTCTGATTTTACGGATACGACTGGGAAGGGCGACCTTCCTAAGAAAAGCTGATGCAAGTCAGTGAAGCCATCACCAAGAAGAGCGCCTCCAATCTGGCTCTTGCCTTCATTCTGCTTTCGCCACCGAAGCGTCAGGCCATGTGCGCCCTTTATGCGTTCTGCCGCGAAATCGATGATGTCGCCGATGAGGAATCAACTCCACTTGCCGAGCGTAGAATCTCCCTGCAAAGCTGGCGCGAAGATATTTTGAAGGCCTTTCACGGAGGACTACCTGCCAAGCCAGTCAATATTGAACTGGCCTCTGTAATCTCGGAGTACAAGCTTCCCTACGCCCTGTTTGATGACCTCATTCGTGGTGTCGAGATGGATTTGGAAATTCAAAGCTACGAGACCATTCTGGACCTTGAGGCTTATTGTTACCGGGTCGCTTCGGTGGTAGGGCTTCTTAGCATTGAAGTTTTTGGTTATCGAAACCCCAAATGCCATGACTACGCGGTCCATCTCGGCAAAGCCCTCCAATTAACCAACATTCTGCGCGACGTGCAGAACGATGCCGCGAGAGGTCGTATTTATCTTCCTTCAGTTCAGATGCAGGAATTCAGTGTGAGTCCCTCTGAAATTTTCGATGGGCGTTTCACAGAGAATTACCGTCAGCTTGCCACTTGGGTAAGCCAGCGCGCACGGGAACATTATCGTCAGGCCCGCAGGATCCTGCCCTCGGAAGATCGGGGGAATCTTGCCACCGCCGAGCTAATGGGCGCGGTTTATTGGAAAGTCCTGCTTCGGCTTGAAAGCCGGGCGTTCGATGTCTTCAATTTCCCTCTGGCCCGACTCAACAAGGCTGGCAAGGCATGGCTCATCTTGAACTTGTGGTTGGAAACCAGGTTCGGCTGTTTCAGGAATCACTACGGCGAGGGTACCTGAATTTAGTATTAGAACCGAAACCTGGCCCGATCTGTTAGCCATTTCAGAATTCAGCTTATCCTCTCACAACTATGTGGAAACTAATTTTATTCATGGTGGTTGCCCTGCATTTTGAGGCTGCCGGCGTCATCCTGTTAGGCAAAGGGCTCAAACAGATTGGTGAGGTTCAAAGCTATAACGTGCAGGAAATCATGAGCTTGTTGAAGCGAGGGGTGACCAACGGCTGCATCCTGCTGGGAGTGCTTTCGTTAACCATTTTCTTCGTGGGATTGCTCATGTTAATGTCGCGCGCGGATGTGAGTTTCATCTGGCCGCTGACTTCGTTGGGGTTTGTCATTACCACCATTGCGGCAGGTTTTGTTTTGAAGGAAGAGGTTTCTGGCCTGAGATGGGTTGGAGTGATGTTCATTATGCTTGGTGCGGGGGTCATCACTTACAGTGAAAAACTGAAGGAGGCTAAGCTTCAACCAAACGCCAGTCCTGCTGCTGATTCAGTTCCCTCAGAAAGTCAGTCAAAGCCTCACCCCTGATTCAGGGAGGGTGTGTTGCATGTAAACCACGTCCAGCCATCGGCCAAACTTGTAGCCAACGTTTGGAAAACGGCCGACCTCGACGAACCCATGCCGCGAATGCAGCCTTAGGCTGGCAATATTTTGAGCATCAATTCCGGCCATGATCGCCCTCAAACCCAATTCTGAAGCCTTCTTCAAAAGAGGCCTAAGCAATTCCCCCCCCACCCCCTGGCCCCTATGATCGGTGTGAACGTAGATAGAATCCTCGCTGGTAAAGCGGAACCCGGGACGGTCATGGTATCTGTTCAATGCACTCCAGCCCGTGATTTCCCTTCTGCTGTTGACTGCCACAAACATGGGAAGTCCTGCTGCTTGATGATCTTCGTACCAAATGATGCGGTGCTCCAGGGATCGGGGTTCATAGTCGTAAGTGGCCGTTGTTGTAAGCACGGCCTCATTATAAATAGCCAATATCGACGGAATATCCTCGAGAGTGGCGCTTCTGACACGGATGGGCTGATCTCCATTGTTACGAGCATCGACAGGTTCAGTTTTCGACATCCCCACAGCATCGGACGCTGAGCCCAGCGTACAAGCTGAAACTATCTTGCCGATGGAAATTCACCAGCGGACCTAACACGATAAAATTCTACGGCCCCCGATGGTTTCCGAGCTAAGAAATTGGAGCCGAAAACTCCGCCCAGTTCCTGCCAATCCTTTAGATCGTTGGAAATTTCAATCACGCTTTCACCTTCGTTTTCACTCACGCCCAAATTGATTATTCCTTCAGTCTTGTCCCAGTTCAGAGTGACGGTTTTTGGTGAAAGGTTAAGAGAGGAAAGTGATGCCGATGGAGCAAACGTAGCCACTACCACGTTCGCGGAATTCATTACGACAATGACTGGGTTGTTCGAGGAAGCCGAGCCGTTGATTGTCCACTGCACAAATTGATAGCCGGCCTTTGGCGTTGCAGTGAGTGTGACGTTCGTGCCAGGAAAGTACTTCTCAAGATTTGGACCGAAAGGGGCCAGCGGGGTTCTGCTTACGCTGCCATTTGAGTCCGAAGAAACCGTAAGGCTATAAACCGGCAGGAAATTGGCTGTTAAGCTGAGGTTGCCACTCACCTTAACCGTGAGAGTGCTCGTTGAATAAGTGGCGTTGGTCCCACCTGTCCATCCAGCAAACCGATAGCCCGGGGCTGAAACGGTGGTGAAGGTTACCAAAGTTCCATCAAGATACTGGCTTTGTATGGGCGACACGCCGACGCTTCCCAAACCGGTTGTATTGACGCTAATGGTCCTCGGGCTTATGAATCGAGCCAGAAGTGTTTTATCGCCGTCCATCAGTATGGAAAATGCGGCCTGATTCGTATCCGAGGGAGCGCCGCTGCCACTAACCCCTCCAAACGTTGAGCCAACCGCAGGCACGCATTGTACCAGGACCAAGTCATTCATCGCATACTGCACTTTGTTAGGTGTCACCGTGACAGTTCCATCACCCCACACCGTGCGATCCAGAAGGAATCCTGCGGTCAGACTTGCAAACCTAGGTGTCAGCGTTTGATTGCTTGTCATAGTAAGAACCAACGGGTTGGCTTTGCTGTTTGTTGTGCCGATCCAATCCACAAATACATACCCCGTTTTTGCAACGGCGGTAAGCGAGACGTTCGTTCCCGCGAAATACTTCTCACCTTTGGAGCCAAACGGAGCCAGAGGAACCGGGGTGGCCACTCCATTGGCATCTTGGACAATGGTTAGGGTGTAGATTGGTAAAAAAGTTGCCAATAGGTTCAAATTGGTGTTAACCGTTACCGACAAAGTGGTGGCGGAGTAACTCGCATTAACACTACCGGTCCAACCTGCAAATCTTGCACCTGACCCTGAGGTGGTGACAAGAGTCAGCATGGTTCCCTCTACGACATTCGTGACTCCCAGAGGTTTATTCAAAGTGCCGTTTCCAGCTACTCCCAGGGTAACTTGGTAAACGCGCTGAAATACGGGTGAAACCAATTTTGCTGAATCCATCACCAAGCTCGCAGGGTTGTTGGTCGACACCAAATCCCCTGTCCAGCCCGTGAACACATAACCAGGAGCGGCATTAGCACTGATCGAAACGGTAGAGCCGTCGACGTATCCGTTAACACTTAGAGGTGTCACTGCGGCAGTTCCACCTATTGCGCTAGACAGGCTCAGCGGCCAGAGATGGACGAAATTTGCCGTCACCGACTTGTTTCCATTCATAACCAAGTAAAGTGGATTGCTGGTGCTCGAGAGCGCGCCTGACCAATTGGCAAAAGTCCACCCACTGCCGGCGGAGGCTTTTAAGGATACCACCGTATTTTCCACATAACTTTGCGCTGAAGGACTAATTGCTACAGAACCGAGACCGTTAGTTGTGACAAGAAGGGTTCTGTAAGGCCCGAAATTGGCGGTGATCGAGGTGTTGCTGGAAATGGTGAGCGACAGGATTGGGTTGGTGGAGGTGGAAGCCCCGCTCCAAGCGATAAAAGCTGAGCCTTGGCCAGCCACTGCTGTGATGGTGACTGTCTCGCCCGGGAAATACAGACTGCGTGCGGGCACCACCATCAGGGAACCCGCCCCCACCACATTGGTTGTAAGGGTCAACCCCTGCACAAAGATGGGTTGAACCGTCTTGGACTGGTTCATGGTGAGTGAGTAAGGATTGACTGCACCACTGGCGTCATTGGTCCAGCATTTTAAGAGATAACCAGCCGATGGGATGGCTGTGACGCCCACCACGGAGTTGCTCACGTATTCTGATTGTTGGGGGCTAGCAATGGCTGTTCCACCCGTGGCCGCCAAAATGTTCAGGGTGATGAGCGGGGCGAACTTCGCGATGATAGCCTTGTTGGTGTTGACCAACAAAGGTGCGTTGGTTGTCAGGGAGCTTAAATCCCCACTCCATCCGATGAACTTGTTGCCCGGAGCAGGTGTGGCCACGGCGGTGAGAGTGGTGCCATCCAAATAAGTGGCTTGGTTAGGGGTGAGAGAGACACTGCCAGCACCAGACACCGAACTAGAAACCGTCCAAAGCCGTTGGAAGGTCGCTGTCAATGAGTTCGCACTGTTCATCACCAAAACAATCGATGGTGTGGTAACTGTGGAGGCACCTGACCAACCAATAAACGTCCAGCCTGCCGAAGGAGTCGCGGTGACCGTCACCGATTCCCCAGGCAGATAACTGGTTTTTGAAGGTGAAGCGAGCACCGTGCCTCCGCCCACCGCAGTGGTGGTCAGAGCATACTGCGCGATAAAATTAGCGGTGATCGCGGTGTTGCTGGAAATGGTGAGCGACAAGATTGGGTTGGTGGAGGTGGAAGCCCCGCTCCAAGCGATAAAAGCTGAACCTTGGCCAGCCACTGCTGTGATGGTGACCGTCTCACCCGGGAAATACAGACTGCGTGCGGGTGCCACCATCAGGGAACCCGCCCCCACAACGTTGGTGCTCAGGGTCAACCCTTGCACAAAGACCGGCTGCACCGTCTTGGGTTGATTCATGATCAATTGCGTTGGATTGGTCGAACCGGTCGCATTATTTGTCCAAGCCTTAAAAAGGTAACCGGCTGAAGGGACCGCTGTAAGAGTCACAACGCTATTGCTGGCATAGTCCGGCTGTTGCGGGCTGGCCGCCACTGTTCCACCTGTAACGGCTGGCAGAGTAAGAATAAATGAGGGGGCAAACTTGGCGACAATCACTTTATTGGTGTTCAGGATCATCGTCACGATATTGCTGAGCGAACTTAAATCGCCGCTCCAACCGATGAACCTAAAACCATTGGATGAAACAGCGGTTGCGGTTACGGAACTGCCATCCAGATACGCTGCCTTTACAGGGCTAAGAGTCACCGTTCCTCCCGTACCCAGCACGGAACTGGAAACCGTCCATATTCGCTTGAAAGTTGCCGCAATGGATTTGTTGCCATTCATCAACAAAACGAAAGAAGTTGTGGTTGAAATGGCATCTCCCGACCAGCCGGTAAAAGCCCAGCCAGCGGACGCGGTTGCAGTCAATGTCACTGAATCCCCGGAAGTATAGGTGGATTTTAAGGGTGCCTGCGCCACTGTTCCGCCTCCCACCACCGCCACATTGAGAGCATATTGTGCCACAAAATTGGCGGAGACGGTCTTATTTGTGAGCATGGCAAAACTAACCGGATTGTTCGTTCCGGTTACGTCCCCGACCCATCCAGTAAAAATGTAACCAACCGAAGGGACTACAGTTAACGCGACTGTTGTCCCATCCACCACATTTGTGCCAGATGCTGAAGAAGAGATGGAGCCGCCTGCCGTTGGCCGAAGGGTCAGGCTCCATATTTTCGAAAATTGAGCCACCAGCACTGAATTGCTCGATATGGAAAGACTCGCTGGGTTGGGTTTGCCAGAGGCAATCCCTTCCCATCTCGTAAACATATACCCCGTGTCAGGAACAGCGATGGATTGAAAAGTCTCATCCTGCGAGTAACCGGCTTTCGCTGGCGTTAGTACGATTGATCCCGCTCCAGTGGTTACCTTCGTCACGCTGTAGAGCGGCTTGGGAACATCCGTGGAAATATCCAAAGACCAGCCATCCAACTGGGCTCTACCTCCCGGCGAGACATCAGTGACCAGCAGCGTCCACCCACCTGTTGCGGACATGCCACGAAACTGCTGGAGGAAAGCCGATCTTGCGTTGGTGGAGACCACTGCGGACGGGTCTGTGACTCGAGCATCGGGTTGCCAAGAACCAGTCAAAATACCTCCGATTGGGGTTGTTTCGCTTCCATTGGCCCGTAGACGGTACAAATGGACGTCACCATTGGTGCCGCCGTCCTTGAATTGGACATCGAATCCACTGTCGCCATACCCATATTTATTGGTGCTGCTGCGTCCTACGCGATTAAGAAGAACCGCCAATCCACTCTCGTGCTGAAGTGCTACATACAAATCGCCGTTGTAAGCCCCTGAATCCATTCCGCTTATCTTCAAAGTAACCGTCACCTCGCCAATGGAGGCAATCGAGGATTGAATGGTTCGCGTGTCCTGCATTCCTGATGCGACTCCGTCCGGAATGGCACGGTTGATATTCGTGAAAGAGTAGGACTCAACAATCGCGCCCAATCCTGTGGAGAGCGAGAGGGCAGTGAAGAAAAGGATTATCAGGGCACGCATATCTATTCCCAAGGCACTTTAGCAACAAGAATGCCAAGCCCCTGCGCTGCGTAACCATCTGTCAACAAGCTCGCGAGTGTCCACCTTCTGGAGCGTCTGCCTTGTCTGTGGGCGAATCAACTAATGGGATGAAACCCCAAACAAGGTTTGACAACATTCGCTTCGGCCTCGATTTTAGGTGGAACTAATTCAAATTTATGGGACGCATCTACAACAACATCGTCGAGACAGTCGGACGAACCCCCCTCGTTCGCCTTAACAAAGTCACCGCAGGCTTGGACGCCACCGTTTTGCTCAAGTGCGAATTCTTTAATCCCTTGGGAAGCGTGAAGGACCGTATCGGCATGGCCATGATTGATGAGGCCGAGAAAAACGGAAC
>JANYDC010000124.1 GCA_025359965.1 Pedosphaera sp.
GTTGCATAAGCGGGCTGTGGACCCCTTGTGGTTGCAAGCTAATCATCGGCAATAAGTCAGGCAAGTGAATTAGTGAAATTTTTCACAAGCGATGAAACCCCTGTTGGATTAGCTGTGTTGTTGCTTTCAACGAAAGCTCTTTTGCAAGTCGCCCGCGTACCCGGTCAGTTCAAGGAATGCCTGCCCAATTTCCTCGCCTCGGGCGTTTTCCACCCTGCATCCGCCTTCCCAATATGCCACGCCGCCCAGTTTGCCTGTCAATTCTTGTGCTCGTGCGAGCGGGCGGAGGACGAATTCAAAGGGAGGGCCACCTTCCGGGTTCGGCGCAACGAGCACTCTTTCAATCGGATAGTCCGCGCCTGTTTGGCTGCTTTTCCAGCGGGATTTAGTCTGCAATTGAAAGGAATTGCCCCCAAAATGCCGCACGGTTCCATCTCGATCAATCCACGCCAGGGTTGAAAAAGGGTCCAACGAACCGTCATCGCGGCGCATGAGGTAGACCATGATTTCGCGGCCGTCCTTGAGCTGGATGCAACACCAATCCCAACCCACTTGGTGAGTTGATAGCTGTCCGCTGCTCATTTCGTGATCCATCCAGGACAGACCGCTGACTTGAAAAGTTTTGCCCTCCAACGTGAGGCTGCCTGTGGTCTGCAACCGGGTGAAGGTCAGATAATGGCTGGCGGCGTAACTGTCCGCACCTTTGCGCGAAACCGAGTTGGTTCCGAAGACCACCAATGGCTTGAGAGGCTTTAGAGAAAGTTGAAAGGTGGCATCATTTCGGATCGTCCCCAGCAGTCCCATGGTTGATCCGTCCTTTTGCAGTTCAAGCGACCAATTTCCGTTGCGCGCGGCCAAGGTGGATAACTCAGATGAGGCATCCCAGCCGCTGCGATTGAGTCGTTCCTGTTGCAGAAACTTTCCGCTGCTGACATCCAAGAGCGCCATGTGGGCCAGATAAACTTGAGAGGTTCCAAAAGTGGAGTTGAAATCGGTGGTGTTCGTTGTGGCGGATCGTCTGAAAAAAGTGGCTTGGTAACTAAATCTTTGCGGGTCGGAAATGCTCTGCAAATGTCCAGTGACGTACCACCACTCGATTTTGAATTCTGGATGGCTGCCATGATCACGCGGGAATTCAAAATGTTGGCCTTCTTGTGGAACCGCGAACCCATCAGGTGTGGTTAGGTCAGAGGACTCGCTAAGTAGCGGGAGTGCAAATAGAAGGATTACGAAAATGCAGCATCTCCAAACATGGAGTGCGGTGGCAGAGCGCCGAGCGTCGACACCGCTTTTGACTGGAGCGCGACAGCCCGTCAAGGCCACCTTCCGCAAGGTTGCACGCATTCGAAAGCGGTGTCGAAAATTGAACTCCTGTTTATAGGACCGCTTCGCGGTTTGCTCCGCTCTGACACCGCACTTCATATAGACCTGACAATAGATATTCATTCCTCGCGATCGGCGGGCAGCACGGCGGCCCATCTTCCCACTCCGTAAGCCACGCTCGCTCCAGCAGCGACGACCAGCGCTCCCAGAGTGAGGAGTTGGTTCCAAGGCAGGGCGTATTGCAGGGTCCAGCCAAATGTTTGTTTGTTGATGACGTGGATCAGTATCCAACCCAGTCCAAGACTCATCGTCAGCCCGCCAATTAATCCGGCGACGGAAATCAGAGTGCCCTCCCATGCGGCGGTGGCGGCCATTTCGCGCCGGGTCATTCCAAGGGCGCGCAGGGTGGCCAGATCATTGCGCCGTTCAAAAAAAACGCTGACTAGTGTTAACCCAAGCCCGGCCACCGCCACAACCACACCGATGACTTCAAGGGCGTAAGTGATGGAGAAAGTCTGGCGGAAAATACGCAGGATTTCTTGACGCAGATGGCTGTTGGTGTAGGCAGCAATGCCTGGGTGCCGCGTGATGAGTTCGGATCTGAAAGCCTCTGCATCCGCACCTGGTTTGAGCTGCAGCATTAGACTTGTGACTGCATCATTCTTAAACCACTCAACGAATCTCGCCGCATCCATCAGGATCGAGCCGCGTTCATTTCCGTAATCAGCGAACACCCCCGCAATCCATACCTCGCGCAGCCCAATGGGCGTGGGTACAGCAATGCTCTGGTCGCGTCGCAGTTGGAAACGGTCGCTAAAACTCTCGCTGACCAAAACCTGAGTGTTGGGGCCGCCTGTGGTCAGAAACGAATGATCCTTCGGAGCCTCGACCCATGCCAGCCGCTGATATTGGTTCATGAAATCAAACCGCGATCCCACCACCATGGTTTTGCCCTGCCCCAGTTCCACATCCTGAATGTGCAAGGCGTTGAACTCTTGCACCTCGGGCTGGGTGGCAATGGCGGTCCATGTTTCCTTGCGGATGCGGTTTTGTGAGGAGGCACTCTGTGCGCCGTCGCTGGAGATGTATAGATCGGCTTGGAAGGTGCGTTCGATCCATCCCCGCATGGTTTGATCAAAGCTCCCAACTAGAATCGCCATGCTCGCAGTCATGGCAATGGCGCAGAACAACCCGGCGCAGGCCAGTCGATGGCGTCCGGAAGGATTGATTAACTGGCTGATCGCCAGCTGAAAGTTAAGCGAGTGACGGCTCAATGGACGCATTGCCCTCGCTATGGCAGCCACTAGCGAGCCCACCCAAATACCTCCGCCGAAAATCGCAAAAAGCGCGCTGGCATAACCAGCCAACGGGAACCTGCCGCCTGCGCTCAATCGGATGGGCGGTAGGGGAATCATCATCGCTGCGATGAGTAACAACGCCAGTCCCAACCAAGGCCTTTGCCAAATGCCCGGGCCTGCCAATGCTCGCGCATGGCGGATGAGCACCTGGGCGGGTGGCGTGTTGGAAGCTTCGCGGGCCGGTATCCAACCGGCCGTCATGCTGGAGGCCGTTGAAATGATGAGGGCCAGGCCGATCTCACTCCAGTTCAGCGCGGCGTAATTCACGCTGGTCGCGTAGTAAAGCGCGTTCACCGTGCGCCCCACCACGCGGACGGAAAGCTGGGCGCCCAGCCAGCCCAATAACACTCCGATCAACCCACCCGCCAAACCCAGCATCATCGCCTCACCCATCCAGGCCATGCGGATTTCGCGCTCACACACCCCGAGCGAGCGCAAGATCGCGATCTCCTCCCGCCGCCTCACCACCGCGCCGTCGAGAGCCTGAAAAATAAGATATAATCCCACGACCAGCGCGATGAGTGACAAAATAGTGAGATTAAGCCGAAAGGCGCGGGTCATTACCTCGGCGCTCGCACGGCGGTCGCTGGGGCTTCGCACCACGAAGCGCTCACCATCCAGTTGAGTCAGGATAACTCGCGTCTCGGCGCGCGAGCGTTCGTATCTGAAACCAGGTTCGCAAATAAACTCCACGCGGTCGATCTGCCTGCGTCCGGTGATGCTTTGAAGAGCGGGCAGGTCCATGACCAGCAGGTGGGCTGGAGCAGATGGCTTTCCTTCCACGTTGGGAATGATCCCATTTACGAGGATGTCGACAGGTTGATCGTTGATCAGTATCCGCAGCATTGAGCCATTGGTGAGGCTTTCGCGCACTGCCATTGCGGTGCTGACCAGAACGGCATTCGTATGGGTAAACCGATCCAAGAGCTGGTTGTCGATGACCTGCGAGGAATGCCGCTGCTTTTCACGCCACGCTTCCATCCGTTCATCCGTGTTGGCGCTGTTGCGCACGGCCATGAGATCCACGCCGATGATCTGGAGGGTTTCGCGCGCGCCTATGCCTTCATTGGTTGACTGCCGGGGTCGTGCGCCGGTTGCCTCAACCACCGGTAAAATATTGACTGCACGAGGTCCAAGTTTTTCCCTGAGCACGGGAAGGATGGATTCGTCCATCCCGCCGGAACGGGACGTGAGAATCCAATCGCTTTCCTCGGCGATGAGCTCGGTGAAATTCTGAAAGCTGGCAACCGCCGCCCGATTGGCCAGTCGGATTGAGAAAAAAACGGCGATACCCAGCGCGAGAATGAGCAATAAAAGAAGCGATTCCTTCCACGATTGCCGCCAGTGACGCAGCGTGAATCGCGTCCATAGCAGCCATTGCAGGGAAGGATTCTTCATGCCTCACTTTCACGCTCGATACGACCATCGCGCATGTGCAGCACCCGATGACAGATGGCCGCCGCCTGCTCGCTGTGGGTGACGAGCAGGATGGCAGTGCCTGTTTCGTCGGAGAGTTCCTTCAGTAAAGTCAGGATCTTTTCTCCATTCGCTGAGTCAAGATTGCCTGTGGGTTCATCAGCCAGCAGCAGGGCAGGGCGGTGGGCCAGCGCACGGGCAATGGCGATGCGCTGCATCTCCCCGCCGGAAAGTTGCGCCGGAAACGCCCCCGCCCGGCTGGTCAATTGAATGCGCTCCAAAAGTTCGCAAACTCGGGCCTTCCGCGCAGTGCTATCCTGTCCGATGAGTTGCAGCGGGAGTTCAATATTCTCAGCCGCTGTGAGTGTCGGAAGCAGATGGAAAAATTGAAAAATAGTGCCGATGCTGTGACGACGAACGGCTGACAGTTGCTCGCCTGATAGCTGTGCAAGATTCTGATTCAGCAGACGCAGTATGCCGCTATCCGCCCGGTCGATGCCTCCGCAACAATTGAGCAAAGTGGTTTTGCCGCTTCCGCTGGGCCCGGTCAGGGCCAGCCGTTCTCCTCGCCGCAACTCGGCCGAAACCTGGTCGACTACTTGCCGGTTCCCGTACGATTTGGTAACGGAAATTGCCTCAAGCACTAAATCCGAGGAGAGCGGCGCATTTCTGGATAAAGACACCATTGATGACATCACGGTACTTAAAAACAGGAAGAGCGCAACGCGAGGCAGGCCTTTGGTCATGAATACTTTTGTGGAACAGCCTCGTCCAAAACACTGTTCGATTTGATGCTCCCTTCGATCAATTTCAATTATTATCATTACTGGTTTGACAAGACTCCCCAACCGTTGTGTTCTGGCCTCTGTGCTCGGTTGTTTGATTGCTGCTAAGTTCCGCCAAATCGGATTTGCATGCCTTGAGGAGAATTCATGAATACGCCAACTGTTCATTTCGGCCCCATCCGGCGGGATAAAAACTCCGGTTTCACTTTGATTGAGCTTCTGGTGGTTATCGCCATCATCGCCATTCTTGCCAGTTTGCTGCTTCCAGCTTTGGCTCGAGCCAAGCTGAAATCCTACAACGCCGTCTGCATGAGCAACAACAAGCAGTTGATTCTGGGCTGGCAGCTCTACGCCGATGACAACAACGGCAACATACTTTCGCTTTTGGTCCGGGATGCCTCAGGTGCCATGGTGGACAACCCGGCCGGCGGATACTGGCGTGGTCCGCTTCCTGGACCCTCGATTCCTGTGGGCACCACTGAAGCGGACGCCATGAAACGCGTGAGTGATGGTTTCAAGCAATCGCTTATTTTCAAGTACGTGCCCGCAATCGCAGCCTTCCATTGCCCAGGTGACACCAGAACGCGCCGGTTAGGCGCCGGCAAGACGTTGAAAGGCTGGGCTTACGATAGTTTTTCCAAGTGTGAGACGATGGCTGGAGGCGGGTGGGATGCGGCAGTTAAAATCTACACCAAGGATTCGCAAATCACCACCCCGGCCAATGCCTTTGTGTTCCTCGAAGAAGCTGATTCTCGCAGCTACAACAACGGTACTTGGGTGCTCAACGTGAGCCCTCCAGGATGGGTGGACACCTTCACCATTTTCCATGGTTTCACGACCACTTTTTCCTTTGCGGATGGGCACGTTGAAAACCATAAATGGCTTGAAAATTCGACCATCAAGGCGGCTAGGGACTCAGCCAACGGAATTGATAGCTTCTACTGGGCGGGTGGGAACAAAAGTAATCGTGATTTTCGGTGGGTTTACGATCACTACCAGTACATCAATTGGAAACCTCTATAGGTGGTTCCCGGAGTTAGTCACGCACTGCGGCTGACACCATTTCCAACACCCGGCGCAGCCCATCGTCTCCACCCAGACTGCCTTCGTGGAACGGCGTGCGGGGGATCGGCTTCCAATCATCACGGGAATGATCCACCTCGTTGGGTTGCGGCACTCCCGTAAAGGTTGGATCATATTGTCCGTTGTTGCCGCCCATTTTGTAGATCACCAAATCGAGCGACGGCACAATCATCAACCCAAAACCGCCCGCCCCGGATTTCCAAAACGCATCGCGCGGAGCCCCTGCCACGTGCCCGTCTGCGTTGTGCTCAAACATCAGGCTGTACGGCGAGTGGGGATTATAAGGCGAAGCCTGGTGGCATTGAGTGATATAATCGGCAGGCACCAATTGTTGATTGCCCCACTTGCCTTCATGCAGCAGACAATAGCCAAAGCGCAGCGCGTCCGTCGCGTGGACCGCGATGCTTCCCGCGCCATTGGCATGCGGCATCACAAAATCACCACGGTGCAGGCAATAATCCCAGGCACCCCAACCCATAGGCTTGGCCATCCGCGCGTTGATATAGTCCTTCAGATCCATCCCGGTCACATGGCGCAGGACGATTGCCGCAATGTGCGGCTCGGGCGAGGAGTACGAATAGCCCGCTCCCGCATTGGTCCACATCGGCGCACGAAGCGAGGACTGGTCGAGGTTGCGAATGTCCTGTCCGGCCCCTGCCTTCAAAGCGAACGCCCTCCCATTGATCACGGCTGTCGGTGCTGAACCCTCGCCGTTGTATCCTCCTGACATGCATAGCAATTGGCCCAGCGTGATTTCGGCCCGGCGTGGGTCATCCAGCGGGATTGCCTCAGGCAGAAATTTTTCCGTAAACACTTTGGTGGAAAGTCCCTCGGGAATTTGATTGTGAAATTCCTTGAGCATGATGCCGCAGGCGATGCTGGCGTAGGCTTTGCCGGTCGATGCCATGTCCGGGTTTACATTGCGCTGCGCCCGTCCGAAATATTTCTCAAAAACCAGATAGCCGCGCCGCACCACGATCAAACCTCCATTTTGCGTGCAACGCTGCGTGAAATCCCAGGCTTGTTCCAATTGGGTCGGATTCATCCCCGCCAGCTTCTTCATGTTTGAGGAGGATGCCACCCGCCACCCGCCCGAACTATCGGGTGGCGGAAAATACTCTGCCGCTTTAAGCGGGAGGTTCATTGCAAAAACCAAGGCTAATAAGGCAACGCACCTTTGGATCGGGCGGGAAAAACAACCAAATGAATCGGGCATGCGCCGGTGTAGCCAGTGATCACCCTTTCGGTCAACGTATTTATTGATCGTATCGGTGGGCCCTTCAACCTGACATTTTAGACTACCTCTTAATTTCGACAGGCCGCTCATAACCTTGGGACGATTTTGATTTTGAGATCGTGAGCCGAAGTTGTGACTTCTGCTTTCAGGCCGACCCCAAGCTGGCTGTCATCCTGCAGGGAGAATCCGCCCGTGGGGGGCTGACTGAAAAGACCGCCAGTGAAGGTGGCGTCCGCTACCGGGGAGTAAAAGCGAGCCGGTTTCACAGTGAGTTTTCCCATCAGAGCGGTTGTTCCAGTGACGTTGACTCTTCCGGATTCATCGCCGGAAGCTCCTACGCCGAGCGAGATTTGCACCACGCTGTTGGAGGTGCATTCCAAGCTCCCTTCGATTTTGAGCTCGCCATCGCTGTCTAAGAACAGCGATCCGCTGTTGACCACATTCCCAGAGAACGTTCCTGAACCTGCCAGGCTTGAGTTGGTCGCGACTGTCATCTGGTTTACCCGGGCAACTCCTTGGTTTTGAAGGCGCATTGCACACCATTTAAGATCGCTTAACATGGGTGCATTCAGCTCGCCCAAACCTGAGACGTTGATAGCAGATATGAAATCAGAATCAGGTCCCGCCACCATTGCCAATAAAGGGGCGAACACCGTGCTGCCTCCGCCGTCCACATCCACGTCAATTCGTCCGGAAAGAGCATTCAGCTTGGGCAGGTTCACAACTCCGCCGTTGCTCGCCTCAATCAGCAGTTTAGGGATGCCCCTGACATTCCAATCCGTCGGCCCTGTGGCCGTGGTCAATTCGGGCAGGGACAGAATACTCCCCGCACCCAAGGCGCGGAAAGAGGTGCCTGCCGGGAAAAATTCTGAGAAGTCCCCCAAACCGGTGTAGCTGACAAGGGTGGTGAGATCCAGTTTGGCACCGTCGCTGACGGTGATGTTGAAGTTCTCCGCCTGGAGCCCGCCTCCGAGCTTGAGATTGGCAGCCGGACCGCTGACGGTCAAAGCCCCGCCGGATCGCAAGGAGAAAGCGCCTTTTACTTCGAGCAAATTCTGTGCGATGAAACCGCTGCCCTCGATCAACAGCGAGCTTTCGAAGATGGCAGCACCGACCACGAAAGCATTATCTCCTGAGAGCGAGACGGGTTCAGACGATTTCCAACTTCCCCTGACGGTCAAACTGCCCCTGTCTGTCGTCGCAAAAGGGAGTTCGCTGGTGAGGCTTTTTAGCACTGCTGACTCGTTCAATGTGACAAGCGGCTTGGCTCCTGGGCGTTGCAGGAGCACGTCCTCCTGCAGTGGTATCCTTCCATGAAGCCAATTCTCAGTGTCTCCGAAGAGTCCGTCGTTGTCCGATATCCAGATGGCAGTTTGGGGGTGTGCAGTATGGACGGCAAAGTCTATAACAGTAGGCTGGGTTGAGTTGTTGGCAAATCCATCTGTCACAGCTCCCTCCTCAAGGATCAACCGATATTTTTCGAACGGGAGGGGGGATAAGGGGTTTAAATTCAGGGTCGCTCCAATGGCCTGTTGGTTTCCGAGTGTTATTGGCTGATCGTCGTCTGTCCCTGCGGTCCCATCCAGGCCGAAAGCCACCAAACGGATCTTGTTGAGGGACAAGTCGACTGGAGTGATTGCCTCGCTAAAGCGAAGGACCAGCGGCTGCCCGCTGAAAGTTGCCCCTCCCGAGGTGGGCATTGAGTCGGTCAGGGTGGGGCCTTGCAAGTCTCGAACGAGATCCAAAGTAATTGCCGGACTTAACGAGGCATTGCCTCCCCGGTCATAGCCTAGGAACTGAAGGGCCACATTTGATTTGCTGGTTCCCGCGGACAGGGCGGGCAGGGTGGTTGAGATGCTTGCAGGAAAAGTCCGAGTCCTGCCGACGGGCATCCCGTCCAACCAGAGTTCCGCGCTCTGAAATTGAACGTCGTCAGTGATGCGAGGATGGAATTCGATAACACTGCCCTCAAGGACTTGTATCCCATCTTTGCCGATGTCGATGTCGATAGTCGAGGGGTCAAGGAAAATAACGGGAGGCAGACCCGCCGTATCAGCAGCCACGTAGTTCATCACGCTCAATCCCTGAGTATCGTCAGCCAGCAAGCCGAAGCCGCCCACCAGGGCAAGATCAAGCCCCTTTCCCGGTGGTTGCAGGGAGAACTCAAATTGATCGGTGATGGCGGGGTTGGAGGCGTTGTATATCGAAAAAACGCTTCCAGCTGAAGCGTTGCCATTGCCGCGTGTGAAAGTCACCATGGCAACCATTTTGCCGCCGCCATCCAAGCTGAGTGCTCTAACATTCGCCGCATTCTCTCCAGCCTGACCGATGTACGCCGGCGCCGCCGGGTTTGAGACATCGATGGTGTCCGCGCCGGTCTGCCTGCCGACGAATAATGTGGTGCCATCGAGAACCATCTGGACTCGGCTTAAGAAATCAGCCGGGGAGAACTTGCCGGCAAGCCGCCCCATGCTTATTGGCTTGGGAATCGAAACGTCGAGAATCTCGAGTCCGGAGCCGTGGGCAACATACGCCCTTCCCTGGTTTACCATGAGGCCGGTGATGAGGTCCTGGGATTGAATAGGGAACCAACCCAGCTCGAGTGCTGATGCAGGATCGTAGATCCTCACCTCACGTTCGAGCGCTACAAAAAAAAGTCCGTTCCAATGGCAAATGTCCCTGACGGGCATGGCGTAGGTTTGGACCAGGCGGGGCTGGCTCGCGTCTGTTACGTCTACAAAATGAAGGAAACCGGGCTCGTTACCTCCGTCAGTGCGAGCAATCACGGCTGCCACCCGGTGTTGGGGTGAAAAGGTGATGTCGAAGCTGCTACCGGGAAGATCGATTTCACCGAGGCGCACGGGTCTCAATGGGTCGGTGATATTCACCGCTGCCAACCCAAAGGTTCCTGTGGCTAGAAAGGCTTCAGAACCAGAAATGCAAATAGCCTGGGCCCTCCCTGAAACAGGGAGAACGGCCACGGTCCCGACGGGTAAGGCAATACCGTCCAAGGGGTTGAGGCCACTCGTTACCTCTTTGTAGTCATTGGTCCCGTCACCGTCCGTGTCCGAGTTACCCGGGCTGGTTCCAACGATGCTTTCCGCCAAGTTTGATAGCCCATCATCATCGTCATCGGCGAGGGAGGTTGGGACCAACCGTGCCTGCGGAATAGTGGTTGGGAGACCTGTGTTGGCGCTAAGGAAATGGATAGTGCCGGAAGCGAGCGTGCCAGGGTCCAGATAAGAGATCCAGTAATCGCGATTGGCTGCAAGTGGAAGGTTGTTGAGCGTTCCATCATCCTCGGTTTGTCCGCGCCTGATAAGGCCGGTCTGTTGGTCGATTAGCCGGTAGTACAGCTTGCCGGCAGGAAGAGGGGTGCCTCGAACGGATTCGTCGTAGTCCCTAGCAATGTCGCTCAAAATTGAGGACAAACCGTCAGCCATGGTTTTCCAACCGCGATTTTGGAGTTCGGTGGCGGTTTCAGTGAGAGCTGAGGCAGAAGTTTCGATGGCAGCCTGTTCTGCAGGAGTCATTCTGGCCGCGGCAAAACGATCGAACCGATCGACCAGAGCTGTCCGCACTCCAGAGGCCAGCCCTGCGGGGGAGGGAAGAGCCATTAATCCAGCCCGCTCCCCGACTGATACGCGCACGCCGTCTTCACTCGATGGTTGCAGTGCCGCAATGAGTCCATTGCCAAAAGCAACAGTGTTCTTTGGATCGGCTGCGGCCGCCCGCAGCCACTGCTCATCTCCAAAATTCGCGATTAGGAGGGTCCTCAGCTCTTGGAGCAGCCGGAGTTGTTGGGACGAAAAGTCGTCAGGAAACCGCCCTGCCGCAGCCGTCACTTCCCAATGATTCTCACGACTCGAATCGTTGCCAGGGCCAACGCTCGATGGGATGTGGTTAACATCGTGGCAGATCTGCAGATCTGTTGCGGCCACAAATAATTCGAACAGGCATTGAGCCGCCGCCAGGACTGTTCCCACCCCTGGAATGCAACCCGCCACCCCGAATAACCCGTTGTAAAGCGCCGCCCCAGCACAGTTGCTGTTGGGAGCTTGGCAACTCACGGCAGTAAAGCCCATCGCGGTTCCCAAGCTGACAGCGCAGCCCATCGCTGGAGCAAGCTGAGCCAAGGAGGCCCCAAGGCTTATTGCGCAACCGAACGCGGCAGTTTCCAACGCAATAACCTCTTGCTCACAAGGGCCGCCGTTGCCCCGGCCACCGCCACCACCACCTGAGCTTCCACCGTTGAGACTGTGCCAGCCGGGTTGTCGGGCCCCTACACCTGGGTCAGTGTCGACAAAATTGCCGTCAACACTGACGGTCATGCTTCCCTGCATTTCCCATCGGCCTGTATCGTGGTTGTAACTCCAGAGCGCAGCCTTGGCCCCTGGTGCAAGTTTTTCGCCGGTGGTCGGGTCGGGCAGGTTGGGGAAGCGGATGGCAACCGGTTGCGCAAAATTGGATGGACCATCAGTCTGGATGGTAATCACCAGAGAAAAATCGAGTCCGGCCGGCAGGGGCGAAGGGATACGATTAGGGGCAACCGGGGCGATACCGATCATTCCGCCGCGCGCTCCTGAGTCCGAAAAGAGAGCGTTCTGGGGCACTGTAATGGAAACTCCCGCAAAAGCAGGATTCTGGGCAATCACCGCGTCGGGGAATCTCACGGTGGTGGGTTGCGAGGCGCTGACTGCCTGCAGTGTTCCTGCTTTGATGAATGGTAGGAAGATGTCACCCGTGCCCCCCGCAAGATTGTTGGTGGAGCCGGGGGCAGCTTCAAAGGTTTTGCCAACGACCGGATAATATCCGCCAATGGGCCATTCGCTGCCCTCGGTATTCCGACCGTCAATATGAACGAAGAAGCGGCCGGGAGGACAGGGCGACAGCAGAAAAAAGCCATTTGCATCAGTATCGGCTCGCAGGCGCTCCTCTGCCCCATCGACGGTGACTATTACACCGGCGAGAGGCCGGTTGGTGAAGCCCGGACTGTTTACCATAAGTTCTGAGGCATACACATGCCCCATGACCCCAGTGCCTGCAAGAGCAGCGGTCGTCATGGTGTCAAACTGTATCCGCCTGGTGCCGCCCGGGTTGCCGTCACCGTCTGCATCGATTACTTTTCCTGTGGCATCCAGAACGCTGTCACCGACGAAATAGACATTGATGCGAGCCCCACCCGGCAGCGGTTCCTGATAAAAAAGAGTGGCGGTGCGGCGGTCCGCCCCGATTTCTATGCGTGTGAGCAGCTTCCGTCCTCCAAACTCCGCATAAAACCCTTGAGTGGTCAGAGTCTGGCCAGTGGATAGTGGGGATGAGAAGCGCAGAACTGTTTCACGGTTGACCGATACGCCTTTTTCGCTATGAACCGGGGAGGATTCTTCGATTGTTGTGAGTGATGGCAAAACCGGCATTCGGAGACGGAAATATTGCTCCGAGGTGCCAAGCCCCAATATGACGCTGTAAAGTTGACTTTGCAGTACGGGCGTGTTGGTGACGGTGTCCCACGAAATGATGCCTGATAGGCTGCTGGCCCTTTCCAGCAGATAAGCCGAGGATTCAAAGGGCCAACTGAGGCGCACTTTTTGACCAGGGTTGAGTTCGGTGGTCAACGAGGGAGCTGCCAAGGTTGCAAGACCTGGTGTTAAAATAGCGCAAAGTGCAATACCCGAAACGACACGCATAGGCTTTCGAAGAAGGGATAAAGATTTTTCCAAACCTAGGAGCCTGTGCCGAATTGGCAAGTAAATTCCCCCCCCTTAAAACGTATTTATCAAATCGTGGGTGCTTTGGTCTGCAAGGAAATCTGCTTGCCGCCGCGCACAAACTTAAATTGATTATTCCAATGAACTTGGGCCTCATTGCGCTGATGGTATTGATGGCCGTTGGACTTTGTCCCGCTTTGCGCGGTGATCAAAGCCCGCCCCCCGCGCCTCCTGTGCTCACCAAAGAGCAACCGGACTCAGGCAGTTCCGGGTGGGGAACGGACCGCGTTGCTGCTTCTGCCCTGATTGAATGGTCCATAGGCGAGCCGTCGGATGAAGAACAGTATTACTTGGAGCTCGTCAACCGCACGAGAATGGACCCTTTAGGTGAGGCTACTCGCTTGGCTCAGGCCACGGACCCGGCAGTACTTGGCGCCTACAAATCCAGCAAAGTGAACCTTATAGTGATGTCCAACGACATTGCCTTGCTGCCCATCGTTGCCCCTTTGGCAATGAATAAGAATCTTTCCAAGGCAGCCCTCGGACATACCAAGTACATGTTCGACAATAAAGTGCAAACTCACGACGAACCTGGGTTTGATCTGGGAAAGAGGGCAACTGCGGCTGGCTATGATTGGACGGCTTTGGGGGAGAGTGTTTTCGCCTATGCGCGTTCGGTTTATCATGGTTACGCCGCGTTTGAGGTGGATTGGGGTGATACCAACATGGTCAATGGCTTGCAGAATCCGCCGGGCCATCGTCTCAACAATCACAACGCAAAGTTCCACGAAGTTGGGATCGGAGTCGTCCTGGGCACCAATGGCGCTGTGGGTCCGCAGTTGGTGACCATGGATTTTGGTAATGGTCCGTCAGACGCGTCTCTAATGACGGGCGTGGTGTATTACGATCTCAATGACAATGGCTACTACGATCAGGGAGAGGGGGTGGGTGGGGTTCGCGTCGACGTAAGCGGTTCCGGTTACTTCGCTACCACGGCCGCTTCAGGCGGCTACGCCGTTCCTTGTGCCAACGGGCTTTTGACCGTCGCGTTCAGCTCTCCCTACATGGCCGAAACCAACCGCACGGTTTCCGTTGCGGACAACAAAAATGCCAAGGCTGATCTGAAGTTGAAATACACACCACCCAGCCTCTATGGACCTACCTTGTTGGGGTTGGGTGTGGGGTATATCTTCACTTTTCCGCCTGTCCTCGGAGCACTTTCCTATGAATGGCGCGCTGTTCGACATGAACCGTACACCTTTATCGAAGGGGCCGAGACTGGTACCAATAATGTTGTGCTTACCACCTCTCCAGGGTATTCGCCGATTGCTTCCGATACGCAGGGGTCCGGGGCATTTTCATTCCATCTGGCACATAGCAAACCCGTTGATCAGATTCTTGGCTTAAAGCCGAAGCTCAGAGGGAATTCCTCTTCCCAAATCCAGTTTTCGACCCGCCTCGGCCTTTCCACGAACATCCAGACAGCCTCCTTGCAAATCTCGATGGATGAAGGAAATTCGTGGACCATTCTTTGGAGCCAATCGGGCACCGGTGGCAATGGGGAAGGTGCTTTCACCCGGCGCACCAACTCGCTCTCCGCTTTTAGCGGACGTGATCTTCTAGTGCGGTTTGTTTATGGGTTTTCTGGAAGCGGCAACTATTTCCCGCAATCCGGCGCGGGGCAGGGCTTCTATCTCGATGATATTTCCTTCACTAACACCGAAGTCCTCTCCGGCGAAACCAGCGGTGAAGTCCCCTCCGGAAAATTCACCATCACTGAAATGTCTCTGGGTAATCTCTGGGTTCAGGTGCGCCCTAAAGTCAACCAGCGGAGATTGCCTTACGGGCCCGTTCTCAGTGTGCAGGCGGTTGCTTCTGTCATTCCTCCCTCGATCAGAATATCAGCCGCAGAAATCCAGCCCAACGGCCTTCTGCGGATTGCCTTTAAGGTTCTGTTGGGGGATGCGCAGACACTCAGCCTCGAAACGGCGGGGGAATTGGGCGGCGTATGGTCGGATGCCGCCGGTTCGACCTTGTCTACCCCTCAATCCGGAGACTATTTTTTCAGTGTGATTCCCAGCCAAAACCCTGGTTTCTTTCGGGTGCGGGCCCAATGATGGAATAACCTCACGATTATTATTAATGTCCACCTATGAGCGAACTTGATAGCACTCAGAAAGCCGCCCAGGAACAATTTGGTCGTCAAAGCCAGCGCTATGCCAAAGGTCATCTTCTTGAGGATGTGCAGGACGTCGCGTCCGCAGTTGCTCTTTGCTCCGCGCTCCCGCTGGTTGCTGACGTTTTGGATGTGGCCACCGGCGCGGGTTTTACCGGCCTTTATTTGGCCTCCCTGGGCCACCGGGTCATTCTCGCAGACCTTGCTCAGCCGATGTTGGACCGCGCAGGCGAAAAAGCGTTGGAACGCGGACTGCATGTGGAATTGCGACAACACGCGGCTGAACACCTGCCTTACCCCGACCAAAGTTTCGATTTGGTGACTTGTCGCGTGGCGGCCCACCACTTCAGTTCCCCGCCCCGGTTTGTTGCCGAGGCCTCCCGTGTTTTGCGCCCAGACGGTTATTTCCTGCTCATCGACGGCTCCATCCCGGATGACGAGGAGGAGGTCGAGCAGTGGTTGCACCATGTCGAGAAGTGGCGCGATCCCAGTCACGCCCGCTTTCTCGCTCCATCGGTTTGGAACGAACTCTGCACAGCTGCGGGTTTACGGGTGGCCTGTTCCGAGTTGCAGCCTTTGCGGCAGCCCGATTTGGAATGGTATTTCAACACCGCCAATACTTCGCCCGAAAATCGCTCGCTGGTCCTGCAATCCGTTGAGACTGCCTCAGCTCACGTCCGCGAAGTGATGCAGCTCGACTCGGGGGACGGCAAAATCGTGTGGGTCTGGCAGCGTTTGACGCTGATTGCCCGCAAGCCTTAGTCCACTTTTTCCAAGGCCGGACGCGGGCGGTATTTTTTGGAGAGTGCCACCACCGCATCAATATTCTTCATGCCGCCTGTGCAGGTGGGGTCGGAAAGGGACGCAGCCGCAGCGCAGACGCCAACCAGCAAGGATTTAGATAGCTCCCAATTCTCGTGCAACCCGTAAAGTACCCCTGCGCAGAAAGCGTCGCCGGCACCTGCGGTCCCGGCGATGTATTTGGCCGGCAGGGTTAGCGATGACTGCCAATGATCCTCACCTTTTCGTGTGCGGGCAAAAGCACCCTCGGGAAAATGAATCACCACCACCTCACGCACGCCAAACTGGAGCAGTGCCCCGGCCGCGTGGCGCAGCGCGACCGTATCAAGCTTGCCGTCGGCCGATCGGACTTTGAAACCCGTGGTCTTTCCCGCCTCGATCTCATTGAGGATGCAATAATCCGTGTACTTCAGCGTGGGGGTTACAATTTTGGCGAATCGATTGCTGTCCTCGCTCACCACATCAACGCTGGTTTTCAAACCTGCCGCTTGAGCTGCCGCTAAAATCTTCGCCGCACGGGTGCCATAAACTTTGTCGGGCGCATCCATCGCATCCAACAAAAGTAAATAACCCAGATGAAAAATGCGCGCCTTCGTTTTCTTGAAATCCAACTCCGAGGCATCCCAGAGCGCGTTTGCTCCCCGGTTATGGAAGAAAGTCCGGCGGCCATTGCCGATTTCTGTCATGACATCCGTATAGGACGTTGGAGCTTCTGAAGTCGCTTTGAGGTGCTTGGTGTCGATGTTATGCTTTTTGCAATCATCGAGGATTGTGGTGCCCAAAACGTCCTTCCCAACGAGCCCGGCCGCGCTCAGCGGAAATGCTGCGCCCATTTTGGCCAGATTGATCGCGACGTTGTAGGGTGCCCCGCCTGTGCCCTGCGATTGGCTGCGGATATTGGCCAATTGTTCGCGCTGCGGATAGGTATCCACCATCTTTACCTGGTCGATGATCCAATTCCCTCCGGCCAGAAGGCCACTCCTACCTGCTGAACTTTTCATGTGTTAGCTGTTAATCCCGACAGACCCCCACCTCCAATGGTCATCCGCTGAATAATCGCATGCTATATGGAACCCTGCGTTTTGTCTGCTGGATTTTTGCTTTTCACTCCCTCAAAACCTTGCGATGACTTTTAAATGGGGGCACGGCTTTGTTTTTGCTGCCAACAAACTGGTGGCTCCCTGCCAGTAACTTTTGTCTGTGATAGCCAGCGTCCTTGCCCGCCGCAGGTCCCTTCGCAAGGTACTTCTTCCCGCTGATATTCCTTGCGGCTGACTGGGCCGCACCTGAACATCACTCCCGTGAAACTTCGATGGATGATTCGATTAGCCTGGGTTTGCTTGATTCTTGGTTGCTCGTTCAACCGGGGATTGGCTGATTCCTCCGCCAAAGCCGAGGCTCTTGGTACTTGGCGCGCTGGTACGCCGGCGGATGTCGAATTGCTTTTCCTCAATGATTCCAATTCTCCGGTGGATCCCAAAATTCCCATGTCGGTTGAAGTCAGCCAGGCCGGCAACCCCGAGGCGGTTTCCTTTGAGCAAGTGGCTCCCTCCGTTCTTTCGGGTCAGGCTTTGGGTGCTTTTCAGTTTCGCAAGGTGCTTTACCGGGGAACCATTCCGCGTTCTTGGGGTGGGGCGCTTGTTTTAAAAATCAAAGCAGGAAGCCAGACTTTGACGCTGGTGGCCGTCGTCGAGCCGGAAATTTCCCAAACTGCCCAACCCGGCTGGTTCGGGCGTCAGTTGGGTGTCGATTGGAACGAACAGCGTAATCCAAGCTCCCCAGTGGCCGAATTCCTCACCAACCATTTTACCAGCCACGAGCCCGTTTATTTTGTCGCAGGTGGTGATTCTCCAAATATTCGTTTCCAAATCAGTCTGCGCTATCGTCTGGTCAGCGCGGATAGCAATTTTGGCCAAACGCATCCTTGGACCACTGGGTTTCACGTTGCATACACCCAGATTTCATTGTGGGATATAAAGGGTGACTCCGCTCCCTTTCTCGATAGCTCCTACAAACCCGAGGTCCAGTATGGAGTGGAACGCTTGCTTACCAATTACCTTCCCTCGACGATCTTCCTTGGAGTTCGAATGGGTGTTCAACATGAGTCCAATGGCAAAGCCGGCCTTGATTCGCGCGGCCTCAATTTGGTCTACATCAAGCCCGTCCTGACCATTGGCGATCCGAATGATCTCCATTTCACCTTGGAACCCAAAATTCTTTCATACATTAGCGACATGCCGGACAATCCGGATATTGCCTACTATCGAGGCAACGTTGATTTGCGCGCCATATTTGGGTGGAAGCAAGGTTTCCAAATATCTGCCCTCGGTCGGGTCGGCTCGCACTTTAATCGCGGCAGTGTCCTTCTTGATCTCACCTACCCATTGGCTGTCATCAATGGTGGCTTCGGGGCATACCTTGACTTGCAATACTTCGATGGTTACGGCGAAACTCTGCTGAATTACAATCAACGAAACTCGGCTCTGCGCCTCGGTCTTTCCTTAATCCGATGACCCATTCAGTAAGTAATTCCTCCGTGCCATGGTGGCGGTTGTTAAACCGATATCACTGGTTTGTCCTGATCGTGGCGGCCCTCGGCTGGCTGTTGGATACCATGGATCAGCAATTATTCGCCTTGGCCCGCGTGCCTGCCATGCGCGAATTATTGCCGGGTGCACCCGGACCCGGAGCCACCGCCGCCGAAATCGCTGCCCGCGCCGCCGAGGTTGCCAAATACAGCGGCTATGCCACTTCCATCTTCCTTCTCGGTTGGGCCACGGGAGGCCTCACCTTCGGTATGCTGGGTGATCGCATCGGCCGCGCCAAAACCATGATGTGGACCATCCTTATCTATTCGCTCTGCACCGGGCTCAGCGCCTTCTCGGTGGGATTCGCCGATTTCGCTTTCTACCGTTTCATCACCGGCCTCGGTGTGGGCGGCGAGTTCGCCGTTGGCGTTGCCCTCGTAGCTGAAACCATGCCCGACGCTGCCCGCCCCCATGCCATCGGCATGCTTCAAGCCCTTTCCACCGTCGGCAATATCACCGCCGCTTTAATTAGTATTTCATTCGGCCATTTGGAGCAGTCCGGGGTGCTAGGGTCCGCTTGGCGTGCCATGTTCATTGTCGGCGCCATTCCCGCCCTTCTGGCCATCCTCGTCCGCCGCAACCTCAAAGAGCCGGAACGCTGGCAGCAAATTAAAAAAAATCCGGTCAAAGGACAATTGGGTTCCTACGCCGAATTACTGGGCAACGCCGTTTGGCGTCGCCGCGCACTCTTGGGCATGGGGCTGGCCTGCTGCGGAGTCATCGGCCTTTGGGGAATCGGCTTCTTTAGCATCGACCTGATCCGTTCCGTTTTGCGCAAAACCTTTGAAGCACAGGGTCATTCCGGTGCCGAGTTGAACGGTCTCCTCACCAAATGGGCGGGCATCGCATCAATGATGGTTAATTTTGGCGCATTTTTTGGCATCTATGGATTCAGTGTGCTGGCCCAAAGAATCGGCCGCCGCCCCACTTTTGCCATTGGCTTTATTCTGGCCTGTGTGAGCACTGGTTTCGTTTTCTGGAACCTCCGCACCTTTAACCACATCTTCTGGATGCTTCCCATCATGGGCTTCTGCCAGCTTTCTCTCTTCGGTGGTTTTGCCGTCTATTTCCCTGAATTGTTCCCCACTCACCTTCGCAGCACCGGCGTGTCCTTTTGTTACAACGTCGGCAGATTTGTGGCGGCTCTCGGGCCATCGGCTCTTGGATATCTCACCGGTGAAGTGTTTAAGGACAAGCCTGAACCCATGCGCTACGCCGGCCTCGCCATGTGCTCCATCTTTCTGCTGGCCCTTTTCATTCTGCCTTTCCTCCCTGAAACCAAAGGCCAGCCCCTCCCTGAAAGCGATCGCGGCCTCAGCCATTAGGTAGCGGAACGATTCTTTTCCACCCCATGTGGCAGTTAATTGCGTGCGCGTCCCGTCACCTCGCGAAACCGTCGCTCGTAGTCCTCATGATTGGTCCCCATGAGGCGGTCCCAAACATTGAAATACAGTCCATAATTCCCACGCATCTTCTCATGGTGCATCGCGTGGTTCGTCGGCGTATTCAACACTCGCCCCCACTTTGAATCCATCAGCCCACTCGGGTGAAATTCAAAGCCTGTGTGCCCAACCACATTATTCGTTATCTGCCAGAGCATAAATAATCCAAAAGCCAGAGGATGGATGGGAATCAGAAACACCACTAACGGAAAAATTAACGCCTGTGCCACCGCTTCCAAAGGGGAAAATGCATATGAAGCCCAAGGACTCGGATTGTGCGAAAGATGATGCACTCGGTGAATAGCCCCGAACAATCGGGGATGATGCATGGCCCGGTGCGTCCAATAAAAATAGGTGTCATGCAACACAATCGCCAGCACGAGACTGGCCGCCAACCACCACCCGCTATGCTCGCCAAGGCTCCAGTAAAACTGTGTCCGCCCCTGCCGGACCGCCGTGAGAGTCGCTGCACCCACCAACCCAAAAATCGCCATCGTCGATAGTGAATAGGCAAGCTCGCGGCGAATATCCGAACCCTCCGGCCACTTCTGGAGCACCTTTCGCTGCCACCACCGGTTCTTGAACATCATATACGCCAACACCCAAGCCACCCCGGCAAATACAGCATACCTCAACCCTAACCTCACCCCTGTCCGCATCCACATTTCCGCAAACCCCGAGTCAGGCGGTAAAATCAAATTAGCCAAGGCAGAATTAGTCATAAGGATATCCCACTACCTTGTTAAGCTATCCCCAGAAAGCCCTGCCGACCAGAGCACTCTCGAAAATCACTGCCGCTTTTCTCAAGAATTCATGGGTCTGCCATTCCCCCTGAAATGCATTGAATCTGCCGCCTCCTTTCGATGTGTTCTTTTTTCCGTGCGGTTAAATTTCACCTTTTTTCCGTGGTTAAAAAATTCTCAATCTTTTTTCGAGGGTCGGACACTCTGTGTCCTATGGGGTGTTTTAAGATCGTGGGAATATGAACACTAACATCATCGAGTTCGAAGACCGTAAACCCAACGCCAACAACGTCTTGGCCAACCTGCCGCCCGCCGATCAGGACCAAATCAAGGACTGGCTGCAAATTTACTCCTACACCGCCACCATCGACAAAATAAACGCCCCTCGCCCCGAAGGCCTCGGCCTCAAAATCCACTACACCTCCCTGCGCAACTACTAC
>JANYDC010000029.1 GCA_025359965.1 Pedosphaera sp.
GTTTGCCGCAGCAGCCTCGGACCAAAAGGGGTGGCCACGAAAGGCCCAGTATTAATCTTGTGATAGGATTTCGCGATGACCGGCAAGCGGGTGGCACTCCCATCCACCACACTGAACCCGAAGCCGTGCCCCTGGGCCGCATGTCGATCCTGATGAGCACGCAAACCTGCCACCGTCCGCGCAATCCGTTCCGCATCGGCCCGGTCGCGCGATTCATCCGGTGCATCGAGAAAGGTGTCGAGAGAGACACGGCACGGCTCCCCCGGGACCTGCAAGACGAAAGGCCGGTTCAGGGTGGCCACCAGCAGCCAGCGTTGCCTGTCCTCAATCTGCCCCCACTCGGCATGGGGCTTTAGAACCTCCACCGCCACGTCATACCCCAGGCGCTGCAAATGCTGGACAACCAGTTGCCCGGCCAGACTGGTGCCAAAACCCGGAACGTTCTCCAGAACCACCGCCGCAGGCATGCGCCGGGCCACCAAGGAAAGCACCGGCAGAAACAGGTCGCCGCTGTCGCCCAGCTCCGGGCGACCGGCCAGGCCTTTCTTGGCCCGGCCCAGATTGGAATGGCTGGTGCAGGGAATGCCTCCGATCAAGATATCAAAATCCGGCAACGCCCCCTGCTCCACGGCGCGGAGATCGGATTGCACGAGCATGGCTTCCGGGTGCGCGGCCTGCCAGACGTCGGCATAATCTGGCTCAATCTCCACCCCGGCCACAAGGTGAAAGGAAGAGTTGAGGGAAGCGGTCATGGTCCCGCCTCCGGCAAAAAGTTCCAGCACCTTGAACGGGGGTTGCAGGTTGCGGCTTTTCAAAATGGCAAACGCCTTGCGGGAGGGGGTCACCTCAATACGGGCAAAGGAGGCCATGATTCTGAGTTCGGAAAATTCCTTGAAGGGGTTGAGGAGGGACTGGCTGGCCAGATCGATGATGGGCCTGCGCCCATCCGGCAAGGTCCGGCTTGAAACATGATTGGTGGCCAAAATGGCGGGCCGCAGCACCAGTTTTTCCGGTCCGCCGTCCACGGAAAAGGGCTGCCCGGCCGGGAAACCCAACCTTTCAAGACGTTGTGATTCGATCCAGAGGCGGGTCCGGTCCTGATTTCGTCCGAGTGCTTGGAAGGAAAGGAAATTCATGGGACATGCCTTGGGATTGAGCCTTGTTTCCAGAGTCTGGATCGCAGGGGGAGTGCCTGTCAACCGGGCCGCTTCTTATCTACTTCCCTGGCTGAGCAGAGTCGGACCGAGGGAAACCACTCATTCCGGTGATGGGTCACCCAAAGGGTTTCTCCAAGATAAAAAAAAATCAGACGAAAACCGGATCTGCGGCGCATTGATCACCAGAATATGCGCACCAAACTTGAAACACTTGATCTCCTAAAACACGAACTGCACCAACACGTGCGGGGGCAGTCCGAGGCCCTTAACCGGTTGTGGGAGGAGGTGGATATGCGGGAATCCGGCACCATCCCGCAGCACGGACCCCGGGCATGCTATTTCTTTGCCGGACCGACCGGGGTGGGCAAGACCAAATCGGCGGAAATCCTGGCTAAAACCCTGGTCGGGCCCGAGTGCTTCCTGCGCATCGACTGTTCCGAATACAAAACCTTGGAAAGCCTGACTCTGCTCCTCGGGGATCAGGCAGGTAACCGGGGACGGCTGGGGCGGTTTTATGATGCGGCACCAGAAGCGGTGTGGCTGTGGGACGAAATCGAAAAAGGGCATCCTGAACTCGTCCAACTCTTCCTGCAAATGGCCGACAAAGGCCGACTCACCCTGGCCTGCGGCGAGACCCTGGATCTGAGTGGGACCTATCTCATCCTGACCAGCAATCTGGGATCGGCCGAAATCATCGGCCGCGAGCACCTCCCCTTTACCAGCCTGGAACGGCATGTGGTCGGGGCCATCCAGAAATTTCTGCGCCCCGAACTCCTGGCCCGGTTTGGCAAACCGTTTGTCTTCCGGCCCCTCGGCCTTGAAATCCAAGCCGAAATCGCGGAGCACCGTCTGGCCGCGTTGCTGGCATGGCACAAGACGGAGGGGCGGACCGTGGAGGAAGGCCCCGAAGTTTTGGCCTTCATGATTTACCGGGGATTTTCCAAACTCCTCGGGGCGCGCCCCCTGGTGGATTTTATCGAAAAATCGGTTGGGGCGGCGGTTCGGGACCACCAGCGCGCGGGCGGAACAGGGAACGGGCGGCTCACCGTGGTGGAAAACCGCCTTACCTTGGTATGAATCGCACTGACTGGCTGGCCGCCGCCACAGCGGCCGGGGCGGCGGGCGCCTGCTGGTTTTGGCTTCCCCTCTCCCACCGTGGGATCGGGCTGGGCATTGTGGGAATGGCGACCCTGGTTTTCGAGCTGGTCCGGAAGCGGAGCCCCACCGTGATCGAACTGGGAGGGATGACCTGGGACCGACACGCCTTTTGCCAAAGCTGGCTGATCACCGGAGCCACCGGTTCCGGCAAAACCTGCTCCGGCATTCTGCACATCCTGCACCAGCTCTTTAAGCGGCGCTCCCGCTTTGGTCTACTTTGCATTGACGACAAGGGGGTGCTGTTTGAAACGCTGGTGGCGATGGCCGGGCATTTTGGTCGCGCACAGGAGGTGGTTCTGTTGCAGGTCCGTCCCACGGGGGCCCAGGCCGATTGGAAGGCCCAACACCGCTTCAACCTCATCGGGGATCGTTCCATACCGGCCGCCACCTACGCCCGCTGCGTGGTGGACACCGCCATCGCCATGGGCAACCGGCAGGAACAAAGTTTCTTCCGCCGGGCCGCCCAAATCCAGATCGAACAGGGCATCACGGCGCTGGAAGCCCTGGGGTACGACGTGACACTGGAAAACGTGCATCACCTCCTGACCAACCCCGCCGACCTGCAAACGGCGATAAGCGACCTGAAACGCTCCCCCCAAACCGTGGAGCTGGGCAGGCAGTTGCAGGAGTCCATGGACCAACCGCCGGAACAACGGGCGGGCATCACCGGCACCATCTCCAATTACCTTCACGCCTACACCACTCCGGAAGTGGCCGAGGTCTTCTGCCGGGACAGCACCTTTGCCCTGGGCAACCTTGATCAGGGCCGGATTGCCTGTCTGGCCCTGCCCCAGCGATTCCAGTCCGAACGCCGGTACTTGGGAACCTTCCTCAAGCAGCTTTTCCACCTTCACGTGCTCAGGCGCTTTGACCTGCCCAAGGCGGAGCGGGAAAAACAAAACCTGCTGGTCATTTTGGCCGATGAAGCCCAGCACTTTGTCACCGCCAGCGAGGACGGCTTGTCCGACCATTCCCTGGTGGATGTCATCCGGGAGGCGGGCGCGTGCTTCATCGCCGCCACCCAAAGCACCACCTCGCTCATCCCAACCCTCGGCGCGGAACAGGCCAGCGTCCTAACCCTGAACCTGCGCAACCGGCTCATCTTCACCGCCGCCGATGAGGAGGACGCCAAGGCCAGCGCCGACTTCATTGGCAAGAAAACCATCCTGCAAAAATCCTGGACGCGCAGCGACGGCAAGCGGTCCGAGACCCTGAGCGAGACCGAGGTTTATCATGTGAAGCCCCACCTCCTCCGCAAGCTGCGCAAGCACCAGTGCATCGTGGTGCACGCCGACAAGGGGTTCCGCAAGCGCATCCTCCCACCCTTGGAACCGGATGGAAGGGTATCCCCTTGGTTCGGCTGGTTCGGACGTTTTCGTCTCTTCAAATGAGGTCCGCGAAGTGCCCTATCGCAGATAGGAGATGGTGTCCCTTCCTTTTTTCATTGTTCCAACCCCTGTTCTAAAATGATTACCGCCAGACCGCAAAAGAACCTGCACACGGCCAAAAACTACTTCCGGCAGCATCTGGCCAAGGGTGATTACCATTCGGAAGACCGGACCATCCAAGGCTTCTGGTTTGGCAAGGGGGCGGAACGGTTGGGCCTGGACCTGACCCGGCCGGTCACCGAGGAAGCCTACCACCGGCTCTGCGACAACCTCCACCCTCTGACCGGCGAACCCCTGACCGT
>JANYDC010000043.1 GCA_025359965.1 Pedosphaera sp.
AGATTACGGTTATGATGCGAAGGGACGCCGCATCAGTAAGAAAGTCTGGAACAACACGGCGGGCACGGGCAGTCCGGCCACCTATAATCGCTTCATCTACGACGGATGGAATTTGCTGGCTGAGCTTGACGGCAACAACACCAACGGCATCGTGCGCAGTTACATCTGGGGCAGCGATTTGAGCGGTTCCATGCAGGGGGCAGGGGGAGTCGGCGCACTGCTCATGATCAACGACCCCACCGCGGTCTCAACGCATTTTGTGGCCTACGACGGTAATGGCAATGTGGCCGCGACCGTCAGCGGGAGTGCCGGAACCACCACCGCCACCTACGAATACGGCCCATTTGGGGAAGTCATCCGATCCAGCGGCACCATCTCCAAAACCAACCCCTACCGCTTCTCCACCAAATACCAAGACAACGAAACAGACCTCCTCTACTACGGGTACAGATACTACAATCCTTCAACCGGCAGCTGGCCATCGCGTGACCCGTTAGGTGAGCCGGGCTTTATGCTGTTCCAGCCTCTCGAGCCGACCCTCGACGGAGGGCCGAACTTATACGGTTTTGTGGGCAATTCTCCATTAAACTACGTTGACGAATTGGGTTTGGCCTATGGGAATCCAGTAAGTGGTCCAAATGGGCCAGTCAGTCCCGCTGATCCTTATTCGCCCGGAGGAGCTTACTACATATACAATCCTCGGCCTCCGACGTGTGTGGAAAGTTGCGTTGCTCAGCATCTGTTGGGAATTACGGTTGATACAACGGTGGTTGTGTCAGGACAACCGATTCTGCATAATCGGTTCATATTACCCGGATCATCTCGGGGAACATCTATTGCTGGGAAAATGACTGATGTCATTCTTCAAGACGCAAAATTGCCAGGCCGGTGGCCGACCATCTCTGGTGGATGCTGTCCGAGGATTGCTTACACAAAATCGGCCTCGCGATTTGTGTCACGGTGGATACCGTTCGTTGGCTGGGCAATGCTGACTTATGATGCGGCTGGCTTGGCCGGTTGCGTCTGCGCCTGCAAAGGCATCTAGCGTGTTTGGAGGAACAATGATTGACCGAACATCACGAAATCGGACCTGCAAAATTCTGAAACAGCTGGCGCTCGGCCAGATCAGCAATTACGAGTGCGAAAACCAGTTTTTAGATTTGCCGAAAAATGATCCAGCAGTTTATGCGCTATTCAGGACGGTGAGGGAAATAAGTGGAGACCGCGAAGAGTCGCTGCGGGATGTTTTTAAAAGAGGGAGCGAGATGCGAAAGCGTCTGTGCCGGTGGATTTTCTTTTTAAAAACGGATCGGGATTACCAGTGGCCAGTGGAAAGAGAAGCTCCTGGAATCCGAGACTTCTATAAGTCGAATTGGTTCGATAGAATTTTGGGGCTGCTTTCCTGCAAGCGCGCAGACAGGGAGTTTTGTAGCCGAGGTGATTACAGTGTGTGGCCGTTTTTGCGAGAAGACGATTTTAAGGCGGCACGGCGGGCATGTGCTGAAAGAAGACGCGCAACAGCCTAGTCATTCTTCACTGATGCAACTTTGATCTCGGTGACAAAGGGGCGGTCATTGTTCAAATTGGCGTAGCGGACGTTGCTGGCGGGTTTGCTTTTCCTGTTCGATGGCTGGGTGATTTTGCGTTGGGTCCACTCTTTGAAATCGCGGGCGATTTTCGCGAGCCGCTGAGGAACGGAAAGCCGTTGCCTGGTCAATCGCACGAGCCGGCGTTCTTCCCTGCGGCGGGCCAGTTGGTCGGTTAAGTTGTCGGAGCGTTTGAGCATAAATCAGATGGATATGCCGCGAGACTGTGCCCCGCCGATCGCGGCTCCCGTTCTTGCTCCAGCGCTTTGACATGGACACAACACTTCAACAGGTGATTTCTCATCTCATGGATTGCGACAGAACCTCGCAAATACATGGAGACGAAGTGCGCCAATGGATGAAATCTCCTGATCTTGAAACGATGGGCGCAGTTTTTTCTCTTATCAACAAGCGAGAACATTACGAGCGAATTTTCCCGCCTCTACAGATTGGGGATTACAGGGCCTTTTCTTTGCGATACTACAAAGACTGCATTACCCAAGACTCTGACGGCGAATGGCACGACAGCCCCTACACAGCAGCGCACAGTTTGGTCAACTGGTTCAACCATCTTTGGAAGAGCAGAGGAAACTCGGATGTTGCACTTGTGGAGTTGAAAGAACTGTTAGCTTGCCTATACGTCAGTGGAGGCGAAAGGGTACGCCGGTGCGTGGTCACGGGCGTGCTTGAGCACATGTTGCAAGACCACGAGATTAAGCGTTTTTTTTTGGACTGGCGGAGGGATCCGAATCTGAAAACAGCCTTAACTCAAGCGGAGACGCCTTACCTCTAACATCCGTTCTTAAGAGGGCATCCGAGAAATACCCGACACACATTCGAAAATGCTCCGACTTTGAGGCTCGATTTACACTTACACGGCTGCCGACACATTGCTGACCCGGCAGTGGGCCCGTGGCAATTCCAAGGTCACCAACACCTACGCCTACGACAACGCTTCCCGGTTTTCGGTGGTGGGCAACAACACCAATTACACGGCCAACTACACCTACCTTGCCAACTCGCCGCTGGTGGGCCAGATTGTCTTCAAGCAATCCAGCACCGTGCGCCTGACCACCACCAAACAATACGACAATCTGAACCGACTGACGTCGATTGGCTCGGTGCCATCGGCGGACAGCCCGCTGCTCTATGGCTATCAGTACAACGACGCCAACCAGCGGATCAGGCTCAATCTGGCCGACGGCGCGTATTGGCTGTACCGTTACGATTCCCTCGGTCAGGTCGTCAGCGGCAAGAAATATTTCGTGGACAACACCCCCGTGTCAGGCCAGCAGTTCGAGTACGGCTTTGATGACATCGGCAACCGGCTCTCCACCAAGTCGGGCGGCGATCAAAACGGGGCCAACCTGCAGAGTGCGACTTACTCAGTGAATAGCCTCAATCAATATACCAGCCGGACTGTGCCTGGAGTGGTGCCCGTGCTGGGTTTAGCCACGCCAGCGGCGACGGTCAGCCTGGGTCTGAATGGGGGTGCGGCCAGTACCATGACGTATCGCAAGGGGGAATACTTCTGGAAGGAAACAGCGGTGCCCAATAATTCGGTGGCGGCCTATCCCAGTTTCAACGTCACTGCCGTAAACGGCGGAAGCAGTGCCACGCCTGTCAGCGGGAACGTGTTTCTGCCAAAAACGCCCGAGGTGTATGATGATTTGGCCACACCCACCGTCAACGAGGGCTACGATCTGGATGGAAACCAGTTACGGGACGGGCGTTGGACCTACACTTGGGACGCCGAAAACCGCCTCATTGCCATGGATTCCATTAGCGGGTTTCCCACTGGATCGGGTTTTCGTTTGCGCTTTGGTTATGACGCCAAAGGGCGTCGCATCACCAAAACAGCCGAACAATGGAACGGAAGCGCGTGGGTGCTGCAGATCAACAGCCGCTTCGTCTACGAAGGCTGGAATTTACTGGCGGAACTCACCTCAGCCAATGCAATAATCCGTACCTACGTCTGGGGTACTGACCTCAGCGGCAGCAGACAGGGAGCAGGTGGAGTGGGCGGATTGTTGTTTGTGAATGATGCGTCCAATGGAGCCCACTGTGTCGCCTACGATGGCAACGGAAATGGGAGTGCCTTGGTTTCCGCAGCCGGCGGTGCCACCACAGCGAGTTACGAATATAGCCCTTTCGGTGAATTGATTCGATCCACAGGCACGTTGGCCAAAAAAAATCCCTTCCGCTTCTCCACCAAATATCAGGACAACGAATCCGATCTGCTGTACTACGGATACCGGTATTTCATGCCTTCGACCGGACGATTCCTAAATGCTGATCCCATCCATGACCTTGCAATTAAGCTGGCATTGATTCGGGCTGGAGAGTGGACAAAACGCGCGATCACGAAGGAATACGAGCGATACGTGTTTGTGGGCAACGAGCCGTTGAGCCGAGTTGATCGTTTAGGCTTGGACGCAGTTCAAATGGTGGCCACCACAGTTATCAGGCCACCCGATATTGAGCAGGGGGTTAAAACCAAGCACGTCGTTGTCGTCAATGAATACGGCAAGATTATTAGCTTCACTCACTACATCGGCTACACCGATTTAGGAATCGCTGCGCCAACCGGTGGCGGAGCACTAACCGAATCGGTTTCTGGTTCTCATCCAAACTTCAAAGTGACTCTGACTGGGATTTCATGGTCGGCAGCCTTGGGTCCGGTATTTAGCATAGATTACACTTTTACCTTCGATTTAAATTTCTGCGCGAGGACCGGAGTATTTAACGGTGATCATGACATTTATCCCTCGTATACGGCACAAGCTGCTGGGAAACAATTTTACGACTTCAATCAAACAGGAAGCGCATTTACTGGATTGCCGGGAATAGGTGGAGTTACAGCCGGTCCAGTAAACTTCAATTTTAAATGACATGACACCACTTTTATTACTTTCGGTAATCCCCGCTTTTGTTGGCTTCTGGATGGGGTGGCGTTGCAGTTGCCGTTGGCCTGTTCTGCTTGCACAAGCCGCAGTCATCACGCTCGCGTTTTTGGTTTTATTTCTGTTCGCTTTTGCAGATCGTCCACAGCAAGTCAACGCGCGGTATATTTTAACGGCAGCGCAATACTGGATATTTCCATATGCTGTGTTCCTACTGGTTCCCTGCGTCGTTGCTCAGGTGATTGGAAGGATTGTGCGTGGACGCTCTCAACCGACGGGCATGGAGTCAGTCGATACCTAGAATTCCACGGTTCTAGCGACGGAAACGCACGATGGATTTAAAACAAAGCTCGGCCATTTAGAATCAACAGGCAACGAGTATCACACGATGTGCCCACTTAACTACTGGGGATAAAAATACGGAAAAGAGGCGGCTTCCCAAGCCCCACCAATCAGCGGTCCCAGAAACGATGTCTGCTTCGCGAAGGGTGGTCTTTGAGTACGAGGTTCCTCATAGCGCGGCCTGCTCCGTCTCCAGTATTCCTCCAAACGCCCCAATCCCGCGCATGCGCCGGATGACTGGACAAGCGAACTGGAAACAAACTTAATCGCCAATACCATGGAAACTCTGGAAATAACAAGAAATGCCACCCACCGCAAAACCTCAGGATGGGTCATGCCGCCTTGGTTAGACTTCCCGTCGGCGATCCAACTACTTGCAGGACATGATCACGACGTTGGGGAGCACTGGTGGTCCTATGCCCGGTTTCGAGGGCGTGGATCTAAAAGCATTCGATGAGACACGGTTATGGCCAATCGATACTCAAAGGCCACTTTCACCTTACAGTCAACATAAGTGCCCTATTGCCTGTCAATATCAAGAGATCGAGGGAGATGCAATTGCGGGTATGACTACGGCTGGTCTTTTTGACGGACGATGATAAAATCCCTGATTTTAACCGCTTTAGCTTTGCGAGGGGAAATTCCCCTTCCTATCCGTGCTCATCCAGGTCCCATCTGCGGTTAAAATTCCCCATCCCCTTCCGTGTCTCGTCGCTATTTTCTGCTGTTAAAAAATTTCCAAATCTTTTTCGAGGGTCGGACACTCTGTGTCCTATGGCCCCTGCTAACCTCACGCCAATGAATACAGCAGAAAACATCATTGACGGGCCGGGACTCACCCGTAAACCCAACTCCAACAACGTCTTGGCTAACCTCCCCTTCGAGGACCAAGTAAGAATCCATGACTGGCTCCAAAATTCATCGTATCGGGAAACCATCGCCAAAATCGCCGCTCCCCGCCCCGAGGGACTCGGTTTGGAAGTCGAATACAACTCCGTACGCCGCTACTACACAAAATACGTCCGCCCTCTCTCCGCCCTCCAGCGCACCATGCGCACTATTCACTATTTGGATCAGGCTCGGCTCATCGTCCAAGACCCCATTCCCTACAAAATCGTCGCCCTAGACGAATTGGGCCGTCAGGCTTGCGAACTTTCCCGGCAACCTCTCAAAAACTTATCCGACCTCGAAAAACTCCTTCGAGTTTTCACTCACCTTGATAAACTTGAGAGCACCTGCAAACCACTCAAACCGGAGTTCAAGACGGCCTACGACTACCTCCCGGAGGATGAAAACCCAGCATCCGTGACAAATAACGACAAATGAATACAAAAAGGCACGTTTTGATTATGGCGAACCATTCTTTTCGGTTCAATAAACAGAAAAACTGTCGCAACAACCCAAATAACCATTGCACATGGTGGTGGGTATGGTACAACAACGTTTCCCGCAGACGGTCTGCGGATTTTATTTTACGAGAGAGTATGGCTCAGCATCCTAGTTTACGTGGCGCAAGCGCATTGGGCGCGAAGCGGAATGTCTTGAAACGTTTTGAGCGTGTCGAACTGCTTAAAAAACGCGGTCAATGGAAGGACGGCGAACGCGTCACCGGACTGCGCAAGACCAAACCCGACGCCTAATCGATTTTTTCTCAAGGCGGGTGGTGGCTCATGCCTCCACCCGCTGTTTCTTTTATGTTGGTGCGTTTGCAAAAGTTGCTCGCCGACGCGGGCATCGCCTCGCGTCGTGCCAGTGAAAAATTAATCCTCAATGGCCGCGTTCGCGTGAACGGTGCCGTCGTGGCCGTTCTGGGCACAAAGGTTGATCCCGATCACGACCGCGTGGAAGCTGATGGCGCGCTCATCAAACAGCGCAAAAAGCTCTACATAGCACTGCACAAACCGCGCGGTTTTGTCTGTTCCATGTCCGACCCGGAAGGTCGCCGTTTGGTGGGGGATTTGCTTCCCAAAGAGTGGAACAATCTCAAACCCGTCGGTCGCCTCGATTTTAAGAGTGAAGGCCTGATTTTCTTGACCAATGACGGTGATTTCGCGCTGCGTTTGACCCATCCCCGCTACGGTGTCACCAAGCATTACCGCGTCACCCTGCCAGTGGCGGTGGATCAGGAAATGGTGTATCGCCTGACCGATGGAATCTTCAGCGATGGTGAACGACTCAAAGCCGAGCGCGCACGCATCCTTAAGAGCGGGCAGAAGGGTGCCATACTTGATCTCGTTTTGCGTGAAGGCAAAAACCGTGAGATCCGCCGCATGTTCGAGGCTCAGGGCATTTTCGTGGAGCGACTGATACGCACGCAAATTGGTTCGATCAAGCTGGGTGAACTGCCAGAGGGCCGCTGGAGGACGTTGACAGAAGCGGAAATCAAATCTTTAATTCAACCCACTCGCGAGTAACGGGCATCAAGCACGTGTAGCGACCTGTTGAAGACCTGCCACATGAGCATATTACATCGCAGTTTGTGTTTAACCATTCTGGCCGTCCTTGCCTTCGGCGTGAATGGCTTCGCCGAAGAACGCGCCAAGATCAAGGATGCCCGAGTCAATATCCGTGGTCAGGCTGTGCTGACCAGTGAAGTGGTCACCCAACTTCAGAAGGACGAGGAAGTCGCTATTTTAGAGGAAATCACCCCGGCCAATCCCAAACCGGGCGAGCCATTGAAGTGGGCGAAAATCCGGATGCCGGCCAACACTCCCGTCTGGATTTTCGGCCCGTACATCAAGGACAAAACCACTGCCTCGCGCCGCCTTAATCTGCGCGCCGGACCTGGCGAAAATTACAGCGTGGTGGGCCGATTGGAAAAGGGTGATGGCATTGCGGAAATCCGCACGGTGGGTGAATGGATCGAAATCGAAACTCCGAAAACAGCCTATGCTTTCGTGGATTCTGCCCTCCTGATCAAAGATTCCGTTCCACCTGCACCCGCTGCGGTCGCTGATAAAGTTCCCGCGAAGGAGGAGCCAGTAAAAGTGGAGGCAAAAGATCTCGCCGCCGCACAAACCCCAACTCCTGCATCCAAGCCTGCGACCTTCCCCACTCCCTTGACCCCCAATGTTCCCAAAGCCGCGCCTTTGACCAAAACCACAGTCGCCGAGACTCCACCGACCATCGTGGTGCCTCCTCCCGCACCTGTTAAGTCCGCCGTGGTCCAGCCTTCAGCCACGCCACCAATACCCGCCCCTCAACCAGCGGCGGTCCAACCTGTGGTGGTGGCCAAACAAGCTGCCCCCACGGTGGTTCGGCGGTTGGTGCGTCGCGAGGGCACGATCCACAGCACTCGTTTCAACATACAAGCCCCGACCTACTTTGAGCTCAACTCAAACGAAAATGGGAAACCGATCAATTATGTCCATGCCGAGAAAAGTGGGATTAATCTCAAGGAATTTCGCGGCAAAAGGGTAATTGTCACCGGCGAGGAGGGCATTGACCCCCGGTATGCCGGCATCCCCGTGCTTGAACTGGAAACCATCGAAACCGCGCCTTAATGTCCTCGGTTTCCAACCTCATTGATGGGCGTGCCATTGCTGAGCAATTGCATCAGGAAACCACCGCGCGCATCACTACTTTAATCGCACGCGGCGTTCAGCCCGGTTTGGCTTTTGTCAGAGTAGGTGAGGACCCCGCCTCCCAAGTCTATGTGGGGATGAAGGAAAAAGTCTCCAAGCGGTTGGGCATCCATTCCACGACTCACGTTCTTTCCGAACATGCCACCCAGGCTGAGTTGCTCGCGTTGGTGGCCCGCCTTAATGCCGACCCCGCCATTCACGGTATTCTCGTTCAGGCTCCGATTCCTTCACATATCGATTCCTCCCTCGTTTACCGTTCAGTGTCTCCAGAAAAAGACGTGGACGGTTTTCATCCCATGAACGTCGGCAAAGTGCTGCTGGGCGATGACAGTGCCTTTGTTTCCTGCACCCCGGCTGGAGTGCACGAGTTGTTAATCCGGTCAGGTGTCAAACTTCCCGGAGCTGAGGTGGTGATTCTGGGGCGCGGAAATATCGTGGGCAAACCCATGGCGTCCATCCTCATGCAGAAGTCGCCCCACGCCAACGCCACCGTCACCGTTTGTCACTCCAGTTCCCGGCATGTGGCTGAAACCTGTCGGCGCGCCGATGTGATTATCGCCGCGATGGGCGTGGCCCATTTTGTTAAGGCCGATATGGTTCACTCCGGTTCCGTGGTTATGGATGTCGGCGTGAACCGTATTGCGGATGCCACAGCCCCCTCCGGGACGCGCTTGGTGGGCGATGTGGATTTTGCCACGGTTCAGCCCAAAGCCCGTCTCATTACCCCCAATCCCGGTGGTGTGGGGCCCATGACCATTGCCATGCTGATGCGGAACACCGTGCGTGCCGCCGAAGATTTGACCCATTGATATTTAATCCCCGAACACAAGCCAACAATACCATGAACCCGACCCGCATCCTCCCTGATCTCCAAGCTTCGTTGCTCGCAGAAGACATTCGCCAGGAAGCTTCCGGCAATTTCATCCTCATCGGCATCATTGGCTACATCCACGTTCCGCAGCTTCCTGCCGTCGCCTTGAAGCTTTGCGTCTTCAACCGCTGGACCGCTGGCATCGGCAATTTTTCCGAGTTGGTCCGCTTGATCGCTCCTGATGGCAAGACCGTTCTGCGCGAGAGCAAAACCAATTTCGCTCTGCCCAGCCCAAACCATCACATCACCAACGGCACCCTTTTCGCTCAGCCGAAGTTTGAGACGGCCGGTGTTTATTACATCGAGGTCCATGTCGACGAGGTTCTGAAAGTTCGTTACCCTGTGCCCGTGACCTTGGTCACTCCTCCCGGTGGACAAGCGGCCCCGTCTGCCGACGCGCCCACCACCTCCGCGCAGAGCTAACATTCCGTCCGCGCCCCACCGGTTAACGGTGTAAACCATGGAAAGCGCCCCGCGCCCGAAACGTTTTTGCCATCCCTTTACCTTTTCAGGGGTGGCGAATTACGCTTGGGCGCAGGGATGGCGTTTCTGGCTCTCCAGCCTGTTGGTTTCGCTGCTGGCTGGAGCGCTCACGGTCTGGTTGCTCCTCGGTGCCTGGATGCCAATCCTGAGCAACGCCGTCAACCAGCTTCCCGAAAGCGCGGCAATTCAGGATGGCACATTGATTTGGTCCGCCAAAGCCCAGCCCGTCCTAGCTCAAGGTCCCCATCTTTCCTTGATGATCGATCCCCACCGGGCCAACTCGATCAGCCAATCCGGCGACGTTCAGTTTGAGCTGAGAGACAACGAGCTTCGCGTGCGCTTGTTCGTGGGCGAGTTCGCCTGGACTTTTCCCCCGACGCTCAATCTCGATTTAAGCCGTTCGGTGGTCGAGCCGTGGTGGGGGGCGTGGTCGCCCATCGTCCTTGCCGCTGCCTTCGCCGCGACGTTTATTCTGCTGCAAGTTTCCTGGCTGCTTCTGGGAACCCTTCAATCCGTGGTAGTGCGTCTGTTGGCTTTCTACTTGGATCGCCGCGTCAATTTCATGGGTGCCTGGCGGGTGGGTTACGCCTCGGTCTTCCCCGGAGCCTTGGTCATGTGTCTGGGCATCGTCCTCTATCTTCATCTCCGCCTAAGCCTCTTTGGCCTCATCCTCTTCCTGCCCATTCACCTGATGGTAAACTGGCTCTACATGATCGGCGCGACCTTCCGCCTCCCCGATTTTCCCGAGCGCGCCGCCTCCGTCCGCAACCCATTCAAGACACCTCCACCCGAGCCGCCCGCCAATACGTAACTTTTGGAAATGTTACACGCTGGATCGTAGCTATGACTGAGGTTTTCCGTGGAAACCCCGCCACTGCCCACGGCTTAGCTCCCTTCACCGATGTTGTCATGGATGTAAGTCACGGTGTTGGAGCCAGTCCGGGCCATGAAGGTGCGTTGTCCTTCCACGTTGAAGTGTCTAGTATCACGTAACTCGCTATATTTCGCATGTTGACCTCATTTTGGTTTCGAGGGATGATCGGATCATGGCACCTCGGTACCGGGTTACACTCACTCAGGAAGAACGTGATCGGCTGGAAGTCCTGACGCGTGGCGGAAAGATCGCTGCGGCGAAATTTGTTCATGCACGGGCTTTGCTCTTAAGCGACGCGGGGCCGCACGGTGACCCCTGGAAAGTGGCCGACGTGGCACAGGCACTGGGCGTCACCAGCCGCACCATTGAACATCTCAAAGCCCGCTTCGTGGAGGAAGGGATCGAAGCCGCCCTGGAGCGCAAAGCTTCCACCAAGGTGCCGAAACTCACCTTCGACGGAGCCTTTGACGCCCGGCTGACGGCTTTGGCCTGTTCCCCCGCGCCGGAGGGCCGTGCGCGCTGGACCGTGCGTTTGCTGGCCGAGAAGGTGGTGGAACTGAGGATCGCGCCGAAGGTTTCCACCATGAGCGTCCAGCGGTCCCTAAAAAAAACGCGCTCAAGCCTCATCTGAGCAAATACTGGAAGATTCCGCCCGATGCGTGCGCCGGTTTTGTCACGTGCATGGAGGATGTGCTGGACGTTTATCATGCGCCTTACGATCCACAGTTCCCACTCATCTGCATGGATGAATCCAACAAACAGCTGGTGGGTGAGGTTCACGCCCCCATCGCCCCCGCTCCGGGACGGGGACAAATCCTCGATCATGAGTATGTGCGCAACGGCGTGGCCGCCATCTTTCTGGAGGTGGAACCCCTGACCGGCCGCCGCCATGTCGCCATCACCGAACACCGCACCCGCAAGGAGTGGGCCATATTCAACAAGGGCATGCTGGATGAGCGCTACCCCCAGGCCGTGAAGGTGCGCCTGGTGATGGACAACCTGAACACTCACAGCGCGGCCTCGCTTTACGAAACCTTCGATCCGGAGGAGGCTCGAAGGCTGGCCCGGCGGCTCGAAATCCACTACCCCCCAAAACATGGGAGCTGGCTCAACATTGCGGAGATCGAATTGAGCGCGCTCAACAGCCAGTGCCTTGACCGCAGGATTCCAGACATCAGTCTGATGAGAACGGAAGTCGCCGCCTGGCAACGCGACCGGAACAACCGGGCCACACCCGTTGAGTGGCACTTCACCACAGAAAATGCCCGCATCAAACTGAAACGACTCTATCCGAACTTATAAATGATACATGGTACTAGTTCGATACCTTGACTCGATAGAAGACCTGATCGCCAATTGGCGTCAGGGTTGCGGTGGGGGCACTGGCTCCGATAACGGTGGACCATGGGCCATCTACTTTCGCTGCGGATTCGAGGGTTCCACTGGAATAGCTTATCACCAATCCATTGGGCGTCAGTAGCACCGTCATGGAGACGGCTTCCGCACCGACACTATTGAAGCTGCGTCCCAGTTTGCCGACGATTGAGATGGATTTAGCCTCATATTCACTCAGCGCGCGGCGCCAAATGCCAAGGTCATCCAAATCTCCGGTGGCTTTTTCGCCGTACGTTCCGGAAGGATCCTGGCCGATGCTTAGACCGGCGGCATTGTCAAAACCGCCGATGCCGGACATGGATCGCGTATCGACCACCACGCCGTCGAGATAGGTGACGGCGTCACCGGAACGATCAAAAACATGCACCAATGAATGCCACTGGCCATCGTTGACCGAGTTTTCTTTTCCGTAGAGGCCAGTTGATCCGGCATCGCTTCCAAGCCAGTAGGACCAACCGCCACCGCCGTAGGACGGAGCGAAGGTCATGCCTGCTCCGCCATAGGAATTGTTGGCGCTGCCTAAGAAGGGAAGATCCCCGGGTTTGCCGGCGAATTTGATCCAGTAAGCGACCGAGAAGCTGGTGTCGGCCTCAAAGACCAGATCGGAGGGTGCAGGATTACCAAGCGAGACGTAGTTATACACTGATGCCGTTGGATCAGTGGCATATTCCAAAGCACCTGCCCCGACCTGCCCTGACACTATGGCTGGCGAACCTAGAGCGGTCCCATCATTGGTACGGCCTGAGGAATCCTTGAAATCCGTGTCGAATGTCAGATGCAAAACGAGGTCGTTGGTAGCGTTCAAATATGAGGGGATGGGTTTCACACCTAAAGTGGCGGGAAGGCTGTTGGTGGTGAAGGCCCCTTGCCTAACGATTAACTTGTATTCGCCTGTATCTGATTCCTGCGGTGAGGCGAGGGTAAGTGAAGAACGCGTTGCGCCTGCGATATCCACGCCATTTTTCTGCCACTGGAAGGTAAGTGGCACACTGCCCGAAACCTTTGTTGAAAAGGTGTATGGAGTACCCACTAAAATGGTTTGAGATTTGGGTTGTTGCACGAATGCCGCAATAATGGGCCCGCCGTATGCTCCCGTAAATCCTGCGTCGTGAAGGGCGGTAATTTGATCTCCAGTCAATGAATGATCAAAAATGGCGATCTCATCCATCGACCCCCTGTAGGCGCGGGAACCGCTGCTCTCCGCGCCGAACCGGATTGGCCCATCAAATTCTTCAGCGGCGTGGGTTACTTCGTTGACGGCTGATTGAAGCCCCGAGCCGGAATCGAGGTACATGGTGGCTTGGCTGGGTTCCACCACAAGCGCCACAAAATTCCACTTGTCGAGTTCTGGTGTCAGGCCGGACGCCCAGCCGTAGGTGTTGGCAGCATCATTCCAGTGATAACCGAGCTGACCTGCGGTTTGGAAATCCAGACCGGCAACTGTCCCTCCAGCCCTTGAAAAAACAAGACCCGTATAGTCTGGCTGAACCCCGGTGGGTTTGATCCAAGCCACAATCGTCATGATATTTTTATTCAGGTTGAGAGCGGGCACGTTGACCACCCCTGAACCCCCATTGAAGTCATATCCTGTATTGGTCGGGGAGAATCCTTTGAAGTCCGTGGGTTGAGGTCCAGCGATGTTGTTGGTTACACCGGGATCAGCAAGACCATCGCGCCCACCCCAGGAGTCAAAGACATTGGTGATGCCGTCCTCATTAAGGAGCCAGTAACCAAGAGGGCCCAAATCGGTCACCACTGCTGCGTACAAGGTCGGGGTAAGGAGGGTCAAGGTGGTGCTCACTTCGTTGGTGCCCAGCGGATTCGAAGCAACCAATGTATAAGTGCCAATATCGGATGTTTGAAGGTCCGTAAGGCTGAGAGTTGTTGAAGTTGCTCCTGGGATGAAGTTGGTTCCGTGTTTCCATTGGTAGCTAATGGGAACACTGCCATAAACTGCGGCTTCGAAGCGTACCCCGCCGTTGACAAATTTCACTGCGTCAACAGGGACTTTGGAGAATCTGGGTGCCGAGGAAACCACCGTTAGCGTTGCCGGCGATTCCATCAGCGTCACTGCGCCACTTTTAACTTCCAGGCTATACGTTCCACCGTCAGCCACCACCACATTGGTAAGCACCAGTTTAGCTGTGGTCTGTCCGGCGATGGGAACCCCATCTTTCATCCATTTGTAGGTGGGAGAGGTGGTTCCCGCTGTGGCGGCTTGGAAAGTCACCGTTGAGCCTTCGTAGACGGGATCTTCCGGAGTGCGAGTGATCGAAAGAATTGCTGGCAGAGCCGCTTTAAAGAGTGTTTCGATCTGGCCGAAATCGAGTGCCTTATCGAACATTGAGATTTCGTCCAAGCTGCCTTGAAAAGCACGGGTTGAGGCGGTTGGGTCCAACCCGATATCGATGGTGGAGATGGTGAAATCATGCGCGTCATGGGAAACCGCGTTGGTGGCTGCGACTAAACCGTTGGCCGTGCCCATATACATGACCGCGCTGTCCGGCAATAGTGACAGGGCGACAAAGGTCCAAGCATTGTTTGGAATGACCAGACCCGGATTCCATCCGTAGGTGTTGGCGGCATCATTCCAGTGATAGCTCAAGCTTAACCCATCATCATTCACTCCCAAACCGGAAGCACCTGTGCCACTAGGGGAGCGCTGGAAAATAATTGCCGCTCTGGCGGGGAGAACCCCAACCCTTTTGACCCATCCGACCAATGTGATTTCATTCAAGTTCAATTCCTGACTTGGAATCTTGATGTAGCTGCCCGCTTTTTCGATGTTAACAGCTCGATTAGTGGTGGAAAATCCGCTTATTGATGGACTTTTTGGTCCGGCAATTCCGGGGGTTGTGCCGGGGTAAATAATTCCATCCGCAAGGGCACCGAGGCTTCCTGAGTTGGGAGTGACCGGCAGGGCTAGGGCTGCTTCGCCCAGTCTATAGTAGAGGACAGGTTTCTTCTCCTGAATCAGAGCCGAGTAGGTTTTGGTTCTGGCAGCGTCGAGCCCGCTGTCGTAATGGGTTTTGATTTCCGCACTGCTGAGGGCGTTGGTGTAAACTGCAAATTCATCGAGTAGTCCATTGTAATCCCAACCGGTTTAGCCGCGGTCACCCAAGATCAAAGGGGCCAGCGTGTTCGCCAAAACCGGTTTAACGGGGACGTCCGTGACAGCCACCTCACCATTGACGTAGATGGATACGGCAGATCCGGCATAAACGGCCACGATGTGTTGCCATGAATCCAGCACAACGGCTCCGGGAGCCGTGAGCTGGGTGGCATAAAATGTGGAACCATCGGAGTGATCGTCGCCGAGAAAGAACTGCCAGTCGGTTCCGTTCTGTCGAACCACCCAGCCGCTCCGATCACTGGAGTTGGCAGCGTTTTGGCCGTTTACCATGGATATGGCCACAGCCCGGGCGCCTGCATCTGTGTTGGCAGGCTTGGCCCAGAATTCGATGGAAAAATCACCCGAGGGGTTGTAGCTGGGCGAATAGGGGATCACGATTTGTTGTCCGCTCGCCCCTGCAATTGAGACTGCCTTATCTGCGTCACCCAAGATGGCCCCGTCCAGATTGCGTGAATCTGACATGGATTGATACTCGCCATTAAACGCCGCTCCCAAGGAGCCGCTGTTAAGAGCTGGGAATTCGGGAGGCACCTGATTTGTGGTGTCCAAACGATAGTTCAAAATGGGGCTTAAGGCGGATACGGCTTCGGCGTAATCAGCCATCGCCCTCGGCGAGGCGGTAAGGTGCCACCCTGCCAGCAGGGCCGCCATCAGTGAGAATGGGGATTTCATCATTGTTGTTGTTTTGGGGTTTTTGTGCGGCTTGGAATTACCGGCACGGCTCAAAAATATTCTCCATCCCTCGAAGCTGTCAATTTTGCTTATCGGATGGAGAGCTACCAACAAAGGTCGAAAGTGATCAAGCCTGTATGGTCTGAAATTGATTCCGTCGGCAAATTCATTGGAATCACGATTTCTATTCGTGTTATTCAGGTTGTGGGGTTCGAGGCTGCTGATAGAATGCTTTGATGAGCCCAGCCACTTGCCTCCAGCCGGGAATTCAACGCGCCCACCGATTCAGGGCCTTCACCTTAATCGAGCTTCTTGTGGTGATTGCGATTATTGCTATTCTGGCCGGCATGTTACTTCCCGCGCTGGCCAAGGCCAAGGGCAAGGCGCAGAGGGTGCGGTGCATTTCAAATCTTCGTCAAATTGGGATGACCTACGCTCTTTACCACAACGACAACCGCGACCAGTTTCCCTACTCGGGGCGCGACTGGCCGCAGATGGGGTTTGTGGATTTGCTGAAGCTGATGAACCCCTATATTGGCACCAACAACAGGTCGTTTTACCTTTGTCCGGCGGATGCGGGGCGGGGGTTTAATATTGAATGGGCGGTGGCGAACAATTTTCCCATTCGCACCAACGAACTGCTTTTTCCCTGCTCCTACTATTACTACAACCAGTTTTATCACACAGACGACGGAGGCGCGCTGCGTGTTCGCACTCTGGCGGATGTGAAGTTTCCCACGAAGAAGGCGATTGCCCCATGCTTTGCCAGCACCAAGGGCAAGTGGAATGATATCCGCAAGGGGACAGCCAGCGCGGCGCATGGCACCCGGGGGATGTCACTACTCTTTGTCGACGGCCATTCTGAGTTCGCGCTCTACGAACGGCTTAATGCTCCTTTTAAAGATGGGACCACGCCGCTTTACAATCTGGATTGGACAGTTGGTGGCCTGGGCGGCATGGATCTGAAATGATAAGGCTTTGCCAGTGTCCGGGTTTTAGATTGCGCGAGATATGAACTTTTCAAGGAGCAGTTGGACAGGTAGGTTCGCCCTGGATGAAAATTCTTCGCCACAACGACGCCCATTTCGCCGCGGCCTGCCAGCAGATGGTCGCCAGCTCCAGTTTGTTTGACCCTGAAATCGAGGGTCGCACCCGATCTATATTGCAGGCGGTGGTTGAGCGCGGCGACGAGGCGCTACTGGAATTCACGGCCAAGTTTGACCGCTGCACTTTGACGGCGGAACAGTTGGCTGTGACCAAGTCCGAGTTTTTTACGGCTTCTTTGCAGGCCGATGAAGCGTTGCGGGATGCGGTGAAGCTTTCCCATGCCAACATCACCAAGTTCAGCCGGAAATCACTGCGTAAAGGCTGGGCTGGCACGAACGCCCAAGGCGCCCATTTTGGAGAGAAATTTGACCCGTTCCAACGCGTGGGAATCTACGTTCCCGGCGGAACTGCCCCCTTGGTTTCGTCCGCATTGATGACGGTGACTCTGGCTGCCGTTGCCGGTTGCCCTGAGATTGTTGTGTGTACGCCTCCGGGCGCGGATGGGACCATCAATCCGGCGCTGTTGTTTGCCTTGGCCACGGCGGGTGCCACGGAGGTTTACCGGGCGGGCGGCGCGCAGGCCATTGCGGCCATGGCTCACGGAACAGCCGCCATCAAGCCTGTGCAGAAGATTTATGGCCCCGGCAATGCGTATGTGGTCGCGGCCAAAAGGTTGTTATACGGAGTGGTGGCGGTGGATTTGTTGCCAGGGCCGAGCGAGTTGTTGGTTTTGGCGGATGATAGCGCCAATCCGGCGTTCATTGCGGCGGATTTATTGGCTCAGGCGGAACATGGCTCGGGGCACGAGCGGGTGTGGCTTCTGACCACCTCCAGGAAGCTGGTTCAGGCTGTGGAAAAAGAAGTGAAGAAACAACAGCCCAAACTTGCCCGCGCAGCATTTATTGAGAAGGCTCTCGCCACCAATGGCTGGCTGGTGGTGCTCAAAGATTGGCCTTCTGCCATCAAGTTGGCCAACGAGATTGCCCCTGAACACTGCGAAATCATGATGAAGAACGCTGCCGTGGTCTCGCAGGAGATTCGTTCGGCAGGTGCGATTTTCCTAGGCGAATATTCGCCGACGGTGGTGGGGGATTACATGGCGGGTCCGAGCCACGAATTGCCGACCGGCGGGGCAGGGCGGTGTTTTGCGGGGCTCACAGTGGATCAATTTCAACGTCGCACCAGTGTCGTGGAATATTCCAAAGCCGCGCTTAAGAAATCATTGGCGGCTGTCGACACGTTCGCGCAGGTTGAAGGCCTGGGCGCGCACGGGCGCTCGGCTTCGATCCGCATCGATGGCGGCAAACCCGCCGTGAAAAAGTCTGCGCGCAAGCAGGGTTGATCCGGCCTCAATTCGTCTGCCATCGCATGAAATTGAACACCCAGTTGATTCGTCCGCTTGTCCAAAAACTTCACGCCTACGTGCCGGGAGAACAGCCGCGCATCAAGGGCTTAATCAAGCTTAACACCAACGAGAATCCATACCCGCCTTCGCCGAAAGTACTGAAGGAAGTGGCCGCCGCAGTGGATGGTAGGCTGAGGCTTTATCCGAACCCCACCGCGCAACCGCTGCGGGAAGCACTGGCCAAACTGCATGGATGTGAGGCTTCTCAGATCATCATCGGCAATGGGTCGGATGAGTTGCTTGCGCTGGCGGTGAGGGTGTTTACTGAGCCCGCACCTGTAACGCCGACAAGAGAATCCAAGTCGACCGTGCAGTATTTTTATCCAAGTTATTCATTATACCCGGTGCTGGCGGCGACGCATGGAGCATCAGTCAATGCTGTTCCGCTTGGTATTGATTTTGCCCTGCCGACGGTGAAGGAATTGCGACGTGGAGCCGCATGGGATTTTGAAGCCGCCCTCACGCTGGTCACGACCCCGAATGCACCCTCGGGGAAGGGCTATGCCACGAATGATCTGGAGAACCTCTGCAAAGCACAAAAAGGGATTGTCGTTCTTGATGAGGCCTACGTGGATTTTGCGGAAGAAAATGCCGCCGGCCTCGCCTTGCGATATCCTCACGTGATTATTTCACGCACATTTTCAAAGGCTTATTCCCTGTGCTTTCAACGCGTTGGCTATTTTATTGCCCACCCGGCACTGATCGCTGCGCTGGACAAAATGCGGGACAGTTACAATGTCAATGGATTGGGCCAGATCGCAGCAGTGGCGACTCTCAAGGATATACCCTACTATCGCCGTAATTTCGCGAAGATCATCGCTACTCGCGAACGTGTGGCCGGTTCCTTGGCTTTGCTCGGATTTTCCGTGCGACCCAGCCAAACTAATTTCATCCTGGCCAAGCCGCCGGGGCAGCCAGCAAAAGAGTGGTTGGAATTATTGCGGGCGAAGAAAATTCTAGTGCGCTGGTTTTCCGCATCTGAGATTTCAGACTCGCTGCGGATTACCATCGGCACAGATGATGAGATGGATCGGATGTTGGCGGCAGTGAGGGCGATCCTTCGTCAGAAGTAAGCCTTCTGATGGGGAGTGCGGTGGCAGAGCGCCGAGCGGCAACACCGCTTTGCAGAGATGCACCTGCACAGCGGAACTCTCCACATCAACTCTGTGCCCTCTTGCGAAAGCGGTGTCGGCGCTACTCTGCCACCGTACTCCACATGGGGACTCACTTCAGCGGTGATTCCACCATTTCTTTGAATGCTTTCGCCGAATCCGCCACTAGCAGTTCATTGAAAAAGTGACAGTTTGTTTGAAACGTGCTTGGGCAGCGTTCGTCTAAATAAACATGCGCGGAAATGTGGATGCCCAAGCCGACATGTATTGCCTGATCTCGCCCGAAAGCCGGGTGCCGAAGGATCA
>JANYDC010000072.1 GCA_025359965.1 Pedosphaera sp.
GACACGACTTGGTACGATGTGAGCCCAACACATTACCAAATTGCCCTTGGGGGGGCGAGATCAAAACGTGGTTAGGATTTGCTTATCCAAACCGAGTGCATTACCAAATTGCCCTTGGGGGGGCGAGATCAAAACTGGAGGCCAATCGTCTCAATATGAAGGGAAACATTACCAAATTGCCCTTGGGGGGGCGAGATCAAAACCCATCCGCTGGCACCTATGTTTTCACCGGGGAATTACCAAATTGCCCTTGGGGGGGCGAGATCAAAACGTGATTGCGCTCAAATTGATTGAAGTGAACCGATTACCAAATTGCCCTTGGGGGGGCGAGATCAAAACGCTCAAGTAGGAAATACACGTAAAAGAAATTGATTACCAAATTGCCCTTGGGGGGGCGAGATCAAAACGACAACACTGCTGGCGCGATCACATTACCAAATTGCCCTTGGGGGGGCGAGATCAAAACACAATCCGGTCAACTCGAACGGGTTTCGGTTCATTACCAAATTGCCCTTGGGGGGGCGAGATCAAAACGGTTTGTTTGAGTCTTTGTTCCCCCCTCCTTAATTACCAAATTGCCCTGGGGGGAGTCAAAACCCAAGGAAGGTTTGCGGACCACGCACATCCAGTGCTGTCAACCTTGGGTTAGTCTTCAGACTCAGTGTTCCACTTTGAACCTGGGCGAATCCTCCGGCCTTCTCAACCGCGCATCGTAAAGCTTGGTTGTCGAAATATTCGCGTGCCCGAGCCACTTCTGCACCTTGGCAATGTCGGCCTTGTGCTCCAGTGCATTGTTGGCCGCAGTCTTAACGGGCGAAGAGGACACCCGCACTGCTTCAATCGGAGAATCAACTTGCACGCAAAAAATCCCGCCTCTCTTCCGTGCCATGTCCTTGCTGGTCCGTGGTTATTCCCTTTTATCTTCTTTTTCAAAAAAAGAACAAAAAAGTTGACTCAACACTTCGTGAGTGCGATTCTGCCTCAGCTAGGGTCAACTCCCCCAGCCATTCTCTAACATAAGACATCAATATGAATACCACTGAACCCACCCGCACCAACTCCTACTATTCGATGTGGGCCTATTTCCGACAAATCTGTGGTTGCCAAACTTACTTCAAATACATCGACGACAACCACATACAGGATTTCTACGACCCAGACCAAGCCCTTACCGTCGTCCAACTTGCCAACGCCCACCTCAGAGCAGCCGCCGAAGCCGAGCAGGCGCGTGCGTCTACGACCCCCAGCAACCAACCTCTCGAAGCCGAACTGGCCTCTATAAACTCAATAGAACCCACTTCGATTCCGATGGGAAACACCACGAATGCAACAAGTCAGCCTTCAATCAATGTTGACCCAATCCTTCCCATCCCTCAAGACGCCGAAATCGCTAAACCATCACTCAGTTCCGGGGCGAATCTTGAAGAACGATTGCCCGGCCAGGACGTCGTTATCATCCGGAGCGAATCTCTCCCGGTACTCGGGGGATTCCAGCAAATGTTCATTGCAGACCGTTTGGCTGCGTTCGATCAAATACCGCAGTTCCTTGAGATTGCGCGACCACTGGAAACCGTTAAAGAACTCGGCATGCCTGAACTGCGCTTTGTAGAGGGCATTTTGCGAATAACAAGTGCCGAGGTAGGCGAAACGGTACCCGGCGTTGGCCAGCAGCTCGACCGCAGTGGTCATCATGAACATGCCGAGGTTCCGCTGGTAGTAGTTGAGGTCGTAAAACGAGTAGTAGTAGTACCCAAGGCTCGGCTTCTCCAAATAAAGCGTGACCGCACCCACTTCCTGCCCCGTCTTCTCGTCCGTAAAAAGCAGGATGTGCGAGAGGATTTTGGAGCCAAAAATGCGCTCCAACCGCTCGTGGGTCATCTTATCCTTCCCGAATTTAATGTCGGCGTACGTTTTGTAAAACTCACGTCGCTGCTCGGTCAGCTCAAATTGCCCGCGCGGAATCAAGGTGGCCCTGATACCAGCCCCCTTGCGGATGATACGTCGGTTTTCCGAGGTCAACTCGAAATCAGCCAGGTCCACCCGGATATGCCGACACAGGTAAAACCGGTCAAGCTGCGCCGAACTAGGCAGAAATCCTGCCTGAAAAAGCTCCGACGGAGCCTCGCCCTCCTCTGGAAACGCCCAGATAGCGTAGGGGAAGATATAATTTTCGTAAGCAGGCCGCGCTTCAGAGAAAAGCAGTTTCATGGCTGGCTCGGAGGGTTGATGACGATGCGCGGCAGCCGTGAGCGCCACGAACACAATTGGTCGTACGAAACACTTTGCCGCAGAGCCGCCACTTCGTTGACCGTGATTTCATGCTCGCCCTGCCGCCCCATCAGAACCACTTCATCCCATTGTTTCAAGTGGGGCAGATGCGTCACATCCACCGTCACCGCATCCATGGACACCCCTCCCACCAACGGCGCAAACGCTCCGCCAATCAGCACGCGCCCATTATTCCGCACACGCGGAAAACCATCGCCATAACCCACCGGCAGCACGGCAATCCGGCAGCGATCAGGAGCGGTAAAACGCATCCCGTAACCAACTTTATCCCCCGCGTGCAGGTTTTGCAGATGGCTGATGCGTGTTTTAACGCTCATCACCGGCTGCAAACCGGTCAGTCGGCGGCACACACTCGATGGATACACCCCCAAGGCCAGCAAACCAATTCGCACAAGATCGTAATGGGCATCAGGCAGATCAAGAAACCCGCCGCTATTGCAAAGATGGCGATATTGGGCATGAATCCGCTGCGATTCCATCCATTGCAACACAGATCGAAATCGGCTCAGTTGCAGATAGGCGAAAGATTTATCCAACTCATCCGACATGCTAAAATGACTCATCACGCCCGCCAAATGGAGCGAGTGAGTTCCCGCAACGCGCGAAATCACGCTCGCAGCCTCCGTCCACCTCACGCCATAACGATTCATGCCCGTGTTGATCTTGACATGAACCGAAGCTTTTCGGCCTTGTCTGGCAGCTTCGGCGGCAATGTGGCGCACATCATCCTCATGGTGAACGCAAATGCTCAGGCCGTTTTCCACACAGACGGGCAGTTCCTCCGGCTGACGTCCGCCCAAAACCAATATGGGCAGACCCAACCCAGCGCGCCGCAGCGCCAGGGCCTCCTCGACATTTACCACGGCGAGAAGTTTGGCGCCCGCACTGGCCGCTTCGTGTGCAACCAGCACAGCACCATGCCCATAGGCATCATCCTTAACAACTGCCGCAAAACCGGTGTTGGCCGGAAGCGCTTCGGCGATCGTCAGATAGTTGGTCCGCAGGCGATCGTGATCAATCTCGATCCACGCTGCTCGATGCGGATTCAATCCACCGGGTTCCTCGAACTGCAAGTTGGTTCCGTCCATTCTTTGGTGGCTCTATGGTCGGATAATCTCAGCCCACGTCAATCGTCTCTCCAACAGAAAGAGCGATTTTTCCAAGATGAACAGGCGAAAGCAGGCCCGGTTCAAGAGAACACCCCACGTCGGTGCGATAATAAGTTCCCGCACACTTGATCCGTGCCATGTTTTCGTAGGCGAGCCTCACCGCTTCTGGTATCGAGCGCCCTCGCGCGACGATATCGGCAATGCGATGCCCGGTGCTCCACCAGCGTTCTTCACGCAATTCGGCCTCATTCCAAAAGACATCACAGGTGGGTGCGCCTGTGATCTCAATGGGAAATGAAGGCGCGTCGAGCTGAGTGTAGGGATATCCTTGACCGGCAAGGGTCAGCGAACAGGCGAATGGCTGAGCATCATGAAATTCCGGTTTAATCGACTCATTTAAGGCGACTTGGCGTAAGGTGGCCGCAGCATTTCTGAGTAAGCGCATAATCACAGGGCCGCAAGTCACCCCTAGGCGAACGTTGTATTCCAACGCAACCCAGCCACGGTCACTCAACATGGCAGTGACTTGTACTGGGCCATGGAAATTGGTTTGCCGAAACCAGCTCAGAAGCGGGTGCAAAAAACGCTTGGCCAAGCCGTATCGATCCGCAGGATCGAGCTCAACCAGTCCGCCAAGCGGTGCTCCCGCCACGATTCCTTGATTTCCAGTGAAGGCGTACTTGTACTCTTGATTGGAAATCAGGGAATGAATCTGGCCTGCACTGACAAGGGCAATGTGCCCTATTTCTTTCCATCCTGCGTATTCCTGAAGGAAAATACCCTCGGAATCATTGATCCGAGGAAGCCAGGCCAAAGTTTCTTCAGCACTACGGCTCACGATCGTGTGTAACGGGCTTCCTGGCGAGCAGAGCGGATTTTTCAGGACAAATCCCTTTTGCTTTGACCGAACCAATGTCTCAGCCTCCAAACGCGAAGAAACCGCGAAGGATTCAGGAAAGGGAACCCCGTGTTTTTCCGCTATATGACGGGCGAAATTGCGATCCCTCTCCAATAAGAGTGCATCGCCAGTGGGGCAAAGAATTGGCCATTTATCGCGGATCAGCGTCGAGGCCCACGGCTTTTGGGTCCAATCTATGGATTGAGGGATGATGAGATCGGGTTTTTGTGAGGCGAGCAGATGGGGTAAGTCGGAAAAATGGGCCGAATCAAAGGTGGGGCCTTCTAACGCAGGGCCTGCGTGACCGTAGGGGCGCGTCAAATATGTTTCTGTCAGTCCGCCGGCTTCGCGCAACGGCCGAAGGACGCCTTGTGCAAAGGAACCAACGCCAAGTGACAATGTCTTAAGAGAAACGGGCATATTCAGTAGATCCAATCTGACTGGGAGACGGTACAAGCCGAATTCTTCTGAGGAGAGAGGACAAAGGCAAATCAATCCTGCCGGTGGATTTGGGCTCGAATTACTCTACTTAACAGAACCAAAGTATGAGGGTTTTTAAAAATATGTCAGAAAAAGATAATATGTAAGTCGTTCAGCATTAATGGCTAATGACCGGCAGTTTCAAAACTGTCAAAAAAGAACTTTCCGTCTGAGTGTGAAGGGCCTAGTGTTTGCGTCCCCGAGGGAGAAAGAGACGGTTGAGAGAGGAGGGGGGTGAGGGTTAAAGAGAGCGATTCGGACTGGTTAAAAAGAAAAAAATAACTGGTTGACGG
>JANYDC010000047.1 GCA_025359965.1 Pedosphaera sp.
AGCGTTGGAGAGGGTCGCGCTGCTGGGAAATCTGAGCCAGACGCTCGGTCAGGGAGAAGAAGGAAAGCTCAGCGGGGCGGATGATTTCAGGCATGCATTCTTTGACGAAATCCACAACCCATCTACTCAAAATCCACACCAGCTTTTTTACATTATTTCAGTTTCTGGAAGTGCCCTGTTTCCAAGCCATGGCTAAACTCGCAAGTTCTCAGCCGGGCCAAGAGCTGCAGGCACTAGCCCTTCAGAGACGCGCGCTCCACTTAGCGTTACCCTTGTGGGAGAAGAATCCCCAATCTATTTATTATGGTAGGCCAGCGGCGTTGGCATATTTCCTCACCTACAAATATGCTGAGGCATTTGCCAAAGCAGAACTCGCCCAAAGTTGTCTGGCAGGTTGTTTTTCAGTTTTGAACTCTTTACATGAAGCTAAGTTAGAACTGGACCAGCCCATGAGAGATCTCCACGCTGAATTAAAAGCCAAATTGAAATAATAAGTCATGAAGTCCCGGCCTACCGCATTCGACAATTGTACGAATTGGAAACATTTTGATTGATCCAAAGCGCTCTTTTTGACTCCTAGCTCCAATACTGGCTTGATCCTTGAGTCGGGTTTCACTACATAACTCCGCATGTCAGGAACAGCTACGCGCACGGGAGCCCGTCATTCTCAGCCATTTGACCTTGGGTCATTTCTGGAGAACGGCACAGCCTTGGTCAATAAAGGGCTTGATCGTTATCTGCCCAAGGCCACGGCCAAACCGGCGACGATTCATGCCGCGATGAGGTATTCACTTTTTGCCGGGGGAAAACGGATGAGGCCGGCGCTGGTACTGGCGGCGGCAACGGCTTGCGGAGGCGATCCGGCCGACGCCCTGTCGCATGCCTGCGCGGTGGAATGCATCCATACTTATTCGCTGATTCATGACGATTTGCCTGCCATGGACAACGACGATTTCCGCCGTGGCAAACCAACCAACCACAAAGTTTATGGCGAAGGCATCGCCATCCTGGCCGGGGACGGATTGCTCACCCAGGCTTTCGAAATTCTGGCCCAGGCGGATACCACCAAACGGTATCCCATGAAGGATCTGATTCTGGAGCTGGCCAAGGCTTCTGGATCGCTGCAACTCATCGCCGGTCAGGTCGCCGACTTGGAGGGGGAAGGCAAACCGATTGATCCCGCCCAGCTTCGTTACATCCACGAACGCAAAACCTCGGCCTTGCTCTGTTGCTCGGTGCGGCTTGGCGGAATGAGCGCGAATTGCACACCGGACCAACTTGCAGCTCTGACGGCCTTTGGCTACAACGTCGGTCTCGCCTTCCAGGTTATTGACGACATTCTTGATGTGACCCAGACCAGCGAGCAACTCGGGAAAACTGCCGGTAAAGACCAGGCTGCGGCGAAAGCCACCTACCCTGCCCTGCTTGGCTTGGACGAATCCCGCAAAATTGCCACCCGTCTGACGACCAAAGCCTTCAACGCCCTAAAACCGTTCAAGGGCAAAGCCGCCGCCTTGGAAGCCCTCGCACGGTACCTTTTGCAGCGCGACCGCTAAGGATTTAGCTCACTTCATTTTTTTGAAGCCGGGGGGTTGTTTAACCCACCCGTAGGGCTATCATTGGCACCATGAATATCGTTACAAAACTGCTGCACACCCGATATCGCGTTAATGACATCGAGAAAACGGTCACGTTTTACAAGGAAGTCCTGGGCCTACAGGAAACCCGCCGCCACAAATCCCCGCGTGGTTCGGAGTTGGTGTTTCTCAAAGCCCCTGAGAGCGAGGAATTGATTGAGATCTGCTATTTTCCATCCAGTGGCCCCGTTGTGGTCCAAACGGATTTGACTCATCTGGCCTTCCAAGTCGATTCTTTGGAGGCGTTCGGGCAACACTTGGCCAGACTTGGGTTAAAGTATTCGGACGGGCCCACCATGAAAGAAGATGGGGGCTTTGCCTTTATTGATGCTCCCGAGGGATATGAGATCGAGTTGATCCAGCGAGGGAAAATAGACCGGACCTACTAAACGATGATCCTGCGCGCACGCCAGCTTGAGTACCGATTCCCACAGCCAGCCTTGGTCATGGGAGTGCTCAACGTGACGCCTGATTCATTTTCTGACGGCGGGATGTATGCCGATACCGACAAAGCGGTGGCCCGGGGCTTGGCCATGTATGAAGAGGGAGCCGACTGGCTGGATGTGGGAGGAGAATCAACCCGCCCCGATGCCACGCCGATAAGCGTTGAGGAAGAACTTCGCCGGGTCCTGCCGGTAGTTGAGCAACTAAGCCGCCGAACCAAGGCCATCCTATCCATCGACACCATGAAACCCAAGGTGGCGCGTGCAGCGATCAAAGCCGGAGCAAGTGTGATCAATGATGTGGCAGCGGCATTGAGCGGAAGGGCCATGTGGGATGTGGTGGCGGAGACCGGAGCCGCTTATGTGATCATGCACATGCAAGGTTCGCCCGTAACGATGCAACGAGCCCCGCACTACGACAACGCAGTCAACGAAATTGGGAGCTTCTTTGAGGAGAGGATCTCGGAACTACAACGGCATGGTGTCGCCAAAGAACAGACCATTCTGGATGTCGGCATCGGGTTCGGTAAAACCTTGGACCACAATCTTCAGCTTTTGGGCCATTTAGGTCGGTATCAAGCCTTCGGACGCCCTCTCATGCTGGGTGTGTCGCGCAAAGGGTTCATTGGCAAACTGCTCGGAACGGAGTTGAATGACCGGCTCCCTGCTGCCTTGGCCTGCACCGTTTGGGCCAGATTGCAAGGCGTTCAAATCTGCCGCACTCATGATGTGACGGCCACTGTGCATGCCTTGCGCATGGTTGAGGCCTTGCAGGAGGAGGCCGCACATGTCGTTTGAACTGGTGCATGTCCTCTGGCGCCCGTTGGTCGAGGTCTCGATTCTCACGGTGGCTTTTTATTATGGGCTGATTTTTGTGCGCGGCACCAGAGGGTGGCCCGTTGTCATCGGCTTCCTGGTGGTGCTGGCCCTTACGTTTGTGGCCGGACTCCTGAAATTGGATGTGCTCAGCACTTTCCTGCGGTCGTTCTTTGCCTTTTCTGCCATCGCGGTGCTGGTGCTATTTCAACCCGAATTTCGGCGGATGCTCGCGGAATTGGGCAACCTTCCCCTATTTAACAGCGCTCAGGAGCAACGCGAAAACATTGAGGTGATCGTTCAAACCGCCGAACGACTCGCTGAAGTGCGGATCGGCGGCTTGATTGCCATTGAGCAATCCATTGGCCTCCAGGAAGTGGTCGAATCAGGCATTCCGGTAAACTGCGAGGCCACTCCGGAAATGCTTGAAACTATCTTCTTCCCGAATAACGCCATACATGATGGCGGCGTGATCATCAAAGGCGACAAGATTGCGAATGCAGCCTGTATTTTCCCGCTTACCCACCGGCAGGATCTTAATAAATCACTCGGCACACGGCATCGCGCCGCCCTTGGATTAAGCGAGGAAACCGATGCCGTGGTGGTGGTGGTCAGCGAGGAAACTCGCCAAATTTCTATCGCCTATAAAGGTCAACTCACCCGCAATATCACGCTGCAGGATTTGCGGGCGTTTTTGACCCTTGTGTTTGTAAAACGGTCGAAACGCGGCCTCCGTGAATGGATTAACCAGAAGGTCCGCCGAAGTGGTGGCACTCCAACCAACGGAGCCAGCTGAAACATGCCCTACCGCGAGATCATCTTTAATAATTTCTGGCTCAAGATCACAGCTCTGCTATTGGCAGTTCTGGTCTGGTTCACCCTGCATCGCAGCGACAAATCGGATGCTGACTTTGCGGGTGAATGGCAGTTTCATCCCAGCACTCGAACCCTCGATAAAGTCCAAATTATTGTGATGCAGTCCGCTGCCGACATTCACAAAATTGAAGTCAATCCGAAGGTGGTGAAGGTCGAAATTTCCGGTGAGGACTCGCTTCTTCAGCATCTAAGCGCGCGTGACGTTCAAGTCTTCATAGATATGGATCAGTTGAACGGTGGTAAGACTTTACCGGTTCGCGTCTTTGTGCCCCGCGGATTGAAGGTCAAAAGCATCCTCCCCTCAAGTGTTGAAGTTGGACTGGTCAAGCCCTGACATCTTTTCTAACGTACCGGGAATCATGAGCATTCGGAGGAAAATATTCGGGACGGACGGCGTTCGGGGCACGGCCAATGTCGAGCCGGTGACAGCGGAGACCGCCCTAAAACTTGGCCGCGCCGCGGCGCACGTTTTCCGGAATATTGAAGCCGTGGCCCGAGGCCGCGACCGCCACAAGATCGTTATTGGAAAAGACACCCGCCTCTCCGGGTATATGCTCGAAAACGCGCTTTCGTCGGGTATCCTTTCCATGGGCGTGGATGTGCTTTTTATCGGGCCCCTACCCACTCCGGGTGTGGCTTACATCACCCGCAGCCTTCGTGCCGACGCGGGCATCGTGATCACTGCCTCACACAATCCCTACGACGACAACGGCATCAAATTCTTCCGCGCGGACGGCTACAAGCTGGACGACAATATCGAGCAGCAAATCGAGGATCTGGTCTTCAGCGGAGCCATCGAAAACATCCGCTCCACCGCCGCTCAAATCGGCAAGGCCGTCCGCATCGACGACGCACTGGGCCGCTACATTGAGTATGCGAAATCATCCTTCCCCAAGGGCATGACTTTGGAGGGGATGAAGATAGTCATCGATTGCGCCCACGGTGCTGCCTACAAAGCCGCTCCTTGCGTCCTGCGGGAGCTCGGCGCGGAAGTGATCGTCATTGCCAATCAACCCGACGGCACCAACATCAACAGGAATTGCGGATCGATGCACCCCGAAGGAATGTGCGAGGCGGTTCGCGAGCATGGCGCCCAGCTTGGCATAGCTCATGACGGTGACGCCGACCGTGTGCTGTTCTGCGATGAAACTGGCAGCCTGATCGACGGGGATGATGTCCTGGTGATTGCCGCGATGGACATGCTTTCCTCCAACCAGCTTGCGGAAAAAACGGTGGTTGCCACCGTGATGAGCAATGCAGGACTTGAACCGGCCGTGAACGCCCTGGGTGGCCGGGTGGTTCGCACCAATGTGGGAGATAAGCACGTCATCGACGAAATGGTGAGAAACGGCTATAATTTGGGTGGCGAGCAAAGCGGACACATGATTTTCCGCGATTATGGCACCACTGGTGATGGATTGGTGTGTGCGCTTCAAATCCTGCGCATTATGAAGTCCCGCCGGGCACTGCTTTCCCATCTTTCCCGATCTTGGACGCGCTTTCCGCAATTGGTCACCAATGTCAAGGTTCGTGAGAAAAGGCCTTTTGCTGAGATACCAGGTTTGCTTGACCTAGTCAGCGCAGCGGAAAAAGCGGTGGCAGGTGACGGGGGACGCATTCTACTCCGTTACTCAGGGACGGAACCGAAAGCACGACTACTGATCGAAGGACGCGATACTGGTATGCTTCAGGACTGGTCTCATAAGATTTGCAGCGAGCTCAAAAAGCACCTCGGCGCGTAAAAGGGCTGATGATCCTCGCACCTTGTTCGCCACGTCGACGGCTGACCAAAAAAATTGTTTCGTTTTGCCGGGCGTAAGTGGTGTGATTGAGTAATGTCAGTCGCTAATGAAACATTTGCTGAAAATGCTCGGCAATTCTGCCAATGGGTTGAATCAGGCAATCACGACGTCCTCTCGGCGCGTCAGCATTTGCTGGCACTAATGCAGGGCATTCCATATTTTGAGCGTTCCTGCGGCAAGTGATGACAACAATCAGAAGTATCCTCGGCGCCGGTATGAAGGGTGGAAATCCGACTTCAATCGGCTGTCAGATTTGCCTTTGCAGTACTACAGGTTAATATACTCACCGTGCGTTCTGGATGATGAGCCCCCCACGACAGGAAACTTGCTTGACGATTTGGCTGACATCTATGGGGACATTTGGCACGGTTTGCAGGCACTGAATGCAGGCGATGCAGCGTACGCCTTCGAGTATTGGCGAGACTTTTATTTCTATCACTGGGGCCAGCATGCTGCGGCAGCGGTATACGCTATTGATGAGTATTACCGGGAAACTCAACATCCTGAAGCCGATGTCAGTGAGGATTAGTCATGAAATTGACAGGAGCAAAAGGGAAGTGCCGATAACGTTGCAAAAATGGTGCGCTTGACAGGACTTGAACCTGTACGGGTTACCCCACTACCACCTCAAAGTAGCGTGTCTGCCAATTCCACCACAAGCGCCCAAGGTTCAGTTATCATGCGAATCACAACGCCCGGGCGCAAGATTTTTTTCCACACTTTTTGACTCCACCTGGCGGAAAGACGCAAAAACAATTCACTTACAGAGTTGCGTTACTCGAAACCGTGGTGAGGATTGCCGTTAATCCGGGTCGGAAGCTGGTGTTTGGATAAGGTTCTGCGATGGTATCTAAAATAACAGACTGATGGAGTTGCCGAAAATTAAAGTTGGAGATAACGAAATCACTTGGTTGAACACCGTGGATTGCGGGTTTGCGTCGATGCTTGAGGCCATCGATTCCGCATGCAGCACCATTGACCTGGAGATGTATATCTTCCGGAACGACGCTGTGGGGCAGGGTTTCAGGACTGCTCTGTCGGATGCCCAAGCGCGCGGTGTGAAAATCCGAGTGATGCTTGATGGGCTGGGTTCTGTGGTTCTTACGTCTGATTATTGGAACGAGCTGGTCAAAGGTGGAGGAGAATTTCGATTGTTCAACCCTGTGCGGATTACCGGCCCGATTTTCAGGGATCACCGCAAGTTGCTTGCGGTGGATGGGAAGGTTGGATTCGTCGGCGGTTACAACATCGCGGAGGAATATCGCGGCGACGGCATCGAGCGAGGATGGCATGATTGCGGTTGCAGGGTGGATGGACCCGGGGTCGAAGTGCTTATCGGGGCTTTTGAGCAAATGTGGCAGCGCTCGGAACACAAGAGGCAGTTTTTACCCCGATTGCGAAAAGGCAGTGCGGACCATCGCACCATGGGAGAGAGGCTGAGTCTCTTGCTGACCGGCCCCGGTCGCGCCCCCTTTGTTATGCAGGACACCCTGCTGGCAGACATTCGAAAGGCCAAAACCATCAACATCATTTCGGCCTATTTTCTTCCGCCAAGAAAATTGCTGCGTGGCCTCATGCGAGCCGCCCGTGCAGGAGTTAAGGTTCGCCTCTTGCTGGCGGGAAAGAGCGATGTGCAAGTCGCACTTCTGGCCGCCCATCGGCTCTACCACGCGTTGCTCAAGGCCGGGGTCACAATTTACGAGTACCAGCCTCAAATTCTCCACAGCAAGTGCTACCTGATCGATCAGACTGCCTACATCGGTTCGGCCAACATGGATATTCGCAGTCTCAGGATTAATTATGAGCTGCTGGTGCGTTGCGAGGATCCAAATTTAGCAGGAACGGTGCTTCAGTTTTTCGAAGAGGCACTGATTCATTCCAAACTGATTTCCTTGGCGGATTGGAAGTCGCATCGGAATTTTTGGACAAGAATGAAGGAGGAATGGGCCTGGCTGATTCTAGCCCGTCTGGATCCTTGGCTTTCACAAGTCCAGGTTTCCGGCACACAGTCGATCCGAGTCCAGACCCGTCGAACTCTCCCTCGCTAGGCGAACAGGGTGTGCAAACGGTCCATGAAGGCCGGAATGGCGTCGTATGGATCGAGTTTGGCCTCGTACTCCAAAGCGGCGAAGCCCTGATAGTTTGCGTCCTTCAAAATCTTGACCACACGTTCCAAATCGGCCGGCTGGTTCTCTTTGGCCGCTTTGGGACGGACTTCAACCTTGATCTGCACGTTGACCGCGTAGGGAACACAACGGGCGATATCCCCATACAAATCTTCCGTGTGAAAGTTGCCCGTATCCAGATTAATGCCGAGCCAGGGGTGATCCACCTTGGTCACGATATCAAGCAGGTCATCGGCCTCAGCCACGATGCCGCCATGGTTTTCGATTCCCAGAAACACGCCCTTGGAGGCTGCGTAGGGAAGCACTTCACGCAAGGCTTCAATACAAAGCTTTTTGGCTTCTTCCTTCGGTGCAAGATCAGCAGTACCCGCGAACACGCGGATGTGAGGGGCACCCAGAAGCGCGGCGTGGTCGATCCATTTTTTGACCTTGTCGATTTCGTCCTGTCGTTTTTTGGGATCGATCTGGGTGAAAGAATTCCCCACCGCGCTACCGCTGATGGCGATGCCTTTGAGAAAGGCGTAGCGCTTCAGTTTAAGAAGGAATTCGTCGGTGATGGGGTTGGGAAAGTAGTAGGCCGTAAGTTCAGCCCCGTCGCAATGATGGTCGAAGCAATAATCGACGAACTGGAACAAATCGATCTTTTTGGCCGGATCGGGTTCCACCTTGCGAGGGTGGTCGATGTCCTTAAAATAATCGCGGAAGGAATACGCGGCGAGGCTGAGGCGAAGCCGGGGCTTGCCGACATGCATGGGTGCGGGAGCCGCCACAACACCAGTGGAAGCCGCGGCGAGAGAAGCTGCAGCCGTAAGCGAGTTCACCATCCAATTGCGCCGCGAAGTATTCATGAGAAGCCGCAAGCATGTCCGCTTCAGCTCGGACAATCCAGCCTTCATTTTTTGCAAATGCGTGACGAGGAAAACCCCGCCAAGTTCAAAGAGTGGCCAAAGAAAACGCGGTAACGTCTTGGATTGTGGTAGTCCAAGGCACTTCGCGCACTAGGAATATTTAATGGCAAGGGCTCTTATTGCCCCATTCTGGTGATTCGCATTTTGCGCACCAGCAACTCATCGCCTGACACGTAAATCCGAAAATCGGCGTGATCATTTTGTGACCCGAGAAAACGAGCGTCGCTCAGCACCCAACTCGCTTTTTGCCAGCCGAAAGTGTTATGACGCCGCACAGATTCCGGGTGCGGCTTGAAGGCACCTTTATTGGGCAAATTTTCCTGCGTGGAATCGTATTGAAGGGCTATTTCACCCGACCCTGTATCGCGATATTCCAATTCTAGCCTTAAGTCTCCCCCTGGCGTGGATCGGAATTGATCATCCACATCAAAATAAAGGTAATGGAGCGTTCGTTGTTTTGGAACCGCCCAACTGGTGATGCCCCCTTTGTTTACGATTGTGAATGGACCATCTCCTACAGCAACGATCCTCAGTCCCTTCGATTGTTGAGGAGTGGCGAAAATGTCCTGCTCGGCGGTTGAGGAAGGCTGGGGCCGCACAGTGCCCGTGATTTCGAGGAAAGAGGAACCATCATCGCAATCCCGCAGGAACTGCAAGTCATAGTCATGCCCTGCGTAACGATGCAGAACATACCGAATGAGCACGTTGGGCGCATTCAACGATGTCAGATTGGCAGTTCGCGCGTAACTAAACGATTTTTTATTGAACGGCGGTGTCAAATAAAAATCGATGAACGTTCGGCCGCCATCAACACTGTACACTCCACGAATACGGCCACTGGTATAGAGCGTACTGTCTTGGGAAAGGCGCATGTCGTCGATTATGTAACCTTTCGCCGCGCGAAAATTATAAGTGATGGTACCCACGGAATTATTGGTCGTGCCGCTGGTCATCACATAAGAGCAATGGGCGGTCGCAGGGCCCTCACGACTGAAACGGACGCCAACGTTAATCGCGTTGGCATCAAGATCAAGGGCTACTCTCGGAGCATAACGGTACGAAAACCCCGAACCTTCCCCCACGTAAGTGCTGTTGGAAACAGTTGTGCTGGGTTTCACCGGCAAAGGAACCTCCCCTTCATTCTTGGGCTCTTCCAGTGGTACAATCGGAGCAACAATTGCTTGAGTTTGCGGGGGCTCGTGGCGCGGCCGTAAAACCCACGCAAATCCACCTGCGACGAGAAGGAGACAGCATGCGACGATAACAAGAATTTTTCGGTTCGCGAGATTCGGTCTAGAGGGCCTCTGATCCGAATAAGTTTCATCGTTGCCCGGGCTTAACGGCAAAGCTCTCTCGAACGCTGCAGCTTCTTCAACAGGGTCCACAGAAGAAGGACTGCGGGAAGACGACTCAGTGTCTTGCGTCGGCATTCCGGCGAGGATCGACGCCGCAGCCGGAGGTCGCTCTGATGGATCTTTCGCCAGGCACGCCTGAAGCAATGCGGAAAGATTTGCAGGAACTTCCGTGCGAATCCCGGCTTCGAGCAGGCGGTCTGATAATGGCTGGGGGCGGACGTTTCTGATTTGGTCCGCAAGGTCGCCAGTCACAAAAGGGGGCGATCCGGTCAGAAGCTCAAATAAAGTGGCAGCCAGCGAATAAACGTCGTCCGACGCGGTTGGGGATTCTCCGGCCAGACGTTGCGGGCTGGCATAAGGAAGACTGGTAGGCGCGACAAAAGTCAGTGCAAAATCGGACAACTTAATTCGGCCATCCCGCAGAACAAAAATATTCGACGGCCTAATGTTGGCGTGCACCAAACCGTCCCCGTGCGCGTAGGCAATGGCAGAACAGAGTTGGTCCAACATCGGTTTCAAATCCCGCCATGTGAATACCTGATCGGGCTGGTCCAGCCGCAACTTGCCCAAGTCCGTGCCATCCACATATTCCATTGCGATGAAGGCAGGCTCCCCCGGTTCAGAAAAGAGGTCGTAGATCCGGACGATATTCGGATGACTCAGAACCCGGTATTGCTGAAAATCATTAAACGCAGCCGAGTCGGAAATGATCGCGGCCGCAAGAAACTTCAACGCCACTTCTTCGTCCGATTGATTATCGAGCGCCATCCAAACCGGACCGGATGAGCCCTTTCCCAAGATTCGCTTTAAAGTATAACGCCCCCCTCCCGCCAGAAAGTCAGCCTCCAAGCCATCCAGCATAGGATTACCGCCATCGGGTTCAGGCGTTTCGGGGGGATTCATTCGGAAACGCACCGTACTAAACAACAATCAATGAGAAAATGATTATCTTTCGCTTAAAGTCTCTGTCTCCTTATGCCATTCACAAGCATTGATCAGACACGCCCTTACATCCCGGTATAGACCTCCCGAACCCGGTGTAAAACGAAGCTTTCGCCCGATCTTCTTTTTATCGAGCCTGAATAGCGACTCATGTCCTCCTTTTCGAAGAGAATCAGGATATCCCCGGCCTTTGCCATAAATAGCGTTTTGATGTGGTCGTTGGGCATCCATTGTTCTCGGAATGAAAAAAGCGCGTTGCGGTCCTCAGGAAGAAAGAAGTCCCCTAAATTGCCAATTTTTGTGCGTACGCTGTTGTGTATAGTGCCGCCACTCAATTTATCCTCGTAGGAGTATTCATACTTTTTCATGAACTTCCAGTAAACGTCGTGCCACGCCTCGCCATCGCGAAGTTCCCGGGAGATTTCGTCCAGCACCTTTCTTGCGGAATCCGGAGCCATGTCGGCGAAATCAATCCTAAGACTGTCCACGACAATGTGCCGAACCTTGGATTGGTTTTTGAGTATTTTGATTCTGTCTCGCTTTTCAAGTTCAGGATGCTGTTTTAAAGCCGCTGCCAAATCAGCAAAGAAACGATTTGGCCCAGAAAGCACCACGGCTTGAATGACTGAGTTTGAAAAGACTCTTGAATCAATCTTTGGTAACAAGGCGATTTCCCTCAAAAGGACGTAATTTGTTATGGCCTGGAAAAGCTTCTCAGTACCTCTGGGGTTAGAGAAGCAAGAGCCATCCTGGGAGGTCCGATACTCTAACAGCTTCGCTGGTATGCGATCGCCTGTTTTCCAAGCATTGCCTAGCCGCTCTAGCTCTATTGCCTCCTTGTAGTCGTCCACCGCAGGAGCGCATGAAACGGTTCCAAACACAATCAGTCCCAGTGCACAACCCAGGATTGCCTTCATATTTATGAACTCCTTGATCATTCACGTCTGGTTGTTTTACTTATTCGTTCCAGTATGGTTCCATCGGGTTGAATATCAAGCACACGCCATTGAGCTGTCAGTGTGCTCCGGCGAGCATATCGGTATCGGGCAGAGGGATAGGGAATGGTTCTAAGGGCATGGCCTCGTCGTGATTAAGGTAATCGACGCAGATGGTGAAGAAATCCCGCTCGGTGTTGCTGCGACGGATGCGATGGAGGAATTGTCCCGTTGGTTCTACGCCCAAGCCGAGGAAGTTGAGGTATTTCTTCATCTTCTGCACGTGGTCAATCTCGCGCACGCCTTGGGGCCTGACGGCTTCGTAAAGTCGGCGAATGTAATCAAGCACTTCGCGTCCGGTGGGCACGCGGATGGGTTCGCCACGCCGGAGTTGGCGGAATTGTTCGAACATCCATGGGTTGCGAATGGCTCCCCGACCGATCATCAGGCCTGCGGCTCCGGTTTGAGCCAGAATTTCCATGCCACGCCGGGCTGAGGAGACGTTGCCATTGGCCAGCACGGGCAGCGGCAGTCGCTCCACCGCGCGGGCGATGTAATCGTAGTGTACCTCGCTTCGGTACATTTCTTTGACGGTACGTCCGTGAACGGTGAGGAGGTCGGGGCGGTGCTCATCAAAAATCCCTAGGATTTCCTCGAACACGGCGGGATCATCAAAACCGATCCGCGTTTTCACGCTGAACGGAATGGAAAGGGAATCGCGCAGGGCACGGACGATGGCGTCAATTTTTTGAGGTTCGCGCAGAAGCCCCCCGCCAGCGCATTTGCGGTAAACCACAGGAGCTGGGCAGCCCAGGTTAAGGTCGATTCCGGCCACCGGATATTTCTGCAATTCTGTGGCGGTGCGGATGAGCGAGGGAATGTCGTTGCCGATCATCTGAGCCACCACGGGACGGCCTGTGGGGTTCTCGGTGATGGAGCGAAGGATGGGTTTTTCGATGTGGCTGGTGGAATGAACGCGAAAGTATTCGGTGTAATAGACGTCCGCTCCGCCGTACTCGGCCATCAACCGCCAGAAAGGTAGATCGGTCACGTCCTGCATTGGGGCAAGAGCAAGGATCGGCTGCCCGCCGTGCATCAGATCACGCCAGCGCTGGGATTCCAACGAATCAGCCATACACGAAGATTAGTCGAAAGAACCTGGAATAAGGGACGCAAATTGAGGGTGAGCCGACAGCCTCAGCCAGTTTTCCAGAGATAATCGGCGCTGAACGTACCCGCCCCCTGCCAGAGGCTCGGCGCTGGTGGAGTTTTTGACCCGCTTCAACCATGGCGCACCAAGTGGAGATGCCACAAGTTCCAGGGAGTTTGCGGCGATGGTAGTTTCCTCCTTTTCGCCAGTAGCCTCCCCTGCTCCGACGAAAAACCCTGCGAGCAACAGAGTCACCCGCATTAAGGTGCTTCGCGAATAGGTCGGGAGTGCGCAAGGCTTTTCAGGATCGAGCGCGCGGAAAAGCTGCGTGAATAGTGGCAGGGACCACATATCGGGATTGCGGGCCGGAGAAAACGCGTCGAATAAAATGACCGAAGGTTTGGGCCAGGCCGAAGCAGATGGAGAGGCCAGTAAGGTGGGAAAATCACCCAGCCAAAGTTTCCATAACACCGTCGCTCCGCCACACTCGAACCGAGCCAATCCCTCGCTCAGCAAAGTCTCCACTGCCGATTCGAAGCCACCGAAATAACCCAGCGAACCGCGATAAAGATAACCAGCCCGCAACGGATCCAAATCATGATCGAAACTCACGATCTCAACGTGACCGCTTCCAGCCGAAAGTGCTTTCAGAACCGTGAGCGCATTGGCCGCAGCCCCAAGGCCGACATCCCAGATGACAAACGGCCCTTCCGATTTAGCGAACCTGTCGATCAGATCAAGTTGCTGAACGTAGAGAGCCTCGGCTTCAGCCACTGGCCCAATCACCGGATGAAAAGTTTCGCCTAGTCGGGCGGAACGGAGGCTAAAGGAGCCGTTGGCCAGCCGCACCAAATCGTAACGATCAGGAGGCGGAGGCACGGATGTGGAGGATTCAGCCATGAAAGAGTCGAAAGGAATGGCTCCGCAGGTTAGGCAGCCTGCAATGCGTCAGGACTCACTTCAAACGAAAAGTGATGCGTGCTTTGGTCAGGTCGTAGGGGGACATCTCCATGCGAACCCGGTCTCCGGTGGTTAGACGCACGAAATTCTTGCGCATCTTCCCTGAGATGTGGGCCAAAACGCCATGTTTGTTGTCCAATTCGACACGGAACATCGTCCCCGGCAAAACGCTGGTGATTCGGCCTTCTACTTCAATATGCTCAGAACTCATTCTTCTTAAAGCACAGAGGGTGCCATAACTTTTGAATTTTGACAATGCCTATCGAGTCGAACAAAAACAGTCTCTTTTGTGATCCATTTAGCGAGGCTTTAACCACACACTGGGGCAGATGAAGAATAAAACCTTAATCAGTAGCGGTTCATGGTCCGACTTGCCGCCACGCATACATTAACGCATTATTAAAATTGAATGACCACGAGTCCGCACGCGCAAAACCGACGCAGAAACTGGAGTCCAGTCTTGTTGTTCTGGATCGTTTTGATGGCTCGTGGCCTTGGCGAAGTTAATGGAGCGACTGGGGACGAAGGGAGTGCCCTAAACCAAAAAGTGCGGGGTATCCTGTCGGAAAACTGTTTTAGTTGCCACGGGCCCGACGCCAAAAAGGGGAAGAATGGCAAAAAAGTCTTGCGGCTTGATTTACCCGATGTCGCCAAGGCTGATCTGGGAAACGGCCGCCCAGCGATTGTTGAGAGGCAGCCGGAAAAGAGCGAGATGATCCACCGCATCTCCACCACGGATTTGGATGACAAGATGCCGCCGCCGGATTCAGGCAAAAAATTAACTTCTCAGGAAATTGCGACACTTACCAAGTGGGTTGCGCAGGGCGCGGAGTATTCACGGCACTGGTCCTATGTAAAGCCGCTGCGGCCTGAACTGCCCAAGGTGCGAGCCATCACATGGCCCAGAAATGGCATCGATCGTTTCATCCTGGCCCGATTGGAGCGCGATCAATTAAAGCACCAACCCGAGGCAGAACCGTCTGCCCTGATACGAAGAGCCTCACTTGATCTGACAGGACTTCCGCCGACTTTAGCCGAGGTCGATCAGTTTCTGGCTGATCGAGCACCGGGGGCTTACGAGCGTCTGGTTGATCGACTGTTAAAGAAAAAATCATTTGGCGAACATTGGGCTCGCCTCTGGCTTGATCAAGCGCGCTACGCGGATTCTAGCGGTTACGCGGATGATCCGGCGCGAACCATCTGGGCTTACCGCGACTATGTGATTCGCGCCCTCAACGCCAACAAACCTTTCGATCAATTCACACTTGAACAGATCGCGGGCGATTTGCTGGAAAACCCGACCGATGAGCAACTCGTCGCGACGGCGTTTCATCGCAATACGATGACCAATAATGAGGGTGGAACGAGCGATGAGGAATTCCGCAACGTGGCAGTGGTGGATCGAGTGAACACAACCATGTCAGTGTGGATGGGCACAACGATGGGCTGCGCCCAATGCCACAATCACAAGTACGATCCCATCACTCAAGAGGAATACTTTCGCCTGTTCGCCATTCTCAATAACACCGCCGATACTGATCGCTTTGACGAGACACCCATTCAGGTGCTTTACACCCCTGAACAAAAGCTGCAAAAGAAAAAGTGGGAGACTGACAAAAGCCGCTTGGAGAAGATTTTACTGGCTCCCACAGCGGAGATTGCGAAAGAGCAGTCGGTTTGGGAAAAGAGTTTTACCACGGAGCTGCAATGGGAGACTCTCCATCCCGCTGACGTGAAGTCCAAGGCCGGAGCCGGGCTGCAAATAGCGAAGGACGGCATGGTCAAGTTCGAGCGAGGAGGGACCAACGATGTTTACACGGCAACTGTGCCGCTGGGGACGAACGAAAACCTCACCGCGTTGCGAATTGAAGTGGTGCCCGATGAAAAGCCGCCCGGCCGTGGAGTTGGTCATGCCAATGGAAACTTTGTCGTCTCCCGGGTCTCCGCCGTCATGGTGCCAGCGAATCCCACATCAATTATTGGCCGCTATGTGCGGATTGAGCTGCCGGGCAAGGAAAAGATACTTTCGCTGGCCGAGGTGCAGGTGTTTAGTGGGACAACTAATCTTGCTCTTCACGGGACAGCCAGCCAAAGCTCCATCGCTTCGGACGGGCCCGCGAAACTGGCAATTGATGGCAACACGGACGGAGATTACGCCAAGGCCAAGTCCACGACCCACACGGAAAACTCGACTGATCCTTGGTGGGAGGTTGATCTACAGGCTTCTATTCCGATTGATCGCATCTCGATCTGGAACCGAACTGATGGCAGCCAGTCTCGGCTCGATGGTTTTGCCATCAAACTGCTCAACGACAAGCGCGAGACAGTGTGGCAAAAGCAAAAACTTGAGACGCCAAAGGTGACCATGGAACTGGCCGTGGATGGCACACGAAGCATTGAATTTGCGACGGCGGTGGCGGATTTCTCGCAGAAAAATTTTTCGTCAACCAACGTCCTCAACAACAATGAGCCCAAAACCCGTGGTTGGGCGATTGGGCCGGAATTTGGCAAACCCCATTTTCTCACGCTGATTCCCAAGGCTCCTGTCGCGACCGATGCGGGTTTCAATCTCGTGGTACAGATTGAACAGGTTTCAAATTACGACTATGCAACAATCGCGCAGTTCCGCCTTTCAAAATCCTCGGACGCGCGGGCTGAGGAATTCGCGAAAGTTCCGTGGTCCACACTTGGATTTCTCAGAGTGCCATCAGACCAACGCACGGAAGATCAAAGGAAGGAAGTACTCAATTATTTCCTGACCGTCGCGCCCGCGTTACAAGCCCGGCGCAATGAACTGGCTGGCGTAAGGAAGCAGTTGAATGAATCGAAGCCCTACACCTCCGTACCCGTACTGCGTGAGCTGGCCGGTGATCAGCGACGCTCAACACATGTGCAACGAAGGGGCAATTTCATGGACCTTGGACTGGAAGTCACCAACAGCCTCCCCTCCTCTCTTTACTCCCAGGCTGAGGGCGGGCCTTCCGACCGACTGGCCTTGGCGAAGTGGTTGGTCGACAAGGATAATCCGCTGACAGCGCGGGTGGTCATAAACCGGCTCTGGGAATCAATTTTTGGCGTTGGTCTCGTGCGGACCAGCGAGGAATTTGGCGCGCAGGGGGAACTGCCGTCACACCCCGAGCTAATGGACTGGTTGGCGGTGGAATTGATGAGCAACAAGTGGGACACCAAGCATCTTCTTCGCCTTATGGTCACATCGGCGGCGTACCGTCAATCCTCGCGCGTGACACCGGAGCTCGCCGCGCAAGATCCGGAAAACCGCCTGCTGGCACGGGGTCCGCGCTTCCGTCTTTCGGCGGAAATGATTCGAGACCAGTCACTTTTGGTCAGCGGCCTGTTGAGTCCGAAAATGTATGGTCCTCCGGTAAGGCCGACACAGCCGAAGCTGGGATTGACGGCTGCTTTTGGCAGCGGCACCGACTGGGAGACCAGCAGCGGAGAGGACAGTCACCGACGCGCTGTCTACACCACTTGGCGACGATCCAACCCCTATCCCTCGATGGCAACTTTTGATGCGCCGAGCCGGGAAGTTTGCCTGGTACGCCGCGAGCGCTCCAATACTCCGCTGCAAGCCCTGGTCACCATGAATGATCCTGTTTACGTGGAAGCAGCACAGGCTCTAGCCCGAAAAATCGCAGCCTTCGGAACAACTCCCGAGGTAAATGCACAATATGGTTTCCGGTTGTGCCTAAGCCGAAAGCCCACCGACGCAGAATTGAACGGACTGGTGCTGCTTTACCATAAAACTTACGCTCGATTCAAGGGCGACCAGACTAAGGCGCTCGCATTTGCCAGCCAGGCCTTGGGAGGTCTCGACCCTAAAGCGGATGCCTCCAATCTCGCCGCTTGGACGGTGGTGGGCAACGTGCTGCTCAACCTCGACGAAATGCTGATGAAGCGGTAACTGGAATTCACCCCACCATGAGCCTCAAAATCGAACAACTACAAGACCTCACCCGTCGGCATTTTCTTGGACGATCCGCCCGAGGTCTCGGTGGGATCGCACTGGCTTCGCTGCTGAAGAACAGTCTCGCCGCCGACAGCTCGTCGGTTAATCCGCTGGCACCCAAAGCTCCGCATTTTACCGCGAAAGCAAAACGAGTCATCTATCTGCATCTCACCGGTTCGCCACCGCATCTCGACCTATTCGATTACAAACCGGAACTAGTGAAACGCAATGGCGAGGATTGCCCGGACGCGTTCCTCAAAGGCAAACGTTTCGCATTCACCGCAGGCACACCCAAACTGCTTGGAACACCGCGCACCTTCGCGCAATACGGCAAGGGCGGCGTTTGGATGTCCGACGCCATTCCGCACCTGCACAGCGTTGCCGATGAACTCTGCGTCATCCGCTCGATGACGACCGATCAGTTCAATCACGCTCCCGCCGAACTACTAGTGTATACTGGCTCGCCCCGCTCTGGGCGTCCTTCCATCGGCGCATGGGTGACCTACGGCCTCGGCACCGAAAACCAAAACCTGCCGGGTTTCGTGGTGCTCATCTCCAGCGGAGTACAGCCGAATGGTGGGAAAAACTCCTTCGGCAGCGGTTTTTTACCCTCCGTTTATCAAGGGGTGCAATGTCGTTCCAAGGGTGATCCGGTGCTCTATGCCTCCGATCCTCCAGGGTTGGATCGCGACGTCCGCCGCATGAGCCTCGACACGTTGCGTGAGTTGAACGAAATCCAGTCGCGCGAACTGGGTCATCCGGAGACACAAACCCGCATCGCCCAATACGAACTGGCTTACCGTATGCAGATGTCTGTCCCGGAAGTCATGGACATCAGCCGTGAGTCGGCCCGCACCATAGAGGATTACGGAGCCAGGCCGGGTGAGTCGAGTTTCGCCAATAACTGCCTGCTGGCCCGCCGTCTCGTTGAGCAGGGAGTACGGTACGTCCAATTGTTTGATTGGGGATGGGATTTTCACGGCACCAATCCGGGCGAAGACATAAGAGGCGGCCTGACGAACAAATGCGCGACCATGGACCGGCCCGTCGCGGCGTTATTGAAGGACTTGCGGCAGCGGGGATTGCTTGATGACACACTGGTCGTTCTCGGCGGCGAATTTGGCCGCACCCCGTTCCGCGAAGGCCGCACCGCCACGGGCGACATTCTTGGGCGCGACCATTTTCCGGACTGCTACAGCATGGTCGTGGCGGGTGGAGGGGTGAAAGGGGGCATCATGTATGGAGAATCGGATGAGCTTGGCTTCAGTGTCGCGCAGGACAAAGTCAGCGTTCACGATCTCCAGGCCACCCTGCTTCACCAACTTGGTTTCAATCACGAACGACTGACTTATCGGTTTCAGGGCCGTGATTACCGGCTCACTGATGTTGAAGGCGAAGTCGTGCGAGCCATTCTTTCATGAACGAGCGCTCACAAAAGCCATTTTGAAATTTTACAACCGGTCCAAGCACCGATAGATTGCCGCCATGTCTGGTGAGAGCGGGAAGAAAAAATCCAAAGCGATGATGGTGGGAATCGGCCTTGATTCCGACGGTCATAAGCGTATTACGAAGGGCCCTAATTTCGCGCTGGTCGGCGGCTCGGCTGAGACCCACGAGGTCATGACTGAGAAGGCCATCAAGATCAATGAAAAGTTGGCCGCCAAAGGCAAGCAGTTAGAGGATGTGTCTCGGGAGGAGATGGATGATATAGCCCATTCTGTGGGGCTTTCCCCTAACCGGCCGCCACAAAATTAGTTGCAGCGGATCATCTCACGACGTCCAATTTGAAACGCATCATCCACTGGTTTCGCCGTGATCTTCGGCTCCACGACAACACTGCCCTGCACGAGGCCTCAAGACGGGGTGCAGAGCTGGTGCCAGTTTTTATTCTGGAGGAGGCTCTCAGCGCAGGTGTTGATGTCGGTGCGGCCCGTCTGGCGTTTCTACTAAAATCCGTCGAGGCCTTGCGCCTTGAACTGAGACGGGCTGGATACAACCTGGTGGTTCGCAAGGGAAAATCCGATGAACTCATTCCTGCCCTTTGCCGCGAAACGGGTGCATCAGCTGTCTTTTGCAACAAACGGTATGAGCCCTACACCGTCCGACGAGATGAAAGGATTGCTCAAAAACTTTCAACTATGGGGGTGGAATTTCATCGATTGAAAGATTCGGTCATCTGGGAGAATCGCGAGATTTTGACGCAGAGTGGGACACCCTACACAGTTTTCACTCCCTATTCCAAGGCTTGGAAAAGCCGGGCTGTTCCAGCTCCTTTGCCTTCGCTCCCTCCGGAAACCCAGTCTTCGACCGTCTATCAATCCGATGAGGTTCCACTCGATCCTTGGATATTCGGGCACAGACTAAACCACCCTGTCACTGCGGGAGGGGAAGTCGAAGCCCTTAAACTATGGCAAAGCTTTCTCGCTGGACCGATTCACCATTACGAGGAGCAACGTAATTTTCCTTCAATCAATGGGACTTCGAAACTCTCTCCTCATCTGCGTTGCGGCAACATCGGCATTCGTCGAATGGTGATCGATATTCTCAAGGCCCGCACGGCCTCAAATCCGATGCAGGCCAAGAATTGCGATGTCTTTTTGAGCGAGTTGATCTGGCGTGAATTCTACACCCAAATCCTTTCAAACTTTCCTCATGTTATGCGCCACAATTTCCGGCGCGAATACGATGCTCTGGCGTGGAGCGACAATGAGGAACACTTTCAGGCGTGGTGCGTCGGCCAGACGGGATATCCGATTGTCGATGCCGCCATGCGTTGCCTCAACCAAACAGGCTGGATGCACAACCGATTGAGAATGATTGTGGCCATGTTCCTCACCAAGGATCTACTGCTTCACTGGCAGCGTGGTGAAAGATACTTCATGCAAAAGCTGACTGATGGCGACATGGCGGCCAACAATGGAGGATGGCAATGGAGTTCAGGCACAGGCACCGATGCCGCACCCTATTTTCGAATTTTTAACCCCACCACTCAAGGGCAGAAATTTGACCCTCAGGGGAAATTCATTGGCCAATGGGTCCCAGAGCTTGTGTCGCTGGATGAAAAAATGATCCACTTGCCCTGGGAAAACCCACTACTCGCATCCCGCCTAAAGTACACCCAGCCGATCGTCCTCCACGAGAAGCAGCGCCCAAAATGTCTGGCCATGTATGCGGCGATTAAAGTCTCTAAATCGAGTTAGCTTTCAAGTGCGGGGCTAATTTGCGCGGTCACAAGGCAAACATCGTCTGTGAGTTCCCCTTCACCATGTATGCGCCTCATCTCGGCCAGCACCTCATCGCACATGGTGGCAGGCGATAAATCTGTTCGTTGAAGCACCTGTTGCCTTAACCAATCGGAGTCAAGCATATCGCCATTGTGTTCGACATCGTAAACGCCATCGGTAAACAGAACAAACATGTCTCCAGCCTCGAAGGGGCGAACCGTGGTGGGGTAACTTGGCTGGGGAAACAGGCCCAATGCAGGTGAATTCTTCTTTTGATCACTTTCCAAAGCAACTAATTCACCCCTGCTCCTCTGAACATGAAACGGCTTGGGATGACCAGCGTTGGCATAATGAATTTCTTTTCTTTCGAGGTCAAAAACCATGTAGAAAGCGGTGGTATAAAGCGGACTGCTGCTCTGCTTTAAGATAGAGCGAATATCACGATTGATAAGCTCCAAAACCTCGCCGGGCGTCACTGGCAGGCGTGTTAATTCCTCCACCAATGCTCGAATAATGGCAGTCACCAACGCAGCTCGAACGCCGTGCCCCATCACATCACAAATGAAAACCCCGGCTTTCGTGTCTGAGAGACCGATAAAATCGAAAAAATCCCCGCCCACCGCCCCGGTAGGAATATAACGGTGCACAAATTGAACGAGACTATCTTCCGGCGAGGCGGATCTCGGAAACACAGGATAAACCTGAGGAAGGATGGCTTGTTGGATATCACGGGCCATCCGCAAATCCTCTCTCATTTCCTCATTTTTCTCCGAGATTTCCCGCTGGCTTACGGCCAAGTCGTAATTGGCCTTTTTAAGCGCCTCCTCGGCTCTCCGCCTGCGAGTAATATCCCAGAATATGCCCTGTAAACCAATGATCTGGCCTGAAGCATCGTATAATGGAGTTTTAACCACGTTGACATAAATCTTCTCACCGTGTGGAGGCTGGTGTTCCTCAATGGTCTCAAACGACCGGCCGCTGCGCATAATATCCTGATCGTCCTTCTGATACTGCCGGGCCAGATCAGGTGGGAAAAAATCAAAATCCGTCTTTCCAAGAATCTCTTCAATCGGTTTGCCCAAAGTCTCACAGAAACGCGAATTGGCAAAACTGAACTGCTCCTGCAAATTTTTTCGGAAGATGTTCTGAGGCAGTGTTTCCACGAGGGAATGGTATAGTGCCTCCGAATTACGCACGTTCAGCTCCGCTTTTTTGCGTTCTGTAATGTCTTCAACCGTGCCTTCGTAAAACATCACTTTCTTTTTCGAATCCCTCACTGCCCTCACATTCTCGGATATCCAAATTACCACGCCGTCTTTTCGTCGAATTTTCGATTCAAATCCGCTAACCACATCATTCTTCTCCATCAGCGAGATAAACTCGTCCCGTCGCCCGGCCTCCACGTAAAGGTCCCTCGCGATGTCGGTCAGACTTAGCATCAATTCTTCCACAGAGGCATAACCGTAGATGCGTGCCAAAGCCAGGTTCGCATCAAGATAGTGGCCATCGACGGTGGTTTGAAAAATGCCTTCCACCGTGTTCTCAAAAATCTTCCGGTATTTCTGTTGCGTCCTCATCAGATCCGTCTCGATCTTCTTGCGCTCAATGGAATAAAGAATGGCACGCGTCAGCAACGGCCCATTGATCAAACCCTTCACAAGATAATCCTGGGCACCGGCATGGACTGTTTCCAAAGCAAGCGATTCGTCGTCCTGCTCGCTGAGAACGATGATGGGAATCAGTGGCGCGTGGGATCGCAACTCGGCAAAGCCCTCCAACCCGCCGCCATCGGGCAAATAAAGGTCCATCAGGACAACATCCACGCCAGGCCTATCCAACCGCTCCATGCCGCTCCGAAGGCTGGGCAGCCACTCCAAAGCAAAACTGGCCCTTCGAGCGTCGTGAAGAAAACTGCGGACAGTGCTTGCGTAGTCCGGGCGCTGCGCCACCAACAAAACGTGCAGCCGTGTCGGCTGCGCTGCAGAATGCTTAGGGTCGTTTGCCGTGTTGTCCATGATGGGAAAGATTCTTATCGACGAGCCTTGGACTGGCAAGAAAGGGATTCCAAATAAAACCCCTCATCTCAGAAGATGTACTGTCCATAACTCCAACGCAAACCCACCCGGAGTCCGGATGCATTTCACGAGTAAATGCAAAAGAGATTCGAGTGGCTCAGAGAACCTTTTGTTACACCTCCCCACTGACTGACGCTTGCGGGAAGGGCCAATTGTTGCCAGTGTCTTGTCCAATAAATCATGGCCAAACGAGCGTTAATTACCGGCATCACCGGGCAGGATGGATCTTATCTGGCGGAGTGGTTGCTAAAACAGGGGTACGAGGTCCATGGCTTGGTCCGTCGCATCAATGCCACCGGAGGCACTCATATCGAAGGATTGTGCAAGGACCCCGAAATCTTCAATCGCCGGCTCTTCCTTCACTTCGCAGAACTCAGAGAGGCTTCGGCCCTCCGCCGAGTGCTGGCAGATGTGGGCGCGGATGAGATCTACCATCTGGCGGCTCAGAGTCATGTGGGACTGAGCTTTGACATGGCGGAAATCACTTGCGAAATCACGGCCATGACCACGCTGCGCCTGCTATCGATTTTGAGGGATCTGCCCGTCGGCACACGTTTTTTTCACGCCTCCTCAAGCGAGGCTTTTGGTCGCCCCATAGCCTCCCCCCAAGACGAAACCACGCCCTTCAACCCGGTCAATCCCTATGGTTGCGCCAAGGCATATGCCACAAACATGGCGAGGGTTTACCGCGAGAATTATCACTTCCACATTTCAAACGGAATTCTCTACAACCACGAATCACCCCGGCGCGGTGAAAATTTCGTAACTCGAAAAATCAGCCGCGCTGCCGCCGCAATCAAACTGGGGCTCGCCAAGGACTTGGTGATAGGTTCGATCGATGCCCAGCGCGATTGGGGGCATGCAGAGGATTTCACCAGAGGCATGTGGCTGGCCCTCCAACAATCGGAACCTGGGGATTATATTTTCGCCACGGGAAAACTGCACTCAGTCCGAGACATTCTAGAAATTGCCTTCAACACCCTTGGCTTAAAGTGGCAGGATTTTGTGACTCAGGACGAAAAATTCATGCGCCCGCCCGAACTTGGTCAACTTCTCGGCAATCCAGCCAAAGCCCATCAGGTCCTAAACTGGCATCCCGAATGGACTTTTGAGCGAATGATCGAACAAATGGTCAGATCGGACTTCAACACGTTAAGCGCACAAAAGCGCTGACTATTTGGTCAGCGCCACTTTTTCGTGATCCAAAGGCGCGTGTAGTAGCTCAGTGTAATCCTGCAAAACAAAAACACCTTCATCAAGTTGGGGGTCAAAGCGCGCATCCGGTTCGGCATCCGCATCTGCTTCCGGATCATCCACATCGTGCTTGGGCACGGGCACAGCTTCAAGATCAGGGTCCTTATCCTTTTTGATCTGCTCAATTGGAAGCATGGGAAGCTTGTTGTCGACCATCTCCAAGGTCAGCTCGAGGATTTTGTCCTGGGTTGATTTTCTGGAGAGTCTCTCCTTCTTGCGTGCGTCAGTGCGTTCCTTCTGCGATTTTTTTTCAGCAAGCCGCTTCGGCTCGCTAAGTGAAACACTCTTGTCATCCTGCCGCTTCTTGATCTCATCGATATCCACCTTCAGATAGGCAAAATCCTTACTGCCTTCCACTCGGACTTTAGAGCGCTTGTTTAGTTCAGCGAAGCAGTTGGTCACGCTGCCCGAATGGGTGAAAGGGACGGCGTTGATTGAGTCAGCCGAAAGGCAATTTTCAAGGCTGGCCTCACCAATATCCAAATAATCATACAATGATGGTAAAACGACATCCGGAGTGACGCCCTGTTTTTGGGTGGTGCTGCCAATGACCCGGTAAAACTTCGAGACGGTCATCTTCAATTGCCCTGGATTCGGCACATCTTCAGTACGAATGGCCTGATCCAGATCAAGCACGGTTTGGACAGTGCCTTTGCCGTGCGTGGCCAAATCACCAACCAAAACCGCCCGACCATAATCCTGCAGGGCAGCAGCGGTAATTTCGGAGGCCGAAGCACTCAATTTGTTTACCATCACGACCATCGGGCCGTCATAAGACATGGCATCAATGCGATCATCCAAAACCTTGATTGAACGATGGTCTTTGACTTGGACAACCGGGCCCTTGTTGATGAAAAGTCCGGTTAATTTCACGGCCTCGTCTAAAAGCCCGCCCCCATTATTGCGAAGATCAAGAATGAGCCCCTCCATCTTATCCTCTTTCAAACGGGCCATAAGCTTCTCCACATGCTTGGAGCAATTGTCGTAAAATTGTGGCAGGGCGATCACTCCAAGCCGGTGGAGCTTTCCGTCCGGGCCGGGATGCTCGATCATTCTGGCCTTGGCAAATTGTTCCTTCAGTTTGATTTCGTCGCGCACAAGGAATATCTCCTTCTTCGTGTCAGGCGCGCTGGCCGGGATAATCAATAACCTCACCTTCGTGCCACGCTTGCCCCGGATCATTCCAACCACCTTGTTCAGGCGCATTTCGACCACGTCGACCATTTCATCCTCATCCTGGGCCACAGCCACAATTTTGTCGTTAGGCTTGAGCAATTTTGAGAGGGCGGCCGGACCTCCGGGAACAAGACTCCGAATTTTGGTGTTGCCATCATCCCATTCGAGTTGAGCGCCAATGCCGCTCAAGGAAAGGCTAATAGTTTGGATGCGGAAATTGGCGGCCTCAGTCGGGCTCAAATATTCCGAATGCGGATCATACGAATGCGAGAGCGAGGACAAATAACTCTGCAATATCTCCTCGGCATCAAACTCGCGCATGGTTTTCTCCAAACGGGCGTAACGTCGGCCGATCAACTTGATCGTTTCCTCCGGCTTCTCTTTGTTCAAACGCCCTTGCAGCAGCTCGTACTTGATGCGCAACTGCCATAGAGTTTCGGCCTCAGGGGTGTCCTTTGGCCAAGGAACTTTGTTGCGGGCGGGCACGAAACTTTCATCCACCGTAAAATCGAAGGGCTTAAGCAAAACCTTGTCCACGATCTTGCGGCATTCCGCCAGACGCTGAAGATATCGGTCGAACATGGCAAACGCAGGTTCGGCAGTCCCAGCCAACAACGAATCATCCAGCTTCTTGCCATAAATCGAGGTAAACTCATCCACATCAGATTGAAGAAAGATCAAATGGTTGTAATCCAACGCGTTCAGGTACATGAGGAGAAACTTCTCCGACATGGGGTCGTCGAGTTTCGCTTGGCGGTAATGGTATTGCTCGAGCAATTTGGCCACCGCAAAGGAGATGCGTCCCGACTGAGGAGCGGTAAAATCAAAAGCCCGAGCTGGTGAAAGAAACACCAAAACCGCAACCATCGCGACAAACAGACGCTTCATATGAACAAAATGTGACGCTAAACCGCAATTTATCAATGCAAAACAAATTCCGGCTACATTTTGGACGCGGGCCAGTGCCGGGGCATTCGGCGATTCTCGCTTTTAAGCGGAGACGCAGGTCTGGAGACTTTAGACTCTTAGCGAGCCACGGAAGGCTCTGGCGCTGTAGTAAGACTGGGCTCCGTTGTGTCCCACGAAGACGCGGCCATAGCGGCGATCACAGTAGAGCGCGCCGCCGAGTTTCCTGATGTCAGACGGTGTTTTCACCCAGCTCGACGTCTTGGTATCGAAATCCCCAAGCTTTTGCAGCTCTTGGTATTCCTCTTCGGTTAAAAGCTCAATGCCCATGGCTTCTGCCAAATCCATGGCGGTGTTTTTGGGTCTATGTTCTTTGCGCGACTCCAGCCCTTCACGATCGTAGCAAACACTGGTGCGGCCATTCGGAGTTTCCGTTGAGCAATCGAAAAAGATGAACTCGCCGGTCTTTTTATCATAACCCACCACATCCGGTTCTCCGCCGGTTTTTTCCATTTCATGGAGCGACCACAGCTTTTCAGGGCTGGCGTCCAGCTTTGCTTGGACTTTGGTCCATTCGACACCTTTGTGGCATCTCATGTTTTTCTCAAAACGGGCTTTCAATGCGCCGACCAGTTCCTGCCGCTGTTTTGGGGACAACTCCTTTTTATTGTTCATAGGTTGGTATCCAAAAATGTTGTGCGGTTTGACGAGCAGGTAACCTTGGATAGTTTCAGGATTTTACTGGCGAGATTTCTTCGACACTCAATTAAAGCAACTCGCGCAATGGTTCACAAGCCGTGGAAAATGGGCCGAGTTCAGTTCGCTCCGTTGCAGTTGCAACACGCCTAACTGGTCACGAAATCGTGCGCTGCTCCAAGGCCACGCCTTCGGATCGAGTATCAGCTCGGCCCCTTTCTCGGATGGCTCTCAATTTAGTGAATAGTTTGGCGCTCGTGTTCCGCATGTCGCATGAACTCTTCGATGCAGGAAGAAATTGGGGGTTTTTCAACCACGGATGGGAAAGGATTGCCACAGCTTGGAAATGAGAGGACGCAATTGGAAGCGAGTCATTTGTTTGAAGGCTTTCCCTGAGGTTGTGTTTCCTTATTATGGCTGTGCATGCATATGTACATGCTCACGTTTTGGAGGTCCTGGAAGGAAAAGCTCCTTCATTTTGCTTATCCTGAGTGGTGTCAGTTTTGCCGCGCTGAGCCGGGCTTGGCAGCTTCGGGTTATGTAGGAACGGCCTGCCAAGCGGAGTCAAAGCCGATTGTTTCACCTTTTTGCGCATGCTGCGGCCAGCCCAGTTGGGGAGAGATTGAGGGGGTGTATGTTTGCGGGGAGTGCCGTGCGGAGCCGCCGCATTTTTCGACGGCACGCGCGGGGGTGCGGTTGGATGGAACAGTGAGGGAGGCCATTCATCGGTACAAATACAACCGGGCTTTGTGGGTCGAGCCGTTTCTGGTAGGGCATCTCAGGGAGGCTTTCGAGCGATTACCGCAGGCAAGCGACTCTTGGGACATGATGGTACCCGTCCCGCTTCACGCCAAGCGCCGAAGGCTCCGGCAGTTCAATCAGGCGGAAGAGTTGGCTCGTGGGCTCGCGAGTTCCTGCAATCTGCATGTTGAAACAGAAGCACTCGCGCGTGTTGTCGATTCACCCACACAAACGCGGTTAAGCCGGGCTGAGAGATTTGAGAATCTGAAGCATGCTTTCATCGTTCGCAGGCCTGAGCTAATCCGTGGGCGGAGGGTCATTCTTATCGATGATGTGCTCACCAGCGGAGCCACTGCGTCATTTTGTGCCCGGGAACTGAGGAAAGCAGGGGCTGCCGAGATTGCTGTTTGCACTGTTGCCCGGACTCAGACAAACGGTTAGAGTGAAGGGCGTTGTGACCAAACAGAAAAGCGATATAGGAACGACAACGTTCACGAAGAAATCACTCGGCTTGGAAACCATCGAGCCTGCCGTGACGCCACCTCCGCTGTCCTCGAACACCAGCTTCGCCAAAAAACCCAAACTGGGGGTTTCTAAATCACGCAAAAAGGATATTCCTGAGGGTATTTGGACGAATTGTCCAAAATGCTCCAGCATGTTGTACGACAAGGAGTTGGATGATAATCTAAAGGTGTGCATGAAGTGCCAGCACCACTTTCCCATTGGCGCACGCGAGCGGATCAACTCATTGGTGGAGACCTGTACTTTCGAGGAAATGGACGTCGACATGACTGCGGTTGACGTGCTCAAGTTTCCTTCCTATCCGGATAAGCTGTCCAAATATCGCAAGTCAACCGGCTCCAAAGACGCTGTAATCACAGGCATCGGCAGCATCGGCAGCCATCGGGTCGCGTTGGGAATCATGGATTTTACGTTTCTCGGGGGATCGATGGGTTCGGTGGTGGGAGAAAAGCTTACGCGTCTGATCGAGGCTGGCACCGATAAAGGATTGCCGGTGATCATTATTTCCACGAGCGGCGGAGCACGGATGTATGAGGGAATGTTCAGCCTCATGCAGATGGCCAAGACCTGTGGGGCGCTGGCTTATCATGCACGCAACCGCCTTCCTTACATCAGTATTCTGACGGACCCCACCTACGCGGGTGTCATGGCGAGTTATGCGAGTGTGGGCGATCTTATTTTAGCCGAGCCCGGCGCGATGATTGGTTTTGCTGGTCCGCGCGTCATTAAGGACACGACGCAATCAGAATTACCACCAGGGTTTCAGACTTCAGAATTTTTACTGGACCGGGGGTTGATCGATGCGATCGTGCCGCGCGGGCAGATGAAAACGCGGCTGGAATTTTACGTCGATTTCATGCTGACCGGACAGAAGCACCTTGCCTCATTGGGAGCTTAAAGATTCACCGGTTTTTGCTACTTAAGCAGTTCTGCTTCGGGAGCAATCTCAATTTGGTCGGCCAGTTCTCCAGGGATCAATGTCGATACCATCGTGGTGCCTTCACCGTGCATGACACAAACCACGGTCAGCACACCTCGAGCCACTTCAACCATTTCTGCACCAGTTATTTTGCGAAAGACAAACTGGTAGGACAAAACCTTGGGGCGTTTTTCACGAACGAGCAGATGGATCTCGATCTCGTCCTCAAACTTCAGAGGCTTTTTATAGTCGCACTCGGCATGAACACGCGGAAAGCCCACGGGCGGGGTGCGGTCAGGCATGATCACCGAGTGGCCCAGGGAGCGGTAGAAGGCGTGCTCGGCGGTTTCCATGTAGCGAAAAAAATTCGCATAGTGGACTATCCCGGCCATGTCCGTATCGGAGAATTCCACCCGTCGACGGACTTTGAAATCAAAAGCCATGGATGGATTGAACCACGTCGGGAGCTGGTTCTCAAGCGGCGACCGCTGACTTTTGCGAAACAGCCTGGAGCATTTTTGCAGCCATGGTTTGCTGGTGAAACACATCCAGACTGGCCCGGCGGGCCGCATCTGCCAGGGTACGCTGGCATTGAGGCGAACTGAGAACGGATTCCAGCGCGTCGGCCAGCGAGGCGGGATCCTCGGGGCGGCAAATTAACCCACCGCCCGAGACGGCGGTCAATTCCGGGAACGCTGAATGATCGGGCAACACAGTGGGAACTCCTGCAGCCCAGGCCTCGATCACATAAAGTCCAAAAGCCTCGCTGTAAGTGGCAGGCACGGAGAAGACGGAGAGATTAGAGAAGAATTTATGCTTGGCCTTGCGGTCGAGGTTGGGGTGAAACTCCACGGAATCGATCACTCCGGCTTTGGTCAGACGCGATTTCAAGGTTTGCACATATTCGCGATCCGATGGGCCCAGACCGCCGCCGATCTTGAGTTTGACGCCCGGAACGGCGCCGCGCCGGCAAAGCAAGATGAACGCATCGACCAAGATATGCAGGCCCTTCTCAGGGCACATGCGGGCGAAATAACCAATCATTGGCTCGCGTTGGGATGATGGCGCAATCTCCAATTCGGAGGGATCGATGCCGTTGTGGACAACCTTGACCTTACCAGCAGGCAGACTTAAGCGGCGCGCCATGAGATCCCCGAAGTATTGACTGGGGGCGACGAATAGATCCACGTCCTTCGCACGCTCAGAAATACCGCGCCATGTCTTGGAACTGTAGGGATCAGGAAGCGCATCAAGAAAATGATCCTCCCCCTGTAACATGCAAACGATTTTAGCCTTGAGACGATGGCGAAGTTTTCGGGCAAACCCAATCAGCAATGCATTGGAAAGAAAGATGACATCGGGAGGCTCATGTGCGACCAGCCAGTCCACCAGTTCATCGAGTTCCTTGGATTGCTTTCCGTGCTCGCCATCCAGCATCGAGAGCGTCATGGCACCCAACTCGGAGGCGCGGGTGCTGGCGGCTCGACCTGCCACCAGTTTGAGCACCCAGGGAGAAGCCAAAATGCGTCTCAGCCAGATGGGAGCCTTTGCGAACCAGGGATATTCCTGTTCAAGATAAACACTGATGCCGCCAAAGAAAATCGGCATGCCAATGGAGTGGTCGGTCTGATCCACCGTCATGGGCAGGTAAAGCGGAATCATGGTTACGTTGTGACCGAGACGCCGAAGCTCGCCCACCAGGGAATTATCCCGGAAGCAATTGCCGCAATACATGCCCCCGGCACCAGGAGTTATTTGAACAATGTTCATCGGCTAAATCCACCACGAGGGAATCTGCGGGTGTTATAGTTCAAGATTTGAGACTTAGGCTGGAAGAATTTCACGAGCAACGACAGGAGCAGGAGTGCCATAAGGGAGTGCGTCGGGCAGCTCGACAAATTCAGAGACAGCGGCAAACAGCCTTGAGAAATCCTTGTTCACCTCACCGGACAGGCAATCCGTGATGTCACCGGCCAAATCAGGATAACGATCGGTCACCTCGCGGAAAGAGAAGGCGGGGTTGTAAAACGCGTAAATCAGTTTGCGCATGTTCTCGATGCCAAACCGGAGTGCCGCACCATACTCGGCAAACCTTGCTGAACCATAATCCTTGGCAACGAGCGCATCATTGACGGCATCAGCCGCCAGCATGCCGCTCTTCAAAGCCAGCAAAAGACCTGAGGAAAAGACTGGATCAAGGAAACAGAATGCGTCGCCGACCAGAACCAACCCCTCCTCAGCGCAATGCTGGGAATGGTATGAGTACTCGCCAGTTATGTAGTACTGGCCTTGGCTGACTCCTTGCGCAAGATGGGACTTGATCCATTGGTTCTGTTCGATTTCCCTGTCAAAAATAGCCTTCGGAGCTTTCACGCCGTCACGCGAAAGATATTTGCCCTCGGCCACCACCCCCACGCTGATGATATCATCATGCAAGGGAATGTACCAAAACCAACCCTTGTTCTCAATTAAAGCGACGGTAGTGCCGCCAGCCTCAATGCCTGCATCACGTTGTGCCCCCTTGTAGTAAGTCCAAACGGCGACCTTATTCAGGTAAGGATCGCCCTTACGCCAGCCGTTGCGGATTGCGGAGAAGGCATCGCGGCCGGTGCAATCCATCGTCAACGGGGCACGAAATTCTTGTAGAACGCCGTTAGGCTTTGCCGCTCTGACGCCAACCACGCGGCCGTCATCACGAATGATCTCCCTCACAGCCGTCTGCTCAAAAACCTCTACCCCTTTGGTGCGGGCATTGTTCAGCAAAATAAGATCGAACTCCGATCTTAAGACCTGCCATGTCTGCGCGATCTCACCAGGGTATCGATCGAAAAAATAGAAGGGCTGTGAGGCTTTGCCGGAGGGGGAAACAAATTGAACGCTGTATTTCTTGATGAACGCGCTCTGGTGCATGATGTCAATCAAGCCCAGCCGTTTCAATGGCTCGAAGGTGAAAGGCAACATTGATTCGCCCACATGATATCGGGGAAATTTTTCCTTCTCGATCAAGGCCACACGGTGCCCGTGTTGAGCGAGGAAAGTGGCGGCGCTTGAACCGGCTGGACCCGCTCCAATAATCACGACGTCGAATTGCTCGATAGGAATCATATCGTTCTCTCCTCAATTTTCATGGGGCGGCAAAATCTCAACAATTTCGGCCAGTGGACGCCCTTGAGGGTCAGAAAGCGTGTTTCTACGCCCGTAAAGTAGTGCCGCTTTGCTCAATTTCAAAGCGCCGCGAATAAAATCATCGGACTCGACTTTCAGGTAGGCTTTAGGATGGCTGGAGTGCTTCAAAGACCATTTGGCAAGGATACGCCCAAGAGGAAGGAGTTCGGCCAAGATATCCTTTTGAGCTGCGGCCGGAAATAGTGCGAGGTTGATTTTGATGGCACCGAACTCAACCGGCTTGGAACCACTCACCGTTTCAAGCACCACCTCCCGAAAGTACATATCACCCCGTTCTTTACGTGACAGGACTTCAATCCGCACCCCTTCAGCATGGAATTTTTCGAGTGTTGGGGTCATATCGGAGTCGTGCACCAGCAATGTTCGCGCTGGCTCAGGAACATCGTCACCGTTTATCACATCGATCCGAGGTAAAGGACGGCCTGCCTGGGCGTAGAAATCGTCCAGTGGATAGGCGCTTGGCTGCACCATAGTTTGAGCTGATTCGGTGCCGTTTGTTACCTCAGGCATATCGGGCGTTTTTGTGTTCGGGGAGAAAAAATTCGTGCAGTAACCGATCCACTTGCAGCAAGCCATCCCGGCTCAGCACCATTTCATCGCCTTGTATCGTGAGGAACCCCCAATCAATCAGTGTCTGGATGGGCTGGGCAAATCGTTGACGGCTATCGACTCCGTATTTGGTGTCGAAGAAAGAAAAACTGCTGCGTCCGAGCTTTAGTTTCAGCACGAACTCGCGAATTAATTGCTCGTCTTTTGTGGGCGTCAACGCACGGTGAACAGGCAACTGGCCGCTCTTCACCTGCGCCAGATAAGGATCGAAGTCGTGTTGGTTCTGATAATGGACCCCATTAATGTGCCCGAAAGAGGCCACTCCGAGGGAAAGCAAATCAGCTCCTGCCCACAAATAATCTCGATAAATAAATCGCGCTTTCTGTTGGTCGCGCACGGCGGTGTAAGCGGTGGTGATGGTATAACCCGCCTTTTCGAACTCGCTGAAGGCGTCCGTCACCCAACGTCGCTTCGTTTCCCAATCTGCGACCGGAGCGACCAGCTTTCCCTCAGCCTTCATCTGTCGGTAGATCGTGGTGTTGTAAGGGATTTCCATTTGGTAAATGGTAATGCTGTCAGGAGCCATCTCGATGGTTTTACGGATGTTCTCCCGCCAGTTTTCTTCGGTTTCCTCAACCATCCCCGCAATCAGATCAATATTGATCTGAGGAAAGCCCACCTCTCGGGCGTAGGCGTAGGCTCGGGCAATTTCTTTGCTGAGGTGCGCGCGGCCATTGATCTCAAGAATGTGATCGTTGAAATTCTCCACGCCCAGACTCAGGCGGGTGACTCCTATGTCGCGCAGAGCCTTCAATTTGTGGTCAGTCAAAGTCCCCGGTTCACATTCAAAAGTCACTTCCTCAGCCTCATCCCAGGGAAGCAAAGCCTTCATGCCGTCGGTCAATCGTCGGAGCTGATCTACGGAGAGATAGGAGGGCGTGCCCCCTCCAAAATAGATAAAGCTAGGCTTGCGTCCCCCCACGAAGGCTTTGCTGGCGTAAATGCGCATCTCGCTCAAGGCTGTTTCGATATAGCTGCGGATGGCTGCGGAATCCTTGTCGGTGTAGACACGAAAATAACAAAAATGACAGCGCTTACGGCAAAAAGGGATATGGAGGTAAACTCCCAGAGGGTGACCCGGGCGCGGAGGATGATCCAGCGCAGCGGTAAACTCAGAAACGCTTTCAGTCTTCCAAAATGAGAAAGGCGGATAATTGGAGACGAAGTAGTTGCCGACCGTCGTCTGTTTTTCGATGGGAGGCCCCGACGGAATCGGCGGCAGGGCGGTAATTTGTGTACTCATGGGCAATTACGGTTTGGCTGAAGCTGCGAAGCAGTAGACGCTGCCATCGTTCGAACCTATCACAATTTTTCCATTGGAGACGGCTGGCGATGCGGCAATCCCCTGCCCTATTTCGTAACTCCAAAGTTCTTTTCCGTCCGCCAAGTTTAGCATGTAAAGGCGGCCATCCTCTGACCCCACAACCACCTTGTCTCCGGCCACAACGGGCGAGCTGTCCACTTTCGCTCGTGTTCCAAACACCCAAACGACTTCACCGGTGGATTGTTTCAAACAATGCAAGCGCTTGTCGCGACCTCCAAAAATGACATTTCCACCAGCGAGGGCAGGCGAGGAAAAATAGGGAAAAGCGCGGTCCCGGTATTTCCAAGCCACGGCTGCCTTGTTGATATCGAAGCAAAGAAATTCATTCTCATAGTGGCCGATGTAAAAGTGACCATCCGCAAAGGCTCCCGAACCGGCGATGTACGCCCCGGCCTCCATCTCTTTCACTTTTTTGCCATCCTTGACGGAGATAACGTGCAGCAGGGCGTCGCAACCTCCAAAAACCGTATACTCGCCGGATATGGCCGGGGTGCCATTGATGTAGTTGCCCGTCTCATAGGTCCAGACGGCCTTACCAGAAAGGGCATCAATGCAATGAAGTTTGAAATCGTAACTGCCCACCACAATCCACTGCTGCTTTCCATCGGGACTTTGGGTGTGGTTAGGTCCCCCCAGAACCTTGTCGCCGGTTTCGTATTTCCACTTGAGCGTTCCCTTTTCGGCATCCAGTGCGTAAACAAAATTGTCGGAGGAGCCGAAATAGACCACACCGTCCAGAACCAGAGGAGAAGATTCGATTGGCCCGTCAGTCTTAAATGACCAGAGGTTGGAACCATTTTGAAAGTTTAGAGCGTAGAGATATCCATTGTCGGCCCCCACAAAGACGCGATCTGCGGCGACTGCAGAGGAGCTTTTAAGGGGGGAACCCAGTTTGGCCGTCCACTTGAGTGAGGGCTTATCAGGAAGCGAATCACTGGCGACCCCAGTAAGCCCCGGCGATCCTCGAAACATGGGCCAGTCAGCTGCTGCGGTGACAAAGCCGGTAGTGAGAAGGCCCAATAGAATCAGGCCGACACGGACTGCAAAACCCATTATTTGAGATATGGCACCAAACACTTGCCGAGACAATAGTACCTATACGTACCATTTTCAAATCTCTTTTTCTGAAAGTCGACTTCAATACCAAGCGCGCTGTCTCACTTCAATCCCCAGATCGGTGCCAATCTGTTTCTTGAGAAGGGTCATGTCAGTCGTTGAAGTACCTGTGTAGTGGTAAGGATAAACCACCTTGGGACGAAAGGCGCGGATGGCGCTGACGGCTTTCGGAACGCTCATTGTGAAGGGGAGATTGACGCAGACGAAAGCCACATCGATATCCGCCAGTGTTCGCATTTCGCTAATATCTTCCGTGTCACCTGCGATGTAGATGCGTTTTCCAGCGATAGTGACCACGTAACCATTTCCCACACCTTTGGGATGGTAGGACTGCGTAAGATTGTACGCGGGTATAGCAGCGATGGACATCCCCATCAGGTTGGTGGAACTATTGTTGGTCAATACCGTGGTAATCGCCTTCAAGGCAGCCGAGAGACTGTTGTAAACGATTCTTGGAGCAAGAATGACGGTGTTGGTGCCCTTGACCGCCGCCAAGGTGAGAGCATCAAAATGATCAGAGTGATCGTGTGAGATCAGGATGATGTCAGGCCGAGGCAATCCGGTAAAACGCGCCGCGCCGCCAACAGGATCATTGTAGATGACCTTACCATTCCACCCCATGATGAAAGTCGCATGGTTGATGGGATGAAAAACAATATCTCCCTCAGCCGTAGCCAACTGATCACCCGTAATGTTATTGGTGCCTTCAAGTTCAACTACTCGATAAGCGCGGGCGGCGAGATACGGAGTCGCTGTGTCGATATATTGGTTGGTGGTGGCAGCGACGAGTGTTGACAGGGAAGACCAATCACTCAAATTGGCGGACGTGTCGATTCGGTAGGGCTTCCCTTTCGTCGCCTTAAATTTCAAAACCGCCTCATGATTAGTTGGATACTGGACACTCAAAAATTCGGATGGCGACTGAGCGGAAGTCTTAACAAGTAAAAATCCAAGGCAAAGACACCATCCAAGGCGCAAGCTTGAACGGGCGATAAGATTTGTTAGAGATGGTTTTTTGATCGAAAGCATGCGAGTGGATTTTGTACAACTTTATACTGGCATCCGCTGAAGGCTGCAACCCAATTTAAATGGCAGCGCCTCTTTCCAAAAAGTAAAGAGCGTGGTTTTCACGCAAATGCGATCATCCTCACGCGTTCACCCTTTTGTGCTCTGTTCAAAAACTCAGTTGGACAGCCATAAATGACTATCGTTCAGTTATGGCATATCGTTTGCTAGGAAGCTTTATTCATGAACTCCTACTTCAGGCGCCAGGTTGTTTGGGTAATAATACTTGGGGTTAGTCTATCCGTCGGCAGGGCAGACACGAACCGGGCATTTGTGAACTTTGAGACGGCTCCGGTGCATCCTTTGGACATAAGCCCTGATCACAAAGTGTTGGCTCTGTGCAACCTTCCCGATGCCCGACTGGACTTGTTTGATGTTCAAGGAAGCGCGCCCCTCGCAATCGGCAGCATCTTCACTGGCATTGACCCAGTCTCAGTCCGCTTCCGCACAGCGAGGGAGGCATGGGTGGTAAACACCATTTCGGACACTGTCACTGTGATTGACGTTGCACGTCAGGAAGTCCTTGGAGTGATCCGGACATTGGACGCTCCTGCGGATGTGGTCTTCGCCGGCATTCCCCAACAGGCATTTGTGTCTTGTGCGGGAGCCAACACCGTGCAGATCTTTAATACCACCACGCGAACTGAAGTCAGCCGGGTAAAAATTGAGGGTGACCGGCCCAAAAGCATGGCGGCGAGCCCGGATGGACAGCGTGTGTACGTCGGCATCTTGGAATCGGGCAATGCAAGCACTATTCTTGCACCTGGCCTGAGTCTGACTGATCGACTGCCTCCACCCGGCCCCGTAGAGATGGCTTTTGGACCACATCAGGGACTCAACCCCCCACCCAACCAGGGTGATCAAATCATTCCCCCAATCAACCCAAAGATCGCCCCTACAAATCTGCCTCCACGGGTGAGTCACATCGTGAAGCGCAACGCGGCCGGACGATGGATGGACGACAACCATGGTGATTGGACGGAATTCGTGAGCGGAACCAACGCGGTTTTGTCAGGACGGGTTCAAGGCTGGGACATGCCCGATCACGACGTGGCAGTACTGGATGTTTCATTAGGCTCAATTTCATATGTGGCAGGACTCATGAATATTGTCATGGGGCTGGCAGTAAACCCGATTTCGGGCCGACTGGCTGTGGTGGGAACCGATGGGTCGAACGAGGTGCGTTTCGAGCCGAACTTGAAGGGGATTTTCAACCGAGTACTCTTGGGGTTGGTGGATGTGCAAGAGGACAAACAGCAGGTACTCGACCTCAATCCACATCTCACCTACAAGACAAACTCAATCCCTCTGGCGCAGAGAAGACAATCAGTGGGGGATCCACGCGGCGCACTTTGGAATGCGTCGGGCACGCGGCTCTATGTAACAGGAATGGGCACGGACAATCTGCTAACCATGGATGAAAATGGGAATCGAATCGGACAGGCGGTTCTGGC
>JANYDC010000122.1 GCA_025359965.1 Pedosphaera sp.
AGTATCTGCTGACGTTTATGAGCGAAGAGGTTCATGCCAGGAAACATGCCTAGACACTAGTCACCCTTCAAGCCAAAAAACCCAGGAAATTACAGCTTTCACAATTTTGGGATGCACCCTCGCCGCCATGAACACCATGTACGCAAGCGTGGGAGCGCGGACGCGTGAAGTGGGCACTCTCCGCGTGCTGGGTTTCCGGCGCCGCAGCATCCTGTTTGGGTTTATTTTGGAAGGGTCAGTTCTTTCACTGATGGGCGGTGTTCTGGGAGTTCTCTTGTCGCTCCCCATGAACCATTACTCAACAGGCACCTTCAATTTCCAAAGTTTCAGCGAAGTGGTATTTGAGTTTCAGATCACGCCTGCCCTCATGATCCGCGGCCTGCTTTTTTCGGTGATTGTCGGCGTGGTTGGCAGCCTCCTGCCTGCCATACGCGCCGCACGGCTGCCTGTTATCACCTCTCTAAAATCCCTATGAAACGACAGGAACTGGAATCCCTCAAAATTGAGCCTGGCAGCAAGGAGCGCGAGCAAAAACCCGCCCTGCTCATTTTCGTGGTTGTCGCACTGATCACGGGAGTGATTCTCTATTTTGCCTGGCCTCGCGAAAGCGATTTACGGAGAGTTGTAAACACTTCCACGAAGAAGGATTCCATAACCTCAAGCGCACCAGGCACAATCGGCGAGTCCCCCAAAAAACATCGCCAGCCCCCCCTGCTTCCACACAGGCAGCCACTCCAGCCCGAGCCAACGGATCCATCCTGACTGTAAGCGGGTATATCGTGAACCGCGAGCGCATCGAGCTCAGCCCTCGTTTTATGGGTGTGGTAAAATGGATCGGCGTTAAAAAGGGGGATTCAGTCACGAACGGCCAGGTGGTGGTGCTGCTCGACGATGCGGAGTACAAGGCGCGCAGACATGAAACAGAAGGCCGTCTGGCTGCGGCCCAAGCCAATCTTCATAAGGCCCAGCTCAATTCCGAACGCGTGGCCAAACTCTTGATCGAAAAAGTTGAAACGCAACAACTCGCTGATGATTGGCGGCTAAACGTGACCAGCGCCGAAGCCTCAGTCCAGGAAGTTGAAGGCCAGCTTGATCTAATCAAAACGTACCTCGATTGGACCATCATCCGTTCACCGATCAACGGGGTCATTCTCGAAAAGTTGGTGGACCCCAATGAACTTGTCACTCCGCAGAGTTTCGGCGGAACACGCGGACCCAGTACCGCCCTCATCGCCCTGGCCGATCCCAAAGACCTTCAGGTAGAGATCGATGTCAGCGAGGCGGATGTGGCCAAAGTTTATCTCCAGCAAAAATGCAAGGTCTCGCCCGAGGCGTACCCGGACAAGGTGTACGAAGGTTACGTCGCGGAAAAAGCACCCGAGGCCAGCCGTCAAAAAGGCACGCTACAAATCAAAGTCCAGATCGTTAACCCCGACTCCTTTCTAACCCCCGAACTCAGTGCAAAAGTCGATTTTATCGGGAAGGAATAAAAACGGTCACCGGTTCGCCGATCGAAGATCAACGCAATAGAGTTGATTCTTGGAGCGTGCGTATAGGGATCCGTCCGCCAGTGCAGGATACGCTCTGACCCCATTGGGCAAAACCTGCGCCTGCGCCAATTTCTTGAACCCTCCTGAGGTCGGCTCCACCAGCAACAGTTCGCCCGTTTCCATCATGACCACCAGCGCGTTGGCGGCACCAATGATTGATCCAGCTCCAATCGATTCCTGTCTCCAAACGGATTCTCCGGTTGCGAACTTAACGCAAGTCAAAGTGGGACGCTGCTCCTGGCGTCCGTCGAAGCCATAGAGAAACCCATCCCGCAAAATGCTGGTGGCGTAATGACTGGAGAGCACGCCGTCCCTCGACCACACTTTTTCCAGCCCGCTCTTCGTGTAACGCAGAACCACCGCCCCCGTCTCGTAACTGGACGAAAGGAATATCTGATCCCCGGAAACCAAGGGGGTTGCCGCGTTGACGGAGCCATGAGTCCGGCTCCTCCACGGAAACGAGGCGATCACCTCACCGCTCTTCGGCCTGACCACCGTCAGCCCCGCCCGCGTGAAGAACAGCGCCAAGTCCTCGCTATTGATCGTCGCCAGCACAGGCGAAGAATAACCCGCCTCATCATTCCCAACATGCCAAGCCACCGACCCATCCACCCGCCGGAAAGCCACCAATCCATTCCCTGATTTGCCGCCCACATTCACAAGCAGCAACTCGCCAGAAATGATGGGGGCGGATGCGATTCCGAAAAAACCTTTGTCCGCCGCAAATTTCTCACGCAATTTCACCGCCCATCGCAGCTTGCCTGATGAGAGTTGCACCGAACTCAGCAGCCCATCGGCACCCAACGCATAAACCTCGTCCCCAACCACGGTCGGAACCGCCCTCGGCCCCTCATCAAAACCAAAGTCATCCGTGTAAGTTGAAGGCGTCTCGTACTTCCAGACGGTGGCGCCATTGGTCGACTCCATGCACTCCAAAACATCTTTATCCGCTGCGCGATGGTAGAGAATCACGCGTCCGCCCGCCACTGCCGGCCCGGCGAAACCTTGCCCCACCTCGCGCTTCCACAGTACTGGCGGGCCTTCCTGAGACCACTTAAGATTGAGCACGTCTCTCGATGTCCCGTCGCGCCGGGGACCTAGAAACTGTGGCCATCCCTCTTCCGCCCGTGAAGTGAAACCACAAAACAGAACTACTACCGCAACCAATCTGACAATGACTGGGAAAATATGAATCATGATCCTCGCAATGGAGTGATCTTTGGTCGAGGCCGTGCCGCAATTTCCTCGTAACCAATCATGACCACTCTCGTCTTTGCAGGTAGAACATAATCTCCATTTGGCAAGGGCACCAGTGGTTTGCCGCCCACGGAGAGCGTGGCGTGAACTTCCTTCGGCCATTTCAAAATAACTCCATCCTCAGGCCTCACCCCTCCAGCCAACACCAGCTTCGGCTTGGCTCCGCGGCCATCAAACTGCACCGAAAGGCTTCCAAAATGCGTCGGCACATTCGTCCAGCCCCAGGCCATTCCGGCGCGAAACCACTCCGCCGGCATCCCCGCGCCCAGAACCAGTGAATCCTCAGTTTCAAAAAGCAGCGAATCGCGCAGCAACAACTGCACCTCGGCGATGGACCACCCGTGCGGCATCGCCACACTGTCCCTGCCCTGTTTCCATGTGGTGAGAACTTTGTTCCATCCCCCCGTGCCCGATTCCCCTCCCTCGTCAAAAGCAAACCAGCCGCGCATTTGCTCGTGGTCCAAGTGCTGGTTGATCGTCGAAAACCCAGCCTCCCGATTGCCCGCCAACAAACTTTGATGCGCCCGGGCCAGCGGAAAATACCGCCATCCTGTCGGCTGCTGCGCTCCCAGCCTCATAAACTGATCCTGAGCCGATCCCTGCCCCAAAGGGTACAAGCGGCAAGGCCACAGCACCGCATAACTCCCATACCCCCTGGCCAGGTCCGCCCCAAACTTCTGGTCGTACTTGCTGAAAAAACTTTCCGCCAGACGGCTCCACCCCCCCGCATCCGCACCACGCCCCATCACCAGCGCCAACGCGGTCGCCTCTCGCAAGCCGGCCACGTCCCAGGCCTCCGTATACTCAGGGTGATAACCATCGCACGAACCGGGTTTCAAAATCTTCCTTTCCTTGATCTCCAGATCCGAACCAAATTCCAAGCTGTTCATCGACACAAAATGCGGCGGGGGACTGGCCCTGTAATAGGCGATCATCCAGGCCAGCTTTTCTATCGAGGGGTACACTCGCCGCAACCACAACTCGTCATGCGTAAAACGCCAATGCTGCCCGACAATCCACAAAATCTGGCCGGGATTGTCCGCCTCCGGTTCGGCCCGTCCGTTAAATGGATGCTTCAGAAAGTAATCAATGGCCTTCTCCGCCAAACGAAATTGCCCGCTCTTTTGCAGAATATTAGCGATATAAACCCCATCTCGGTTATAAACATTATAGTTGACTGCCGCCACATCCGGCGCGCCTTCATTCATGTTCATCGACACATGCGCCGTCAGCACCTTGAACGCCTGGTTCCAACGCGCGTCCGGCAGGTTCAACGAAGGTTTACCAAGCAATTCCCTAAAATACCGTGATGACCGAGCGAATAAGTCCTCCGGGTTCAGTGATTGATAATACTGCAGGCCAAAATCCTTCTGTGGGTCGACCCCGTCGCTCGGTGAAAGAGGCGCCAAGTCGTATTGCGCCCATTCGCTTACCCCATCCCACTCATGCCCAACCACCCGCCTGCCCGCAAGCACTGGACAAACAAACCCAAGCTTCACCGATTCTCCCGGCCCAAGCGTTAGATCATAAACCAGCGCGCCTGAGGCATGTCCCTCCTTCGAAACCGCCGTTGGAAAGTGCGGAGTGCGTCCTTCCTTGGCTACCTCAACGATCGAATCATCCGGCAGCACCCCGAACCGGCTGGGAGCGGTATGACCAACCAGTGCTGTGCGTCCCTCCACCAACAATGCGTTGCCTCCCTCCGCCGCCATCTGCCACACCGGCCACCCTGCCGCCCCCACCGATCTCAATGCCGCATAAAACGCAAACTTTCTCCTCTCACCCGTGGCATTCTTAAGACTTACCCGTACCCCGGCTACGTGCGTCACTCCCCCCCCCGTATCCAGTGCCACTTGACATACCTCGCTTCGCACCGAGATCCCGTTGGCATCCCACGTCGACGCCGGAGCCAGCGTACCGTCACGCGGCAGGCTTCTGGATGCCGTCATCCCATGCATCGTCGGCGCGATCAAACCCTGACTGGCCCCGTCCCACACCCAAAAATAAATTCCATAACTCCCAAACCCCGGAGAAAAATTTCCCTCTCCCTCCACAAAAGTTTTCAGCGCATCCACCGTATTCGCGGCACCGATGGGAATATGGATAGTCCCCCGCGGGTCCAAATCAGAAAGAGGAAAAGGTCGGCCAAACTGGGGAACCGAGGGATCAACCTGAGCCTGAAGTCGAGCCATCAGGCAAAACACACCAACAAACAATCGAAGCAGGCGCATGTAATTGCCCCCCATCATTAAAAAAAATCAACTCGCCGTAAATTGTTTTCCTCCAATTTTTCACGCGCAAACGCGTGATTTTCACCTCAGACCTTTCAAACCCAGTCTGGCCAGACTCCTCCCTTCCCATCACCGCCACCGCCACCACTTCCACCTTTTCGATGAACCCACAGTTAGACCAACAAACCCAAAGCACTGTCTATTACAGGGTTGTCAAAATAGATTAACGCCGCACAGTTCCAACTGCATTAGCTCAAGGGCACTTCCAGAAACTGAAATAATGTTAAAAATCCGGTGTGGATTTTGAGTAGATGGGTTGTGGATTTCGTCAAAGAATGCATGCCTGAAATCATCCGCCCCGCTGAGCTTTCCTTCTTCTCCCTGACCGAGCGTCTG
>JANYDC010000002.1 GCA_025359965.1 Pedosphaera sp.
GTTGTCGATCTCGTTGCGTCCCGGAACGCCACCTGTGTGGTAGTGGGCAAAATACGGATTGAACTGCTTGATGGTGGCAATGACATCACCTTCCATGATCTGCATATGGTAGATGTCATACAGCAGCTTGAAACGTTCCGATCCCACAGCTTTGCAAAGCTCAACGCCCCATGCTGAGTGATCGCATTGATAGTCCTTGTGGTTCACTTTGGAATTCAGCAATTCCATGACCACGTTAACTTTGTGTTTTTCGGCCAGGGACATCAGTTTTTTCAAACCAATGGCGCAGTTCTTGACGCCCTGCTCGTCATCCAAGCCGGCACGGTTTCCTGAAAAGCAGATCAAGTTGGTCAAACCGGCTCCGGCCACCAAGGGAATGGTTTTTTCGTAGCTCTCGATGAGGGCGGCGTGATTTTCGAGACGGTTCCAGCCTTTCTCGATGCCCATGCCCGCTCCGTTTGCCATGGCGCAAGTCAGGCCGTATTTTTGCAGGGTCGGCCATTCGGCTGGTCCCTGCAATTCCACTGATTGAATCCCCATCTCTTTGGCGGCCGTACAAAGATCCTCAATTTTGACTCCATTGTAGCACCAACGGCAGACCGAATGGTTGATGGCACCCTTGCGGGGTGTCGCACCTTGGGTATCGGGCACCAGCGCGGTGCCGACGATACCCGCCATCATGACGGAGGCAGTGGCCTGTTTGATGGCGTCGCGGCGGGAGAGTGGGGTTTTCATGGTTTGAAATGACCGAGTTAGTGGCAGCCGCAGCCTTCGCCGCAACCGCCTGCCGTCAGTTCTTCCTCGGTGGGCAGGCGGCCCAACTCAAAAGTTTTGGAGAGATGCTTTTGCACTGTTTCCTGCAACTCATGGAGCTCCTTTTGGGAGTCTATGAAGCTCTTGGCGACGGGATCAGTGAAAACCTGTTCCCGCAGAGTCTCGTAGCTGTTGACCTCGTCATCAGCAAGGCGGAGGCCCTGGGATTGCTTGTGTTGAAGATGTTCGCCGCGCTCCACCAACTGCTGATAGGCATTCTGGGCCTTTTCATTGGCAAAAAAAGCGTCAATGTGCAGTCGGATTGCGTGAAACGAGGGATCGTCCAGGATGCTCTGGCAAAGCTCGCGTGTTTTGGCGTTTATGATTCCGCTTGATACTACAGCTGTCATATATCCCAGCAGTTTCCTTTGATCCTGCCTCCTGTCAAGCGGGGAGTCGGATGGATGGCGGATGCGCTTCGTTTTGAGGAATGGGAAGGCGGCTCGATCTCCGATGGCATCACTCGGCCAGCTTGTCTCAGACCTGGCTTGAAGTATCGCCCTGTTTGACTTTGACCTTACCTCGGCATCGTGCTTTGCTAAAAGAACGTTGCCTGACCTTTGGCAAACTTAAAACACATGAAGACTTCTGCGATTTCCCGGCTTCTAAAAGCCTTTCTCATTTCAGCCATGTTGTCGTCGGCAGCGACAAGAGCCTTTGCTGCGCCTAAAGTGTTTTTAACATTTTTCGACAAGGCAGATGGTGAATCCATCGTGAAAGGCAAAGAGAAGTGGGTCGAGCTCGATTCATTATCCTTTGGCATCGAAGCGGAGACTTCTTGGACCAAAGGCGGCGGGGCCAGCGTGGGTAAGCCGAACCCAGGCAAGCTCATCATCGAGAAAAACCTGGATACAGCGTCCAACGTGATTTACGGCTATATCTGCACAGGGAAAGCCTTTCCAAAAGTTGAGATACAAGTGCAAAAAATTGCTGGTAAAGGAGTGCCGGAAACCTATCTGACATTCACGCTAGAGGGAGTTTTCGTCACTTCGGTTCAAAACAAAGTGGACACCGAAGGCAACCCGCGAGAAACCCTTTCCTTCGTCTATAAGACCATTAGTATGGAATACAAGCCTCAGGATATGAAGACGGGCCAGCTTGGCGCCCCGAAAACGTTCACTTGGGATATTCCTGCCGGGACAGCCAGCCCGAGTAACTAAGCCAGTCGGATTGGATCCACAATTGTTATGAGGCCGGCCACCCACCCAGTCATCCTGCGCGTGATCTCGTGCCTTGCAGCGCTGCTTGCCTCATTCACTTTGGCGGCCCGTTCCGAGACGCTCTTCATGCAGCTGAAAGGGGTCGATGGGGAGGCGGTCGAAAAGGAGCATGACAAATGGAGCGTGATCCAGTCGATCAAAAGAGGAGTAAGCGCGGAGACCTCGTGGACCAAAGGCGGTGGGGCAGCGGTTGGCAAGCCGGTGTTTGACACCATCACCATCCGAAAGCGACTTGACACGGCCACCACCTCTTTAATGGGCAGGATCACCACCGGAAAATCCTTTGACCAGGTGGTCTTGGAAACCGTCCGCCAAAGACCGCAAGGCAGTTTCCGCTATTACCGCATCGAATTGAGCAATGCCTTCGTGACGCGTGACCAACTCACGGTGAACGGTGATGAGGCTTCAGAGGAGGTTTCCTTTGTCTTCAAGAGCTTCAAGTGGGCTTACATCGCCTTGGATGCGGAAAGCGCGATAGCCTCCGGACCGCAGAGTGGGCAGACCGGCAACTTGGTGACTGGGTTTTACGACAATCTCGGACCCCGTCTTGATCTTCCCTTGTACGAAGCCCCACCGCCGCCGACCGGAAGACTCCTGGAGAACATTCTCAACGCGAACCTCCTACTCAACCCCGGGGCGGAATTCATGGACGCGGGAGGTAAACCAGCGGATTGGTCCAGTGGATTTCAGCAACTTTTTCCTACTTCTTTTGCGTGGAAGGGCCTGTCGGAGGAGGATCCGGCGAGCATCCCCGGCCCAGCCAACAGGGGAGCCGAATATTTTGGCGCAGCTGGAGACGCGGACCGGATGGAGTTATCCCAGGTTGTCGATCTCTCCGACGTGGAGGGATTGGTCAACAGCCCCGCCCTGAGAGCCACCCTGTCGGGCTGGATCGGGGGCGTCCTTGGCTCAACGGAGGAAGCCTTCGCCCAATTGGTGGTGCTGGACAAGGATTCCAACCCGCTATCTTCGGCAACCATCGGGCCCATCCTGCCAATCGATCGCGGTGGCAAGACCGGGTTCCTGTTCCGGTCTGCGGAGGCACCGGTGCCTGCTTCGACCACCAAATTGCTGGTCACTCTCCGCATCGCTTCAAGCCAACAATCCAACCCGCTGACCGGTAGGGCCGGTTTGGATGAGATGCTTCTGGCTATTTCCCCGAGTACGACCGAAGTGCCGCTGTCGCTCAAGGCCGTTAATTCGTCCACTCCGGGGCAAATAAAATTCTCATGGTCCAAGATCTGGACGAATGTGGTTTTGGAATACGCGCCTGACCTAAATGGGCCGTGGACCGAGTATGGCATCAACCCGACCATCAACGGCGATTCGGTTGAAGCACAGGTTTTACCTCCAGTCGGTGAAAGGGTGGGCTTTTGGCGTCTAAGGCGGATCAGCTCCTGACGCAAGCTGGAGCCTGCGCCCAATGGATTTGATGTTAAGGCGAACGGAAGCGGTAAGTGGCAGTGGGATGGTTGATCCAATTCGTATCAACGAAGTGGGAGAAACCGCCTGTGAGAGTGTTGGTGCCGATGGGTGTCCAAACAGGATTGGCCAAATCCGGGCATGCCTCCACGACCACCGCTATGTCAGGGCTTCCAGTGATATTGAACCCGAACTTCCCTTCCTTCACCCCAAAGCCCGTATCTCCGGTCGAAGCGTTCGGATTCCAGAGCACGGCAGGCCGTCCGGCGTATGTCGAGCCCCAGCCGGTGGTTCCTGGCAGAAAATATACAGTGGGAAATCCACCGTCAAAGAGGCCTTTGAGTTCAGGGGGTTGGTCACCTTGAAAGTAGGCCGTTTTTAAGCCCAAGCAGTATAAGAACGCACGGCTTCCGAGGCTGGTTACGCTGCTGGGGATGGTCACATTCGTCAGGCCGGCGCAGGCATAGAATGCAAAATCTCCGATGCTGGTCACCCTGTTGGGGATGGTCACGCTCGTTAGTTTATAGCAGCCAGTAAAAGCGTAGTCACCGATGGTGATCACGCCGTTGCCAATGGTCAGGTGGGTAAGGTTGGTGCAGAACCTAAACGAAGATCTGGCAATGGTCGTGACGCCGTCTGGGATGATCACGCTGGTCAGGCCGATGCAATGCTCAAACGCGAATTCGCTGATGGTGGTCACGCTGTTGCCGATGGTCAGGTGTGTAAGGTTGGTGCAGAACCTGAACGAATATCCGGCAATGGTCGTGACGCTGTCCGGGATGATCAAGCTGGTCAGGCCGATGCAATTCTCAAACGCGGATTCCCCGATGGTGGTTACGTTGCTGCCGATGGTCAGGTGGGTAAGATTCGTGCAAAACCTGAACGAAAATTGACCAATGGTCGTGACGCCGTCTGGGATGATCACGCTGGTCAGGCCGATGCAATTCTCAAACGCGGATTCCCCGATGGTGGTCACGTTGCTGCCGATGGTCACATTCGTCAGATTGCAGTAATAGAATGCAGAGTTCCCAATGGTGGTAACACTGTCCGGGATGATGACGCTGGTCAGGCTGAGGCTTGGAGAGAACGCTTCCTCTCCGACGGTCGTCACGCTGTTGGGAATGGTGTATGAGGCACTCTCCCTCAATGCCGGGTATTGGATGAGGACTGTCTGACCCTTGCTAAACAGAACCCCTTCCGCGCTGCTAAAGTATGGGTTAGCGTCATCTACAAGAATGGCCTTCAGATTGTTGAGTTTAAACGCAGAAAGCCCAATGCTTGCAACGTTGCTGCCTAGGATGACCTCCGTCAGCTTGCAGTTATAAAATGCAGAGCTACCGATAGTGGTCACGCTGTTGGGGAGGGCCACATTCGTCAAGCCGGAGCAATTTTCAAAAGCGCTGAACCCGATGATCGTGACGCCGTTGGTCATTATCAGATTCGTCAGCCCGTAGCAGTTATTGAACGCATAGCTCCCGATGGCGGACACGCCGCTGCCGATGGTCACGTTCGCCAAACCGAAGCATGAACTGAACGCACGGTAGCCGATGGTAGTCACGCTGCTGCCGATGGTGGTCACGCTGCTGCCGATATCAACATTTGTCAGACCGGAACAGGAATCGAAAGCAGAGTCCTCAATTGTGATCACACTGTTAGGGATGGTAATGCTCGCCAGACCGCAAGAAGCGAACGCACGGTATCCGATGGTGGTCACACCGCTGCCTATGTTCACGCTCGTCAGGCTGGTGCAGTAGTTGAACGCAGAGTCTCCGATGGCGGTCACACCACTGCCTATGTTCACGCTCGTCAGGTTGTAACAGCGAGCGAATGCAGTGTCTCCGATGGCGGTTACGCTGTTGGGAATGGTCAGGCTCGACAGGCTGGTACAGCCAATGAACGCAGAATCACCGATAGTGGTCACTCCGTTTGGGATGGTGACGTTCGCCAGGCTGAAGCAGTACGCGAAAGCAGAGTCCCCGATGGCGGTCACACCGCTGCTTATGTTCACGTTCGTTAGGCTGGTGCAGTAGTTGAACGCAGAGTCTCCGATGGCGGTTACGCTGTTGGGCATGGTGATGCTCGTCAGGTTGGAGCATTCATAGAACGCGAAGTCCTCGATTGTGATAACGCTATTGGGGATGCTGTAGGATGCGTCCCCCTTCGATATCGGGTATTGGAGAAGCGTAGTTTGGCTCTTGTTGAAAAGAACCCCCACCGCGCTGCTAGAGGATGGGTTGGCCTCATCCACGGAAATGGCCAAAAGTTGTGGGCAGTGACGGAACGCCGAGTCCCCGATGGTGGTCACGCTGCTTGGGATGGTCACGTTCGTCAGGCTGTAGCAGGAAGCAAATGCAGAGTCTCCGATGGTGGTCACGCTGCTTGGGATGGTCACGCCCATCAGGCTGGAGCAGGAAGCAAACGCAGAGTCCCCAATGGTGGTGACGCTGTTGGGAATGGTTACACTCGCCAGAGTGGAGCATTCATAGAACGCGAAGTCCCCGATGGTGGTGATGCTGCTGGGGATGGTCACATTGGTCAGCCTTGAGCAGTAACCGAATGTATACCTTCGGATGGCGGTGACGCTGGGGGGGATGGCCACATTAGTCAGACTGAGGCACGAAGCGAACGCAGCATCCCCAATGGTGGTAACACTGTTGGGCATTGTTACACTCGTCAGGTTGTAACAGAGAGCGAATGCAGCGTCTCCGATGGTGGTCACGCTGCTGGGGATGGTAACGTTCGTCAGGCTGGAGCAGGAAGCGAATGCAGAGTCCCCGATGGTGGTGACGCTGTTGGGGATAGTCACATTCGCCAGGCTGGAGCAGGAAGCGAATACAGAGTTCCCAATAGTGGTCACGCTGCTGGGAATGGTCACGCCCGTCAGGCTGGAGCAGGAAGCGAACGCAGAGACGCCGATGGTGGTTACGCTGCTGCCGATGGCCACGTTCGTCAGGCCGTAACAGTAATAGAACGCAGCACCTCCGATGGTGGTCACGTTGCTGCCGATGGTCATGTTCGTCAGGCCTTCGCAGCGATAGAACGCAGAGTCTCCGATGGTGGTGACGCTGTCAGGGATGGTCATGCTTCTCAGGCCGTAACAGTAATAGAACGCAGAGTCTCCAATGGTGGTCACGCTGTCCGGGATGGTATAGGAGGCATCCACTCCCGAGCCCGGGTATTGGAGGAGCGATGTCTCGCTCTTGTTGAACAGAATGCCTTCCACGCTGCTAAAGAATGGGTTGGCGTCATCTACGGAAATGGCGGTCAGGTTAAAACAGGAAGCGAACGCAGATTTACCTAAGTTGGTCACTCTATCGGGAATGGCCACGCTCGTCAGACCGTTGCAGGAGAAGAACGCAGAGTCCCCGATGGTGGTCACACTTTTGGGGATGGTCACGCTCGTCAGACCGTTGCAGGCAATGAATGCAGAGTTACCGATGGTGGTCACGCTTTCCGGGAGGGTCACGTTCGTTAGGCTGTAGCAGTTATAGAACGCGGAGTTTCCGATGCTGGTCACGGTGTTGGGGATGGCGTAGGAGACGCCCACCCTCGATGGGGGGTATTGGAGGAGCACTGTCTGATTTTTGTTAAACAGAATCCCTCCCACGCTGCTAAAGAATGGGTTTACCTCATCCACGGAAATGGCTTTCAAACTGGGGCAGTTAACGAACGCAGAGTCTCCGATGGTCGTTACGCTGCTGGGAAGTGCCACGTTCGTCAGGCTGAAGCAGTTAGCGAACGCAGAGTCCCCGATGGCGGTCAGACTTTTGGGAATGTTCACGCTCGTCATGTCAAACCGGTTTGAAAAAGCATTTGTCCCTATGGCACTCACGGGCAGTCCGCCAATGGTTTCGGGGATGTTTAGATTACCCGCCTCACCAGAATATCCGGTGATGGTGATGGCTCCGTTGTTGGTGGTATAGGTGAGTTGGGCGTGTGCGGTGACGGCTGGGGTTAGGAGGAATAGGAAGAGGAAATACCGCATCACGGCGTGAGAGGCCGTGCGAAGGATCGGGGGATTTGGCACTGTTTCGGTCATCGATAGGAGTGCCTTTGGCATAGGTTTCTTGCTTCAGTGGACTTAGGGGACGTGATTCGTTATGAGGTGTTTATGGGGTTTTTGGCGAGTGATGTCAATGTTTGGAGGGGTGGGCGGCATGGTGAAGCAGCTCAATTTCCGGTGGAATTGGGTCGAAATGTGAAGCAGCCAATGAGTGCTTGGGCTCGAAGCAGTATGGCTGGCAACCTTAAGCACTCTTCTGGTTGCGTCGATGTTTGGGTTGATATGGTAATAGATACGGACGAGCCAGGGGCTGCGATTGCCGGGCGCGACTGCGGCCTGCGTGCTTCACCGCGTGAGTTGAGGCTGCGATGCGGCCTGGTGTTTTTGGTGTTGTTGGTGCTGTCGGGCTTTGGCAATGCTTTTGGAGCAGCGACGACGCTGAATTCCATTCGCGAGATCAAGCAGATTTCCCTTGCCGAGGCCGATAGGAAGATGCCTGTAAGGATCAGCGGCGTGGTAACTTATGCGGATTCCGGCTCCGCATCCTTTTTCTTGCAGGAGGGGGATGTGGCTATTTACGTGACCTTGCAGGATGGGACTCAAAAGTTGGCGGTAGGGGATCAAATCGAACTGTCTGGCGTCACTGATCCGGGGGAATTCAATTCCCGAATCGTTCAAGCAAAAGTTCTTTCCAGGGGCAAAGGATTTTTGCCGACACCTCGAAAAGTGTTGGGCCGAGAAATCTCCAAAATAGGCGATGATTGTAGTTTTGTTGAACTTGTGGGAAAAGTTCAGTCCACTTCGCGGGCGCGTGGACGGCCAGTGCTTCAGATCCAAGTGGACGGATTTGAATGTGCAGTGGTGATTCTCGATGCCCCTTTGGAGCAGGCTGCTGAAATGGTGGGAGCGGTCGTGCGAGTGGTGGGAGTCAGTTCGCCGCTTGCGGATGTCCGACGCCTCACCACAGCGGCACGGATTCTGGCCACGGGTTGGGAATCCGTCCATGTACAAACCCCGGCTCAACTCAATCCATTTCGACTAAGAGAACAATTGATCCAGGAATCGATTGTTGCGGCAAAGGCGACGAACGTCCCAGTTTTGGTTCATGTGCGTGGAGTGGTCGAGACGACTGCCCAAAAAGGTGAATACTTGTTGAAGGACGAATCTGGGGCTCTTCTTTTTAACGCACCGGTTGAATGGGAGGATGCCCACAAAGGAGGGGTGATCGTGGAGTGTGCGGGGTTAATGCAAACCAGACCTTTTCCGAGGCTTGAGAAGGCCGCTTGGAAGGTCATGGGAAGGGTTACTCCCGGGAAAGAAAAAAATCAGTCCGTGACGAATTCACCCGTGCCGCTGACCTCGGCGGTGGTGGTGCGAAGCCTGTCTCCAACAGAGGCGGACAAACACCTGCCGGTGCGACTCCGCGGGGTCATCACTTTTCATGATCATGCCGCCAATAAGTTTTTCTTTCAGGATCGCACCGGTGGCATCTATCTCAATAATATGGGGCTGGGATACGACGTGGTTGACGGGGACGATGTGCAAGTGGAGGGAACAAGCGCCGCAGGGGATTTTGCGCCGCTGTTGGAGGTAGAGAACTTCAGGGTTTTTGGCAAGTCGCCCATGCCGCCCTCTAGAGGGCACTTCCAGAAACTGAAATAATGTTAAAAATCCGGTGTGGATTTTGAGTAGATGGGTTGTGGATTTCGTCAAAGAATGCATGCCTGAAATCATCCGCCCCGCTGAGCTTTCCTTCTTCTCCCTGACCGAGCGTCTG
>JANYDC010000032.1 GCA_025359965.1 Pedosphaera sp.
GGATACGGGAAGGGCTGGCACCGACCTTGCAGGCGGGGGATATGGTCATCATGGACAACCTGGCCACCCACAAGGTGGCAGGCGTAAGCCAGGCCATCGAACAGGCCGGAGCCCGGTTGTTATACCTGCCGCCTTATTCCCCGGATTTCAACCCCATCGAAAACATGTGGAGCAAGATTAAACAAATCCTCCGCAGCTTGGCTCCACGCACGGAAGATGAACTGGCCGAGGCCGCCAAGACCGCTTTCGCCGCGATCACCCCCTCCGACTGCCAAGGCTTCTTTTCAAACGCCCGCTACGCTACATGATTAATGGAAACGCTCTAGCCTTTCCAGCCCCCGAATCAACCCATCCACATCATTCAACGCCCCCGCGATGGCGCGTTGTTCGGGGAGAGGTGCAAGTGGAACACGAACACGGTTTAGGATTTGCTGGTTTAGCGAGGCCATCGTCGTACCGCTTGCATTCTGGCGTAGCCAAGCTTGCACCTCATAGCGCTGGAATTGCCAAGCCAGATAGGGCGGGAATGCTGGACCTTGAGGCCTTATGCTGATGCCATCCGATCCAAGGAAGAAGCCATTCTCACGTTCCGTAATAATCGCCGAACGTTCCACAGCGCCTTTCCTTCCAAAAACGATGTCGCCGGTTCTAAGTAAATACTGAGGAAGTCGTTGAGTCACCGGTCCAGGTACAAGAGGCGTCTTTTCGGTTATCCTGAATGTACCAGCACCAATTTCGCCAACCGAGATCAGAGGGACGCCTTCGCGCCCTGCATACTCGCTGGCTTTGAGCAGAGTTCCGAACGGGCCAGTTCTCACCTGAGCTAAGTCCTGTACGGACTTGACCTCCCACTCCTTCGGAATCGCGCCCACCTCCGTCTGCTTGTAACCGGGCCTCACAGCGGTTGTCCTCCTTCGCTGAGGATGGCGAGGTACGCGTCGTAAACGAAAACGAGGTTGCGGCGCTGGCCGGTGAGTTCGCGGGCGATCCCAGCTGCGCTGAGGGATTGCATGGCCTTGGTGGCGGTGGGAAAGGTCATGCCGTGATGCTCACATAGGTGCTTGAGCGTGAGCGCCGGGCGCTGCCGCAGCGCCGTCAGGACGCGCAAAGCATTTGCGGCAGCCCGGCCCGTCTGTTGAACGCGGCGCGTGTCCGCCTCAAAGAGATCAACCAGCCGCCGGGCGGTCTGCACCGCGCTGCGTGCGGTTTGCTCCACGCCTTCCAGGAAGAAATCCACCCACGCCTCCCAGTCACCGTCGTGGCGAACCCGGTCGAGATGTTCGTAGTAAACGGAGCGGTGCTCCTTGAGGTAGAGCGAGAGGTAGAGCAGAGGTTCGGTAAGCAATCCGCCGTGATGCAGCAGGAGCGCGATGAGCAGTCGACCCACGCGGCCATTGCCATCCAGGAACGGGTGGATAGTCTCGAACTGGACGTGAGCCAGCCCGGCCTTGATCAGGACAGGCAGGCCGCTGGTATCGTCATGCAGGAAACGCTCCAGAGCGCCCATGCAATCCTCCACCTCCTCCGGTGGCGGAGGCACAAAATGGGCATTGCCCGGTCGGGTGCCGCCGATCCAATTCTGGCTGCGGCGAAATTCACCGGGTTGCTTTTCACTGCCGCGCCCCTTGGACATGAGGGCGGCGTGCATTTCCCGCAGGAGGCGGTTGGACAGCGGAAAGCCTTCGCGCAGGCGGGCCATGCCATGTTCCAGGGCGGCGATGTAGTTGGAGACTTCCACCACGTCGTCGAAGGGCACACCAGGGGCTTCCTCCAATTCAAAGAGCAGGAGGTCAGAGAGGGAGGACTGCGTCCCCTCGATCTGCGACGAAAGCACGGCTTCCCGCCGGACGTACGAGTAAAGAAACAGGTGCGGGTCGGGGAGCAGGGTGCTGATGCTGTCCAGCCGCCCAATCGCCAGCGTGGCTCGCTCCAACAACAACTGTCGCGCTCCCGCTACTTCAAGCGGCGGAATGGGCGGCAGGGGCAGCGGCACAAAGGCACGCACTTTCTCCTCCACGGTGGTGGTGATGCGGTAGGTGCCGGTGGCGTTGCGGTTCATGAGCGAAACTTGAATAAGCTTTCATGCTATTAAAGAAATAGCCACATTTCTTTAACTGGGCGAGAATTGCCCCATCTTTCTGAGATGTTCTCGCACGCGGGCCGCAAGCGTATCGACTTCGATGGTGAGTTTCGGCAAGGGCGTCGCTTAACGTTCCGCCAACTCCCGGATGCGCCCGGTAAGCGTCTGTGAAACACGATCCAACGCTCCTTGCACCGCCGCACCCACCATCCCCATCCATTTCCCGTCCACCACCAGGCCGCGAATCTCATCCTCGGTCAGACTGCCATACTTGGCCACAACTCGGGCCATCAAGGTTTCGTGCGCGTCCTTGGCTTTCCCGCTTAGCGTCGCTTCCTTTTCAACCAACTCATGGTACGACTGCAACACCGCCCGTTCCTCCGCCGCGTCCTTATCCCCCTTGATCTCCTTCAACCGCGCCGCCGCCGAAAGCTTGGTCACCTTGTCCTTGTCGTTCTTGGCTTCTTCCAAAAGCCCATCCTCGCCGCCGTGTTCTTCCGCCAATTCCTCCAACTCCTGCGCCACCGTCGCCGCTTCTGCCTCCCACTTCTCGATGGCCGCCTGCTCGTCCGCAAAATACCGCTCGATTACCAACGATGCCGGTATCAGTTCCGCCCGATACTTCAGCTTTCCCACCGTGAAATCTGGTTTATCTTTCGATTTGTTCCCTTTTGCTTCAACCATCAGCCGGGGCTTGGCCGCTTCCCGCCAACCGTCGCCCACAATCAGGTACACATCGTCCTGCATGGTCTGCTCCCAGGTGTCCATCAGATGCTGGTAAACGTCATAGGCATCCATCAGCCGGGCCTTCTCAAAGGTATCAAGCAACCCTTCCGAGATCGCGCCAATCAACACCTTGGGTTTGACCTCCTTGCCCATGGCTTTCAGTTGCGGCGTGTGGGCCGTTTTCCATTTCGCGAACAGCCGGGTCACCGATTGGTTGAATGCCGTGAACTCCGCATGGCCAAAAATGGCCGCTTTGACCTCGGCAATGGGGATTCTCAGCTCGGTGTATCCAGCCCGGTCTCCCTTCTTAAACAGCGTGGCCCGCACCCCCGGAAAAACCTCCCAGTAGTCGGCCAGCGCATCAACATCACGGTTAGGGATGCCGCCGCGCAGATGGCCGTCGATATCCTGCAAATCCTCCGGTTCCGTGCTGTCGATGTACCGGGGCAGGTTTAGATTGAAATCGTTCTTGGCGTCACTGATCTCCGCCACCGGCACCATCCGCGAGTACCGAGGATGGTCGACCAGACGTGTGAACGTGTCTACAATCCGGTGGATGTCCTGCTCGCGCAGGCGGTTCTTCGGCCCATCCTTAATGAATCCTTTGGAAGCATCGATCATGAAGATGCCCTTGAGGGCCGCAGCGTGCTCCTTATCAAGCACGATGATGCAGGCTGGGATGCCCGTGCCGTAGAAAAGGTTGGCGGGCAGGCCGATGATGGCCTTGATATAGCCCCGCTGGATGAGGTTCTTACGGATGACTCCCTCGGCATTGCCACGGAAGAGCACGCCGTGGGGCAGGATGCACGCACCTTTGCCGCTCGGCTTGAGCGACGCCAAGATGTGCAGAAGGTAGGCGTAATCGCCCTGCTTGGCCGGTGGCACCCCATAGTGCCTAAAGCGCTCGAAGACGTCGTTGGCCGGGTCAAGGCCGGTGCTCCATCTTTTGTCACTAAACGGCGGGTTGGCCGCGACGAAATCAAAGGTCTTCAAGGCGTCGCCGTCCTTAAAAAGCGGCAAGGTCAAAGTGTTGCCTTGGTGGATGAGTGCCGTGGGGTGGTCGTGCAGAATCATGTTCATCCTAGCCAAACCGGCGGTGGCTGAATCTTTCTCCTGGCCGTAGAGGGTCACCTTGACCCCTTGCCCCACATGGCTGGCCTCCTCTCCAATCTTAAGCAGCAGCGAGCAGGAGCCGCAGGTGGGATCGTAGACAGTCGTGTTGTTGCTGATACGCGCATGGCGAATGCCCAGAATCTGCGCGATCACCCGGCTAACCTCGGCAGGGGTGTAAAACTGTCCCTTGCTCTTGCCGCTCTCAGTGGCGAAGTGCCGCATCAGGTACTCATAGGCATCACCTAGAATGTCGTCCCCATCAGCACGGTTCCTGGAGAAATCGAGCGCTGGGTTTTCAAAAATCGCGATCAGGTTGGTCAGCCGGTCCACCATCTCCTTGCCGGTGCCCAGCTTGGTCGCGTCGTTGAAGTCCGGCATGTCGGACAAGTTGTTGGCCTGCGCAAGCGGTGCCAGAATCTTTTTGTTGATCTGGTCGCCGATGTCGCTCTTGCCCTTCAGAGCCGCCATGTCCGCAAAGGACGCCCCCTGTGGGATGGTGATGGCCGCGAACTTTTTCCCAGCGTACTTATCACTGACATATTTGACGAACAAAAGCACCAGGACATAGTCTTTGTACTGTGAGGCATCCATGCCACCACGCAGCTCATCACACCCCGACCACAGCGATGAATAAAGTTCAGATTTCTTAAGAGCCATGAAGGCCGGAGTTTGATGTCTTGGGCCTACGATTGCCAGTCTTTCAGTTAAAAACGGCTGGTCTTTCAGACGGGGGTTGTACTAATTGCGTAGGACTACGGTTTTAAATTGAAATGAAATCATCGCGTGAGCTTATTGGCAGCTGCATTGGGCGTCCTCAATCGCCAAAGGCCGAACTTCTGATGCAAGACTTGATCCATGACGCAATCAAGAACTTGATGGAGGAAAGCTACCTGTACAGGAGCCGACGCGTAGATATCGCACCTATTTTAGCTGAGGCGGATGCGACGTGGCCCAAGGAGAAACTGACAAGAGAGTTTACACATCGGCGTTGGATTCCATGGAGCCAGAATCGCGGTTTCACGCAAGGAGAGCAGCGCCTACTTAACTCCCCCAAAGGCTGCGATCCAATCGGGACACCACCGGAAGAGATGTCGCTTGGCTTCGTCATTCCGACCGTCAATACCTGGTGTTACAAATGCGAGCTGGTAACGCTCCAAGATTCCATACCTCATCTGGAACACAGTCCATACCATTTTAATCGTGAAGCAATCGCCGAACCGCTGGGGATTCAAAACTTCCTTTTTCACTTTATGTGCCACGTTTGCAAGGCACCCCCAACCTTGTTCATGATTCGGCGCGAGCGCCTAAAAGTTCAACTCTGTGGCAGGAGCCATCCCTTCCTTCCTAAGCCGCCTCCCGAGATACCGAAGGCATGCGGTCCCATTTTCAGAGATGCTATGGGCGCTGCTGCTTGCGGCGACCTTCATGGTGCATTTTACCATTTGCGAACGCTGATGGAGCAGCACATGAAAGATCAATTGGCCATCCCGCTGACGGAAAAAATTGACGGGGACAGCCTTTGCGCCCAGTACAACCAAATAACTGATCCGACCGTGCGTGACCGGTGCTCGCTGAAGGTCACCTTTGATCTGTGCAGCGCAAACTTGCACAATCGCAAGGGCACGGTTGCCGAATATGAGGGGGCAATCGAGACGCTGAAGACTCATTTCAAGTTGGTAGAAATCCTGAAGGAATTGACGTCGAAACCAGCACAGTGAGTTGTGAGAATGAAAATGAAGGACATTTACCGAAACCGAGCCTAACGTCGCCCTGCAGGTCCGTACTCTCAAGTGCGGCAGGCTGAGTCATGAACTATCAAACCGCTGAGTAGGGCTCCAGGCTTTAATCCGACTTTGTTCGCGCTGCCGCATGGCTCTCCCGCCAAGATCGCAGCACCACGCCGTTGACTGCTGGCGCTGCAATTTTTGGAAAAATAGGCCGCTCGCTCGCAGGGGAGCGGCCCAAATGAACTGTTTTTCTCATGCGATGTGCCTGACTAGCAAAGGCTGGAGTCGACAGCCGAACACAGCCCTGGTCGACTGGGATGCGGTTCATCATCCCCACCAGAATGCCTTCGACTCGTGTAACTCATGTCGAAAAGCTCATGCGCATGTTCACTCAAGTACCCAAACCTCTGCCGCATGGATGCTGAGCGGCCTTGCCGATTGTCGCAATGCGACCCGTTTTGAAATGAGACGGCAGATTGAAATACGGGGAGATGAACGCCACGATGACGGGGCCAAGTCAGGGAGGACGCGAGCGACGAGAAGCCATTGTAACAGCAAGGTAGACGCCAGATAGATCAGTATGAACGGGAAGACGGTTTGCTTATCCAGGTCGACATCGACATTAAATAGCAGACGAAAAATGAGGGGCGTTGGGGTGGGCCGCATCCAGGACCTGTAGTGCAACGCTGAGTTCAGTCAGCGGCAAAGTGGGGAATGGCGACAGTCCGCACGATTGAAGAATGGATCAGAAGGAGGAGGCACCGGCACCGCCATTGGAACAGAATGCGGATGCGCCGCTGGATTCAACTGAGAGAGGAGCCCGCCTTTGCGGCGATGACCGAAGAGGTCCTAAGGACGACCAGAAGCAAGAAACCGCGCGGCATCCAAGCCTTCACACCATGCTCGTCGTGAGGCAGATGGGGAGATTGAATTGGGGGGTGTCCACTCCGGCAAGGCAGCGAAGGATGAGTGTCGAGTGGGTTCGCCGGTCCTGGGTCTCTCCTGGTACAACCGGGGCATCGCAGTCCGATACTCTTGAGCAATCAACAGGAGAGTCAACATCACCGGTCACGAGCATGGGAGCTTTGCTGGGGCGTGGCTTTGCCGTCCACCTCGCCGTGGGACGGCTCGTGTCCTTCACCAGCAGCAGCGCCGGTACCGGCGCTGTGATGTTCAGGTCAGCTCACCTGTCCCACGGCTCGATGCCAGGCACGCCACGCCATCAGCACGGCTCCGTTCTACTGTTATAGCTCAGCTCTTAATTGCCGAGGCTACGCCCTTGATCCGCTTGTGCTCGGCGATGCGCCTGCACAGCTGCCATTGATCGGCCCTCTCATTTACCTACTGCATGGCCTTTGGCCGCAGCTCATGCCCTATCATCTGAGCCCAGCATGCTGAGGGAGATGACTGGGACTGAGCTCATTGAGTATTTGTGGGGATCAACCTACAGGCCACAATCAGGGATAACGCCTGTCAGCGACGTTTCACGCGAGCGCAACTGGAAAAACGGCAACCAGATAGAAATCCTCTGTCGACGGGATACTATGGGAGGCACCTCCTCGGGCCAGCTCCCTCCCATCACAAGACTGATGAGCCCCCTTGGGCGTCTCCTATTCGGTCCGCTTTTACCAGATCGGCCCTCCCGGCTTCGATCTGCTGCTCCACCCGTCGCAGGTCATACTTGGCCCCGTCATCTCGTCTGAATCCGTAACTGTGCTCGGCCAGCGGCGTCAACCTCTTGCTTCCCACAGCAAACGTTGCGGGTTCTCAAGCGGATATGACTCCGCCTCTTTCCCGTGCACACTTGCCGCGCCCTTGTTTTTGACGACGGTCCTAAGTGCCTTGCAGGCTTTCCATTCACCAGACCTTTTCCACCACGGGTAGCCGCGACGCGGTGGATGTCAGTAATTGGCGTATTACTCAGCAACTGCATGATCACTCTCAAGCGCACTGAGGCTCTGCTCGATGAGCGTCATTCCCCCCGTGATGACTTGGAAGTGCTTTGAATGCCCGTTGGATGGACCAGTTGTGGGCAGAAGGACCACATTAAGATGAACCAGCGGACCACACTCATTGGAGGGCGGTAGTGACGGTAGCCAGCACCCATGACAGGCTGGGCTTAATTAAGCCCAGCAAGGGACAAGCTATACGCAGCCAGCCCAAATTATGGAGGCATGGATCAGCAGGATGAGGTGTTGCCCTCGTCCTGGTGCAGAAAGAGGTAGGCACGAGCAGCTGTTGAACGCAGAAGTGAGTTGCGCATGCCCTTGCGGTGATGAGGGACATCCCTGACATGATTGGTGCTTACCGGCACCATCAGGCTGCCATCCAGATGCTCAACCTTGGAGGTAGCATGATGGGGTTCAGGCTGGAACCGATGGCCAAGGCACAAGGCGGGACCGTCCAGAAACAGCAGCCATGCAGGATGCACGATACGCTGCGTCTACGACGACCTGGAACGTCTTCTGCCGACGACGACCAGCAAATCCGCATCCATTAGCTTCGGATGCTCAAATAGCGTAGTCCATTCTTTGATCGCACCCCTTTTGGACGCACGCTTGTCAGAGAGGAAAATCTGTATCGCCCTCTGTCCATGCTGCTGACTTCGGCGGCCTCATTACTTGTCGCATGAAGTCAGCTGGGTCAAGCCCCAGCCAATGCAGTCCTGCTGAATCGCAAGGGTCACCTGCGCTATCAACTTCGTTCAGAAGGCCTTGATACTCAGAATCAGGCTGGTCCTGTTCGTTCAGACAGGCAGATATCTGCACAATAGAATGAACTATAGGCAGCGGCTGATTGATAGCCTTTAATCCCGCCAGCCACTGAGGCATGAGTTGGGCTCGGAACTGTGCGAACATCGGGTTGGCTTGGAGAAAGGCGTCCAGGTTTCCGTCAAAGTTTAAAAATAGCAGACACGGTTCTTTAATTCTCATGGCATGAGCCACAGGCCGGGAAATTCGGAGTAAACGATTTACTGGCGGTTCGGTCTTTTGGTCTGGGATAGAAATGCTGTCATCGTCGTCTGCGGTCTCGCTAATTTGATCGACCTTCTGTGCTGTCCGACTGCTCCCATCCGAGCGTTCCATCTTGACCAGGGCTTTGCCGCTCCAAACAATTTTCATTTTCTGACGTCGGAGTTCTCCGCACATCCTGCGGAATGAACCTTGTGGTTCGTGTGTGCGTGCGTGCTTCATCAGATCGTAAAGTCTGCCCATGTCGAATGGATCGATATCAGCCACATCCACGCCCTTGAAGAGATAGCTCCCAGCACCATAGGCATCCCCAACTGGTTTGTCGTCCAGCACAACGGTTCCCAGGGCGGCTCCTACAGCCCCGCTGAGCTCGATCCAGTCCGCATCCTTCATCTTCGTCAAGGGCCTGATAACCAGATGCAAATGACAATGATAGCGGCCTTCGTGGCAGGAAAATTCAGCAGAACGCATGACAACCTCACCCACCTTGCTAAACCACGCCCTATCCCGAAGCCGTCTTATCTGGTCGGAGATTTTACGCAGCATCTGTGGCACCTCCTCCACTCCGACGCGCTGGCCGCACGTCACAACGAGATGTCGGCATCCGGGGTTGCGCAGGAGGTAGTAGCGGAAGGCGTTCAGTGTGTCCTTCCGGCTAGCCGAGGCGACCCACGGGAAAAGGTTCCGCCGGGGCACGCGAACGATTTCGGTAACCTCACCGCTTAACAGGCCAACCCAACAAAGTTTGTTGCTCACAGGACTAACTACCTGTTCGTTATTATTCTGTATGACACGAGCGATCCGACGGAGCCGTGACTGCATAGCCTCGTGGCTTGCTTTTTGACGTTGAAACGCTCTTAGCGAAATGACTTCGCCCGTGTCCCTTTTGATAAGATCAGCGACTGTGACCAGGTCGGGAAACGCAACAATCGCGCCCCGCGATGCCTCTCCCGCATTCATGGTGCGGCATCCTTTCTGCAGGGCGGTACTATGAGCTTAGCAAATTCACCGCGCTGGGCGCGTTCGTTAAAGGCGTTAATGTCACTCCGTCGGAGGTACAGTCGCCCAGAGATATTTACTGGATCAAGCCAGCCCTTTTTCTTCCAACGCCACGCAGTTACAGTTGAGCGACCAATTGAGCTGAGCCACTTGTCTAACGCTATCAACTCGGGTCTGTCCATGTCATCCATGTCATACATACCCCTGCAAGAACGAAGTCACTCCTGCTTTGCCCTTCAGGCCCATGCAGGTGCGCTAGGGCTTGGGTTTTGTAGACATCGCTAAATCGGCGGAAATATATCTGCGTGGCCCGCGCGAGGTTTGCGTCCCCATTTTTGTTCACCACCGGCGTGATCTACCTTCCTTACCTAACCACCGCCGAGGCGACTTTGACGACGATTGGTTGGAACATCACCTTTTCCCCCATGAGCTTTTTGTGCGAGTTGGCCAAGTGGCCATACACCCGACCGATTAGAATGCCACCATCCTTATGCCCGACCCACTCAGCGATGGTCATGTAATCGATGCCGGACATGACACACATAGACATGAAATGGTGGCGGCAATCGTGGAAGCCAAAATGAGCTTTTTTCGCTCGGGCTCGAACGATCAGCAAACTCTCACGGAAGGTCTTGGCCGCAATGTCCTTTTTGCCACGTTGAGACGAGGGAAACAGCCATACTGAGTCAGGAGCCCGGCGAGTGTGCATTTCAATAAGGTAGGCCCGCAAGCTTGGATTGAATTCGACCACACGTTGCTCGCTGTTTTTCACTTGAATAATGCCAAACCTTGTAATTTGGCGCTTTATCCATAGTTGGCCTTTCTCAAAATCCACGTCCTCCCACTTAATGCCGAGTGCCTCGTTTCGACGTGCTCCGCAGTAGCTCATCAGCCTTACGTAGTCGACAAACTGCTGAGCATTTGCCGTTAACGGCACTGTGGTCGCGACCTTGTCCTGCTTCGTTTCAAACGCGGCCTTACACAGCGCGTCCAAATCGGCGGTGGAAAAGAGTGACCGCTTGGTGGTGATTGTTTTGAGCTGCTTTAAGCCTTCCGTAGGCAGGCGCTGGATCAGTCCGTCGGAGTGAGCACGTTTCATCACGACTCGGAAAGTGATGATATCTAGGTTAATCGTGCGAGGTGACTTGTTGGCACTAAGACGCTTTTCAACGAATCGGTTGACGTGAAGGCGCTTGATCTGGTCCAGCCGAAGTTCACCAATCTCGCGAATCCATCGAGCCAATATCCCTTTCTCCTTGTCGACAGTGCCTGGTTTCTTAGCCCCTTGACCACTCGAAATAAGATTCAGATACCGTTGGGCGTAATCATTAAATTTTGAGGTGCGCTCCAAAACGGGCAGCGAGTTGTCCAGCTTTTGGGTTTGCAGCCTTCTTAGTTCAGCCACGGCCTGTGCCACGGTCTTGACTGGTTTGCCATCGGAGTCTGTTAAAGGAATGCGGCGTGTCTTGACTTTGCCGTTGAGTGGGTTCTGCACGTTCAGCCGGGCGTAGTATCTTCCTCCTCGAACCCACAAGCCCCGAATAGGCTGCTTGCGACCATCACGTACCTTCATGTACTGTGAGTTCCGATGCGTGACCTTGTTGACAGCTGTCATCGGAGTTTGAGGGCTTTCAAGGGCTTTCATACCCTGACAGTGGCACATAAAGTGGCACAAAGTCAAAGACTCGGTGTCGACAAGCCTGTAACGTATTGATAATCAACGGCAGCCGGTGTGGCGAAATGGCAGACGCACAGGACTTAAAATCCTGGGAGGGTAATTCCTCGTGTGGGTTCGAGTCCCACCACCGGCACCACGTTTTATTTGGGTTTGTGATGTGGTCTTGACTTTTGTGGACAGATTGTGGACAAACTTACGCATGAAAGCGAAGCCCTCCTCAGCATCCACCAAGCCTTTCCTCATCAAACGGGGCAATGTCTCGGTCAAGATTTACACTGGCACAAACACGTTTAATGGTGGCGATTATCCCCAATACACCCTGGCTTACTACGACGGCAATAGCCGACGGAAGAAGACCTTCTCGAATCTGGACGAAGCAAAGCGCGAGGCCGAGTTGACGGTCACCAAACTCGCGAACGGCGAAGGCGCAGTGCTTCGTCTCATCTCCATTGATCGTGCCAACTACCTCCAAGCCCTCGAAACGTTGCGGCCGCTCGGCAAAGATCTGCGTTTTGCCATCGCCGAATACGCCGAGGCCATCAAATTGCTGCCCCATGGCACCACCTTGCGCGACGCAGTGACCGACTTCGCTCGCCGCCGGAATACCATCACCGAATCCATCACCGAATCCATCACCGTCCCCAAACTCGTTGCTGAATACCTCGAAGCCAAAACGAAAGCAGGCCGCAGCCAGGCACACTTGCGGGACCTTCGCCTGCGCTTGACGCGGTTCGGCGAAGCCTTCCAACTCCCGGTTGCACAAATCACCGGCAAGCTGGTGCAAGCATGGATGGATGGATTGAAAGTCGCCAACCGCACCAAACTCAACGAACTCCGCCATGTCACCTCATTGCTTACCTTCGCAGTACGTCGCAAATACGCGCCGCGAGACTTCCTCACGGAGTTGGAGGCGGTGGAACGTCCCGAGGTGACACATAGCCAAACCTTAATTTTCTCACCTGCCGAACTAAGCGAGATGTTCGACGCATCCCGCGAAATGCTGATTCCGTGGCTTGTTTTCGGCGGATTGTGTGGCTTGCGAAGTGCCGAGATTCTGCGGCTCGATTGGCGCGATGTGAACCTTGAGCGCCGCTTCCTGACGGTTCAAGCCTTCAACTCTAAGACGGCACAAAGGCGTCTCGTGCCTCTCAGTGACTCTGCGATGGCTTGGCTAAAGCCTCTCGCTAAGGACGAGGGACGGGTTGTTTCTCACCTTCGAGAGAATTGGTTCTACGCTGAGATCAAGGCATCCGTAAATCGCGCACGAAGGTCGGCTGGCATCGAAGCCAAGTTTGATTGGAAGCGCAACGGCTTGCGTCACTCCTTTTGCAGCTACCGTCTCGCCATCACGCAGGACGCTGCCAAGACCTCCCTGGAAGCGGGCAACAGCCCTCAGATGATCTTCCGCCACTACCGCGAACTCACAACCGAGGACGAAGCCAAGGAATGGTTTGGTGTCATGCCGCCCCAGCCGATTAAAAATGTCATCCCCCTGCAAATGGTGGCCAATTAATCAATGTGATGGGAATTTCAATTCCTCCATCTTGGTCTGTTAGGGCTTGACGCTTCTTTCGCTAAGAAAAGGAGTGCAGAAGCGTTATCCATTCCCGAATTGAGTCTCTTGCAACATTTAAACGCGTCCTTAAAATGAGGTCAGAATACATGAAGCAGACGCAAAACAAAGCAGTGTACCGGAGAGCCGGAAAGCGCAACGTGATGAAGGACATTTCCACCCCTGCTGGTCGGCAGGCCAAGAATCGGAATGCTGAAAAAATTGCGGAGCAGAAGCTCCGGAAAGCCTTAGACCATCCCAAGGATGAAAAGGGAAAGCCTGTGTCTGGACATCTTGTGACCACGCTAGCCGCGAACAGGCTTCACGCAGTTTCGGAGCATGATTGTGAGTGGGATTTTGAAATTACCTCCGGTCTGTTCTTGGAGAAATTAACATATCAACCATGGGGTTACGCGACCACGGTAGCGAGCCTCTGGGACACGTTCTTGCAAATGGTCGAAAAGGCAAATATTGATTCCGCATGCGATTTCGCAAAGTTCTATCGACGCGATTTCAAGTTATACGTGATTGGACACGTGCAAAGGCTCAATTTAGAATATTCTCGTCTTCCCGGAGCACTAAAAACGATCGAGATCTATATCCAGGATAACCGTGAGACCAACTTTGGTGTTCAAAACGATGGCGTTCGTCGCTTTCTCCCGCTTGATGCTCCACCCGAACATCCTGTATTTGTTCGTGCTGGATCTAGGCTTGCGCTCTGGCTTGCGCCCGAAGACCGTAGGCGACTGATACAATTTGGTCATGATGAGTTCTTTAAGGCTTTAGCCAGCAAAAAGTTTAAGCTGTCACCGCGGCCGAAGGAATTGTTCACGGAAGATACCCTCTTAAACGTCGCGCCTCCAAACGGGGTTGATTTAGACGAGATCGGTAAGGCTATTCATTCCTTACTGGCTTTGCCACGTTACAAGCTTGAAAGGTAACAAAGGAAGCCAGCGTGACGTAACGCAAATTTCCCCCCTCCTCGCTAGGCCTGCTGGCGGCCTATTCTAACGGCTCACCTCGTGACGTAACGTTTTCCGCTTAATCCTTCTTTCCCGATTTGTGGTGTTGTTTACGTGCAGATGCAACCAAGTGGAGCCTGTTGAATAGCCGGTCGAAACCGGCGAAGCAGAAGATACGCATTCACTTGCACCACTGCGCTAGTTATGATCACAACGTGTTTTGATGAGGAGACGCAAACTGCTCTGGCTGAGTCGGGCGGGGACAGAAAATTTGCAGCTTTTCGCGAGAACCATCGTTTTCAGATTCCTCCGGAGGCGCACTGGCGCGAGGTACGACAGGCGGCGCAAAATGTCGGGCAGGCCATTCAATCGGCTATGCGATCCATCGAGACCGCCAATCCTGATAAGCTCTACGGCATTTTTGGCGATGCGCAGTGGACCAACAAGGATAGGCTATCCGATGCCATGCTGCGGGATTTGGTGGTGCATTTTTCCACGCTTGAACTCACCGTAACCAACCTGCCCGAGGACGAACTCGGCCAAGGTTACGAGTACCTCATCAAGAAATTCGCTGATGACTCCGGCCACACAGCAGCCGAATTTTACACCAACCGCACCGTGGTCCATCTCATGACCGAGATGTTGGAACCGCAGCCGGGCGAATCCATCTACGATCCGACCTGCGGTTCAGGCGGCATGTTACTTTCCTCCATCCATCACTTGCGCCGTCAGGGCAAGGAATGGCGCAACCTTCGCCTGTACGGTCAGGAGCGGAATCTGATGACCTCTTCCATCGCACGGATGAACTGCTTCCTCCACGGCATTGAGGATTTCCGCATCGAGCGCGGCGACACCCTCGCCGAGCCTAAACTGGTAGAGGGAGACCACCTGCAACGTTTCGATGTGGTGCTGGCCAATCCGCCTTATTCCATGAAGCAATGGGACCGCGAAGCCTTCGCCGCCGATCCCTGGGGCCGCAACCTCTACGGTGTTCCTCCTCAGGGCCGGGCTGACTACGCCTTCCAGCAGCACATCCTGCAAAGCCTCAAGCCCAAGACCGGTCGCTGCGCAGTCCTATGGCCTCACGGCGTCCTCTTCCGGCAGGAAGAAGCTGACATGCGCCGCAAGCTCATCGAGTGCATCCTCGGCCTCGGCCCGAATCTCTTTTACAACTCGCCCATGGAAGCCTGCGTCGTCGTCTGCCGCACGCAGAAGCCCAAGGCCCGTCGCGGGAAAATCCTCTTCATCAACGCAGTGAACGAAGTCACCCGCGAACGGGCCCAGAGTTTCCTCACCGACGAGCACCTCCAGCGTGTCGTTCGCGCCTACCACGATTTCAAAGACGAGCCCGGCTTCACGCGAGTCGTGCCCATTGAGGAAATCCGGGTGAAGGACGGGAATCTGAGCATCCCGCTCTACGTCGGCGGAGAAACGCAGGCGCAATCGGATGCTGCCACCAAGATGGCCACCACGGCGCTGCCCGTGGCGCTCTCGGATTGGCTGGAAAGCTCCACCGCCGTCCGCCAGTCGCTCCAAACTCTTCTCGCGGCCAAATGAACTCGCGACTTTCAAATAAAGCTGCGACTTTCATTCGAAGGTCTCTATATATACTTGCGACTTTTATTTGTACTTGCGACTTACAAATAAAAACCGCAAGTTAAGATCGTGAAAACGCTTCGCTACGAGTGCTCCATTGAGAACTTCCCCGGTTTTCGGGCTGACGCTGTGTTGGGCGACACCGTCTACGAGGTGCTGCTCGAGGCGAAGGACGCCAGGAGACTGCGAACCACCTTGATGGATTTGAGCCGAGTCCTCTCATCGTCCGAAAAAATTCGGCGTGCCGTTCTCGTGCTTGAAGAACCGAGCATCACCGATTCGCGCTTGAAGGAGGAATGGCAGGGAGCGGCCTCCGTCATCCGACCAGAGATTTTCGGCAGCCTATCCGCAGTGATTCGACAGTCAGGAACATGGAGCGGCATTCCCGGCCCGCCCGCTGACAGTGAAGTGCCCGTGCTCGAAGAAATCCTTCAGCATGAACTCTCACGACGCCCACCCGGGGCGAGCAGGAGTTCAGAAGCACACTACGAGATTCTGCGAGTCCTCATTCATCAATGGTTGCTCGGACGAGGCCCGCTCTCGATTGGTTCGCTCATGGAAATCTCCGGGGCCAGCCACCCCACCGTTTCGCGCTCGGTGGAACGTCTTGAGCATTGCTTAAAGCGCCATTCGGATCGCAGTGTCGAACTGCGGATTTTCCCTCGCGATGATTGGGCACGGTTGGTCGCGGTGTCCGATGATGTCCGGGCCACGGTTCGCTTTGTCGATCGCTCGGGTCAGGCTCGCTCGCCGGAGTCGTTGCTCCGTCGGTTGCGTTCACTCGGGCGGCTGGACCTTGCCGTCGGCGGAGTCTGGGGGGCGAAACACTACCAGCCGTCTCTCGACCTCATTGGCAACCCACGCCTCGACCTCTCCATTCATTCCGCACGCAAAGCCGCAGACCTCTCGTTCGTGGAAAGGCTCGACCCAGCATTGGAAAAAGCGACCCGCCGCGACGAATCGCCGACGCTGGTGATCCACACCATCCGCCGCGCAGAGTCCCTTTTCCAACCGGCTGAAAATGACCTCCCTTGGGCAGATCCGGTGGAATGCCTGCTCGATCTGCACGAGGCCCGTCTCGAATCGCAGGCGCTGGAGTTCCTCAAATCCTTCCCGGCAACCAAAGGCCGTCCGCTATGAATCAGGAAGACATAGTGAAGCTCATCTCACCCAGCGCCGTGCTGGAGCGCATCGCTGCGGCCATCCCACGCGACTTTCGGGAAAACATCATCGTCATTGGCAGTCTCGCCGCGGGCTATCATTTCTTTGGCGACAACCCGAAGCTTCAGGTCCGCACCAAGGACGTGGATTGCCTCCTCTCTCCGCGCATCAAGGCCATCCCGGCGGGAGAAGCCGTCGCCAACCGCTTGTTTGCCGATCAATGGGAACTGCGCACCGAAGGCGACTGGGGCAATCCCGGTAGTGCCAGCACACCCGACGACAAACTGCCCGTCATCCGCCTTCATCCGCCGGGCTCCACAGAATGGTTTATCGAGCTGCTGACCGTCCCTGAGTCGGAGTCAGACCTTGGCCGGAAAGACATCCGCATCGTGACCTCCCGAGGCCATTTCAGCCTGTGCAGCTTTGGCTTCCTGTCACTCGCAGAATTTCAGCCCATCCACACACCATTCGGCATCGCCATCGCCCGGCCCGAAACCATGGCGCTCGCCAACTTGCTGCACCATCCCGCCATCGGCGAGCAACTGATGAGCGGCCTCATTGGCGGACACCGCATCAAGCGCAGCAACAAAGACCTCGGGCGCGTCCTTGCCCTCGCTTATCTGGCCGAGGCCGGGCAGGAGGACTCTCTGCTCGAATGGCCGCAAGTCTGGGCGACCGCGCTGCAAAGTCGCTTCCCCACCATCTGGAGAGACCTCGTTCTGAATGTCGGCAACGGCCTTCGCCAGCTCATCCAGCCCGAAAACGAAGCGGACTTGGACGAGGCCCGCCACACCTGCGAATACGGCCTGCTCGTCTCGCAAGCGCCGTCGTTGAAACTCTTGGAGGTCACCGGAAAACGATTGCTCCAAGACGCCATTGAGCCTCTGGAGAAACTCGTCAAAGTATGACCGCAACTCTCCCATCACTCGCGAGGCTGAAAGCTAATCCAGCCTGGGCATCACTCCCGCTCTTCGACCGCACGGGCTGGAAGCGCACGGCGTTTGGTGAGTTTGTGCAGAGCATCGGGGAGCGGGCAGAGCCGAGGGATGCACAAGGGGAAATCTATGTCGGGCTGGAGCATTTGGACCCGCAGTGCTTGCATATCCGGCGCTGGGGGAAGGGCAGCGATGTCATTAGTGGCAAGCTGCGCTTTCGTAAGGGTGACATCATTTTTGGCAAACGTCGCGCCTATCAGAGGAAGCTGGCCGTGGCGGAGTTTGGCGGCATTTGCTCCGCTCATGCCATGGTCATTCGAGCCAGGCCGGACAAGGTGCTGCCGGAGTTCCTGCCCTTCCTGATGATGCACGACCGCTTCATGAACCGCGCCGTCGAGATTTCCGTCGGCTCGCTCTCGCCCACCATCAACTGGACCACTCTCAAGCTGGAGACCTTCGACCTCCCGCCGCTTGACCAACAGCGGCGCATCGCAGAAATCCTCTGGGCGGTAGAAGAGTTGATTGTATCAAGCCGAAAAAACATCAAAGCAATCGACGATTTCGAATTAAGCCTTTTGCATGCAGCTGAACTTGATCGCGGAAGCATTCGTGCTGCAAAAACACTCTTCCCAGCAGTTAAACTCGAAGCGCTGTGCTCTCACATTGTCGACTGCTTGCACTCAACGCCGGAAATCCTGGACGACGGCTATCCAGTCATTCGCACTGCTGATGTAGTGCCGGGACAGATTCTTTTAAAGGGAGCGAGGAAGGTATCGGAAGAAACCTTCAAGCGGAGGACTTCACGTCTTAAACCGGAGCCGGGAGACGTCTTCTACTCGCGCGAAGGCGAACGATTCGGAATCGCTGCACCCGTTCCGGAGGGTAGTGCCATTTGTCTCGGTCAGCGAATGATGCATTTCAGGGCAGCCCATGACGTGGAACCCAGTTACCTCCTCGCTATGCTTAACTCACCGCGAGTTTATGGACAAGTGTTGGCATCAGTCATCGGAACTACATCTCCGCATGTCAACATTCGCGACATCAAGACTTTCTCCGTTCCGAAGCCGCCACTTGCTGAGCAACGCCGTGTTGGCAAAAAGTTAGCCGAGTTGCGAGGTGCGCGATTTGCACTCGAGTCACATATTTCCGTAACAAGCTTAATGCACAGCTCGGCTATAAACTCGTTTGCATGAGCTTCACCGAACCCAACACCGTCGAGCAGATGTTCCTCCACGCTGCGACCAACCTTGGCAGCAGCGCGGACAATCCTGTGCTGCGCGAGGGCAGGTCATTGGATTGGAATCAGATTGTTCGGCGACCATTGAACCAAGGAAGGAGGTGGATATGAAGATTGCATACGACTGTCTGACCTTGGAAATGATCGATCAGTCACCGGAAATCTCGCGATGGTTGAGTCAATTTCCCAGCGATCGCGAATCCATTGCAGTCGATGTCCTGCTGAAATTGCAGTTCATCAGGAGTGATGTCTACGGAGAGTGGCTCAAGAAACAGTTGTCCGCCATCACTGATGGCCCTTGTGCGCTTTATGCAGTGCGGAAGTTTGAAGGTGCAATTGAGTCGTATTGGGACGCCAAAGGTAACCCACCACTACGTTCTGCCGAATCCCAGGGAAGCGAGGAGCTTGTGCAGTCTGTGCTCGGAAACCTTCGGAAAGCACGCGACAAGGGCTACTTGGATCATCCAAGCATTAATGTCCTCAAGAAACGCTGTGTTCGAAACATTGTGCTGATTGACGACTCAATTGGCAGTGGAGAGAGGGTTGGGGGGTTCATTAATCTCCTTATGAAGAATAAGACTATTCTGAGCTGGTGGAGCTTCGGATGGATCCAGTTATATGTGGTAGCCTTTATTCGAACGCACCAAGCAGAAGAAAGAGTTCGGAACTATCTGCCCGGCTCCGATCATCACAAGCGGCAGCATCGAAAGTCCGACAAATTGCATTTTGTAGGACACCACTCCTTCGACGACGAAGAGTTTGATATGAGGTGGGGCGCTAAATCGACACAAATACTCGAACTCTGTGACTCAGTAGAAGCTGTCCCGTGTTGGGCGCGGAGGGGTTACGGAAGTGTCATGTCCAATCAAGTATTTTACCACAGCGTTCCTGACAATACACCAGGGATTCTCTGGAACGAAGAAAACGGCTGTTTTCATACATCACCCCCGAGTGTTGAACGCAACACCCTCATTTTTGTGTCCCCAAAGTAACCGTGAACACCAAACGAAAAGAAACCAGCTACGTTCGTTCCACTCACAATGTGATCACTCAAAGTACCAGCGTATGCAGCGTTGGTGTAGAATGTTGATGCAGCGGCATTTATTGCAAGCACACCGGATCGTCCCAGATTCCCTTCAGAGGTCGCAGGCGAGTTATACCCTGGACGCGTATCATCAAAGTAGCGGCGGGCAATCTACGCCCAGCACATTGGCTGTACCAACCTTTGGCCGATGAGCGAGATAATAATCCTTCACAATCTTACGTGATGGTGAGTTGGTATTGTAAAGTACCAGCAAGTCCTGTTCCGCTGTTGCCGGGTAATTGAGGGTGGGACTGTAGCGGAGCGAGAGTGAATGATATTTCCCGGCGGCGATGGCCTTGGTATCGCCGAGGTAGGTGGAGATGGCGGTCTGGCCGTTGGCGTTTTCACCCCAGCCCACCACGGTGCCGTCGTTTTTGAGGGCGAGGCTGAAGTTGTACCCGGCAGCCACGCTGAAAACGTTGCTTAAACCGGCAGGCACCACGGTGGCATCCTGATCCGGATCACCCCACGCCACCACGATGCCGTCCTTGCGCAAAGCCAGATTATGGCTGGGGCCAGCAGCGAGGCTGACAATATTGGTGGCGCTGGCGGGGATATTCATTTGTCCGCAGGTGTTGTTGCCCCAAGCTACCACAGAACCGTCGCGTAGTAGAGCCAGGGAATGGCATAAACCGCCCGAGAGCTGGATGACATTGGTGCCGAGACTTCCGGGCGGGGTGGTCTGGCCTGTGCCGTTGAAACCCCAGCTTACGGCCGTTCCATCCTTGCGCCAGGCCAGCGAATGCTTATCACCCGCCGCAATCCCGGCCACATTGGTGGCCGAGCTGGGCACCTTGGTCTGGCCCAGAGAGTTGTCGCCCCATGCGACGACCGTGCCATCCTCCCTCAAGGCCGCGCTGTGGCTGCCCCCGCCGGTGATTGCTACAGATTGGTCCACACGCCAATACCTCTACCACAAGGTTTTATGATGCTCGGTTGAGTAGGCCGGAGGACTCGCCGACATTCAAGGTTGAGTATTGACAGCTTTTCGACGAGGACGGACGTGACGGGTGTGCCAACCAAGGCCAAGTGCTCCGAGAGTTAGCAAAGCACAGATCCCCGGCTCGGGTATGGCAGCAGGTGAAAAGCGTATAGCATCCAAGAAGATAAAAGTCGAAACAGGAATATTTGCTGAGGTAAATCTTAGCTCTCCCGTCTGACCAGCAAATGCGGAAACATCCGCACCAATTACATCGTATGCCAGACCGGTGCCCGTCTGGATCAAGGAAAGTGGTTGCCCCTCAAAAGTGACTTCGAGAGACATTCTTCCATAAAACCTTAAGGACATCGCGTTTGCAGGGATTTGACCCACCTGTCCAATCGCCGTTGTGGTTAATCCAAAGGTGTTAGCTTGAAGAAGTACTGAGTATTGGCCTTGAATAGGGGGGCCCCAAGGCGAAACCGAGCTTTGCAGCGAAACCCGAGGCTCCCCGAGGCTAACAGTGTCGAAAATCATTCTCTGAGCATGACCTCCGCCTGAATTATACACAGTCCAGCCCGGGACGGCATCTGAGGTCGCCACCTCTCCAAGGTCGTCCATGACAAGGGGCTTGATGGGCTTCTCGAAATTTAGATTTTGAAATTGCGTCTGCCCAAAGGCTGGAAAAGCAACGTAGCATAATGAAAGCGCGCTGACAGAGAAAACAAAGTACTTAATCGAGTTGTTCATAATACGTTTCGAGCGGTTATCGTCGCACCCATGGATCACCTATTGCCAGATGGTAGGGCTTTGCTCTTGACACCCAGGAGCAAGCTGCAAAATTCTTTCCACTAGCCCACAAACCAAAGTAAATTGCCGAATAGTTGCCGATTGTTCCAGGCTCGTCTACATGCGCCACAGCCCCAACCGGAATGTTTGAATAGTTTGTCCCACCAAAAGAACCACTCGTAAACCACTGGAGAAACATGCCCTGCTGAGGATTGAAACGTTGGCCATTGTAGGATTCGTAGGTTTGGAGCAAATACCATCTACTATTGCCGCTGAAATTAATCGTTCCGTTTGTAGCATACGCGCTATTTGTATCGCCGTAGTACCCGTGAACTCCCCATGAAAAATACCCAGCCACGTTGGTTGCATTCAAGATGTGGCCGGCGAGTGTCCCAGCGTATGCGGTGTTTGAATAAATAACCGAGGCGGAAGGATTAACCGCAAGCACACCTGCTCGTGCTAAATTCGCCTCGTCCGTTGCTGGCGAACCATAACCCGGACGAGAGTCGTCGCAATAATTAGTATTACCGTAGACTCCTCCAGCACTGGCACTGAGGAACAGTTTTCCTGGGCAATAATTAGTGCCGATATATTCCAATTTATCGATGTAAGCCTTGCAGTCATTCGTGCCGTCCATATTTAGGTAGGTCACAAAAGAAGCCCTCGGCATCGATGTTGAAAGCTGTAGACTTACGCTGCTGGCAATCACGCTGTAACCACCGCAAGTCCACTCTTGGTTATTGGTGCACGCGTTGATTCTTGATGGAATATCGAGGCACATAAGCCAATACTGAGGCCTCTTAGTCGGGTTGGCATTGAGCCAATCCATAATCGGCTGCTGAATTACGTTAGTATAGTAGAGAGGAGTAACTGTTTCCTGAGACACGCAATTAACCGCCACCACGTTTGTTGCGCCGACCCTCGGACGATGTGCCAGGTAGTAATCTTTCACTATGATGCTTGACGGGGAATTGGTGTTGTAAACTACCAGCAAGTCTTGTTCCGGTGAAGCTGGGTAGTTAAGCGTAGGATTATACCGTAAAGCCAACGCATGGTACTTGCCAGCAGCAATAGATTTGGTGTCACCAAGATAGGTGGGGATGGCGGTTTGTCCGTTGGCGTTTTCACCCCAGCCCACCACGGTGCCATCGTTTTTCAGGGCCAAACTGAAGTTGTAACCGGCAGCCACGCTTAAAACGTTGCTCAGTCCGGCGGGCACAACGGTGGCGTCCTGATCGGGATCACCCCATGCCTCCACGTTGCCGTCCTTGCGCAAAGCGAGATTGTGGCTCGGGCCAGCAGCGAGGCTGACGATGTTGGTGGCGCTGGCAGGAATGTTCATTTGTCCGTAGGTGTTGTTGCCCCAAGCTACCACAGAACCGTTGCGTAGTAGAGCCAGCGAATGACACAAACCTCCTGAAAGTTGGATGACATTGGTGCCAAGACTTCCGGGCAGGGTGGTCTGGCCTGTGCAGTTGAAGCCCCCTCTTACAGCCGTGCCGTTCTTGCGCCAAGCCAGGATGTGATACCAGCTAGCTCTCACAATGGGGGCCACTAAACACGGATATTACGCGTGCGCCAGCATAAGCCGAAGAGGCCAAGGGCGAACAATGTGTAGGTGCTGGGTTCGGGTACCACGAGAGTGCTGAAGCTGATCTTATCGATGTACATGTAGGGCTGATCAAAAAGGGTTGTGCCCGCCGCTGTCTCAATTTTCAAGTCAGCAGTCATTCCGGCGAAGTTGCTGATGTCGCCGTAGTAGGTGTCATATTCCGTTCCGCCAGAGACAAGGTACATGTAGATTGGTGCACCGTCCAAAGTGACGCTATAGCCTCCGAAGATCCGCGCCTCAAGGCACAAGGATTTTGAACTTTCGGGTACAAGGGCAGCCTGCGATATTGAGACACCGGTAAAGGTATTACCGGCGTTGCCGGAATAAAGACTCACGCTGTAAAGATTTTGTTGGGGATTGGGGACAGGGGAGAGGGGGCCAAAAAAGGAGATGGCAGCACCGGCTAGGGGTGGCCCATTGACGAAAACTCGATCGGGTCCCAACACGCCAGCATCAACGTTCCAGTCCGGCACAGCATCCACAGAGCGTGCAACTAGATCAGGCAATGGTAGACGAGGCGACTCAAAATCCAAATTCATGAACTGTCCCCCATGCAGCTGAATAGCAGCCAAAATCCACCCAGCGCACACCAGTTTGTTGTATGTCATATATTTATTTAGTAACTAGAGGATCGCCAATAACCTGCTGCACGGGTAAAAATTCAGATGTGTAAGGAATTGAGTTCCATGCGCAAACCAGACATGTTCCGCAACGCATACGTTTTTTCCTTCAGCTAATAATTCTTCTGATCTCCAACCTTCAGCCGCCAACCCGCACCAAGTCTCTGTCCTAAAGCTACCCTGCCGCTGGAGTTGCGCTTTGCCAACTCGAGCGGGGCTGAGTTGATCAGGTTCACAAAAATCCGCAACAGGAAAAGGAGAATAAAATTTAGGTGTGTGAAATCTAAATACTGAATGCGCTCCGAGCCTGTGAAATCGATGCGGCTTGAAGAAGACTACGGAAAACTCCAACGCAATCTCATTGGGGAGCGGGTCCGGGACGCGCCAATGATGCGTCGGCGTCCGCTTTCGCAGGACCATGTTGCGTTCAAGGCTTCGGAGCCTCGTTCTCCGTGCGCAGATTCATCTCCGCTTTCACCGCGAGCTCGATCCCATCGGTTTTTGGATCGATGTTCGGGAGGATGCTGATCATTGGGCCAAGTTGAAGTTCATGACCGTTCGGCGCCTGGAAAGGTTCAGTAATCGACACTGTGCCTTCTCTCCCGCTGAGGGTCAAAACTCGAGGAGATGAAAGAATTTCAGCGCCTTCTGTTTCCTTTATCCGCTTGAGCAGATCCAGAATCTCTTCATCCCTAAAAAACTGATGGAAACCTTCCCGATCTCCATTCGCGGGCGTAAGCTGGCTCAGCCCCAACTCGCGCGCCGCGGCTTCCGTCAATTCCACCATGTGGGACTCTATCGATACCTGTCTGGCATTTGGATCTGAGGTTACATTCCCAGCGGCGTCCATTCTGCAGGGGCTGGTCAAAACAAAAGTGCGCTTGCTTGGCTTGGTTTCCCACCCCCCTAGCAGCAACGTCTGCCCCGCAGGAACCTTGGCGCTCAATTCCTGGGTGAAATTCCGCACCCAATACGAATCGTCCGTTTTTGTGAGGTCCGGAGGGGGACTCATCGCTTTCGTCTGGCCCGGTTTCTGGGCGCGCGCTACCGCTAACTCGCGCCGAAGACTGGTGGTTTCCCCACGCAGGCGGAGCAATTCCGCGTGTTCCTTGCGCAACCGGGCAATTTCGTCCAAATCGATTCTCTCGTTTTGGAGCCGCGTATTTTCCTCTTTTAAAACTTCCAATTGCGCGCCCTGGACCCGCAATGCCCGATTCTCCTCGCGCAATTCTCCAAGCTGCCTGTGTTGAACCACAACAGTTGCCACACCCAAAAGGGCTGCGCCCACCGCAGCCGCTGTTCCCTTCATTTTCATTGCACTCATAAAAGATAAAAACCTGAACTTCGCTCCAGCCGCCGATGCTCCTGCCAACGACAGGGCAGACATACCAACAGCCCAACTCCCTGGAGCCACGACTGCAGCCTCCGCCGAAAGGCCGGCAACAAGAGCGCTGGTGGTTAGCAGCAGCCCACGTTTCTTCAAAGCCTTTCGCAATTTCTCCACCGCCCGGCTCACCCGCATTTGCGCCGCGTCTTCACTGACGCCAAGGCCAATGCCCATCGCGTGAAAACTTTGCTGCTTAAAAAACCGCAGCACCACCGCATCTCGATCCAACTGGTTCAATCGATTCAGCTCCTCGTCCAAGTGAGGAACGATCATTTCCCACGGCGGTTCCTTGTCATTCCCCACAGCGTTCATATTCGTCGCGATAGTTTCGCGTTGTATCCGGCGCCGTTCCGTTCGCACCGCTTTGGAAGCCGTGAAGCACGTATGCCGATAAAGCCAGCCAGCCAACAAAACTTTCTCCGGCAACGTTTTGGCCTTGCGCGCCAGGTCGATGAAAACCACTTGCACGACATCCTTCGCCAAATGCGCGTCACCTCCGACCAGACGGACCGCCGCTGAATAAACAAGATCGATATGCCGCCTCACCAATTCGCCAAAAGCTGACTCAGAGCCCTCGCGGACATAAGCGCTCAACAGTTCAGTATCATCATTCATCGGATCTTCACCAATCAGAACCCGGTGAACAGAAAAACCAACAAATAATCTGCGATCCGGTTAAACACCTGGTACCACGTAGTTACCCTCATCCGGGCATGTATGAGACCCGTTGAGCGATCTCTTTTACTTGGAGACCAACATGCAACAGCTTGCAAAGCATTATCAAGTGAGCGTTCAGGCTATAACCAATCGACTGACCAGCCTTCGGTATATCCAAATTGAAGACTGACGCGAAAGAGATTCAAGGCAGTGTTCCTTAGATACCGACAAAAATCCCGCCCTTAAATATCCGAATTCCCGTTTGAAGCCTATGTCCAAATCCCGCCGCGAGCACCATGCTTAACTGTGTGCGGAGCAATAATTTGGGACTGTGTAGAGAGTAAGTGAAAAGGGGAGTGCATCCAATTCTTGGGGGCCAACTAAACACACACGTGGATGAGCGAGGAGGCTCAACCAAGTTTGAGATACAATCCGCGTTCCGATCCCTTGCCCGAATTTATTATCGCCGGGACAACGAATTTTCCTCAAGATTCGTTATCGTGGTACCACCCAATCCGCAGATTGCAAACGGGCAACCTATAACAATCGTCCGAACGGGAACGTTCAAGGGCGACTGGAACGAAAAATGTTCGTTTTGCGGTCGGCTCCAATCAGTTCACAAAACCGTCATTTCTTTGGAGAATGAGATTTTGGAACATCGCATTCCATGCGCCCAAGAGAAAAATCAGATAACGCGGTTATCCAGTAAGCGTGTTCAAACCGCAAAAGTGATCGTGTTCGCCCTTTGGGTGTTGTTGCCGTTCGCGGTTTTGCTGATTGAAGAAGTTGGGATCATTGGCCGGGTCGTGTTCTGGATGGCGATTGCTAAGCTCCTTTTTGAAGCAATCAAAATCTTTGGCACGCCGGAAAAATGGTTCCCCTCATATGGAAGAAAAATGGAAAAGAACCGAGAAGAGGAGCGACGAAAGCCTCATTACGTAAATCAGTGCGAACGAAATCCCGAGGGATTTCTCCGACTCGTTGCTGAGAATTTTGACAAAGAGCTCAAATAGCTTTATCTGGCGAAAACCTAGAGTTCGGAAAAGCATCACTGAAAATGAGCCGCATCACACCCGCCGATTACGAGATTTTTGTCCAGAAGGTCGTTGCTGAGCTCTTTGGTGTTGAGATAGACCACCAAAAAATGTTTGTTGGACGAGTTTCAGGACGGGAGATCAAAGTTGATTTGTCGTGCGTTCTCTCGGTCGGAGGTGGTGCGCGACTCCTGATTCTCCTTGAGTGCAAATACTATAACAGTCCGATCACTGTGGACGCTGTTGAAGAATTCCATTCAAAACTTGATGACATCGGAGCCCAAAAAGGGGTCATGATTACTACCATCGGATATCAGGACGGCGCAATAAAAACAGCCAAGGGACGCGGTATTGCCCTCGCACTCTTGACTACCGAATTTCAAAAGGGGGAACTGCGATATATTGTGAACGGGCCACTCCGTGAGTCACCCTTGAATGCAGCGAATGAGTCGTTGATCCAAGGGAATATCCTTGGATTTCTCGATTTGTATGACGGTGGATTGAGATTCGAGAACTTCGGACAGCTTTACGGAATTTGGTGTATGGAATTTATGCGGCAGCGAGTGTGAGAAAACCAAGTGAGTGCAGTTGGCCGCCTTGTGAGCCATTATTTTTGAAAGATATCGGTGGCTGTTTTGAGGAATAGATCACGCGCGGCCCACTGGTCGCCACTGGTGCATTGGATCATGAAAATGGCCACCATTCCTGTCTTCGGGTTGACGGACAAATCAGTGCCGTAGGCGCCGTCGTGTCCAAACATGCCGTTGCGGAGGTGATAACCCAGACTGTAATTGATCTTTGTCGTTCCGGTTTGTTCTTTGCGCAATTCATCCATGGCCGCGTGCGACAGGTAACGCTTGCCCTCTAATTCGCCGTCGTTCGCCAGCATCAGTCCGTAGCGGAGAATGTCGTGCGTGGTGGAGAACAATCCGCCGCCAGCTTCCGGAAAACGGTGCACGTGATCACTAAAAGGTTTGGTCAGGAAGCCTACACCGCCCCGGGCATAACCATTTTTCTGTTTGTTGGGCCCGTACGCCCCAGCCAGTCGGGCAATTTGCGCTTCACTGGGCCAAAACGTTGTTTCGGTCATGCCCAACGGATCGAAGAATCGCGTCCGCAGAAACTCTTCGTAAGGCATGCCGCTGATTATTTCCACGATGCGAGCGGCGATGTTCATTCCTTGGTTGCCATAGGCATACTTGTCGCCCGGCTGACTTTGGAGTGGCCCGGTCACTGAACTCAACGCTCGCGCTTTCAGCGGTGTGCTATCCGCCCCGGTGATCTGTTGCAGCTCGGACATGCCGGTGAGACCGCTGGTATGGCTCAAGATATGCCGCACCGTGACTGGGCGGACCAAAGGTTTAAGCAAAACGTGAGATCCATCCTTTTCTTCGATCACCATCCATTTCTCAAGCTGTGGGATAAACCGGGTGACGGGGTCATCCAAACTCACTTTATCTTCATCGACCAACATCATGATGGACGCACCAGCGAACATCTTGGTCATGGACGCAATCCAGAACACGTTGTCTTCGCTAATCGGTTTCTTGGCCTCCACATCGGCATAACCAAGGAGGTTTTTGTGGTGAACCTTGCCGTTCCTGTCGGCAATCAGGCCAATCACGCCCGCCAGTTTGTAACTATCCAGGTAAGGCTGCATGGCTGCCGTCACTTCCGGACTGGGCGAAGCTTCGCTTTCAGCGGCAAAGCAAGATGCTATGCCGAGTGAAGCCGTCAGCAGCGATAGGCACAGACCGCACAAGAGATTTTGTTTCATTGAAATGATACTAAACCATTTCAAGAGGTCTGGCGGCATCCCCGAATGTGGGGAGTCGGGCGCGAATTTCACAAACGCTAAAAGTGCCATCCTTGAACCAAGGCCGGGTGAGACTGGCCTTTATCCATCGGGCTTGGCTGATGAAAGCCGCAAACCTTATCCAGCGATTGACAGGAGGCTTCGGGTGACTAGTACACGACAAACGAGAGGCGTCGGGTACCCCCAATCGCAGTGCCACAATTCCATTGATCCGTCATCACTGATTTAGTGGCTGTCATTGCGGCGCAAGGAGGTGTATTAAAAGTCCCGATTGTCAGCTATGACCCAAGAGGATCTCAAATTTCTGATTGCCGCCGGTGAAAAAGACCGCGTCGAGTGCACCGAGTCCACCAAGGACACCAGTAAATTTCGCGAAGCGATCTGCGCGTTTTCAAATGACCTGCCAGGGTATGCGAAACCCGGTTATCTTTTAATTGGAGTCAAGGACGACGGCTCCTCCTCCGGACTCGTCGTAACCGACGACCTTCTCAAACAATTCGCCTCTTACCGTGACGATGGCCAGATTCTTCCGCAACCTTTGGTGAACGTCGCCCATTTGCGTCACCCGGACAGCGGCGGGGATGTCATTGTTGTTGAAGTCCTCCCCCACGATCTTCCGCCTGTGCGTTTCAAGGGACGTACAAACATACGGGTCGGGCCGCGCAAAGGGACCGCGAGTGAGACCGAAGAACGCCTGCTCATGGAGCGACGCAGCTCGCATTTTCCTACCTTTGATGCGACGCCATGTCCGGAGGGAAACCTGCAGCGTATGGACTTGGAGACCTTTCGACAGACCTACCGGCGCGAAGCCATCGCTCCGGAAGTGATTGCGGAAAATCACCGAGACATTGAAGAGCAACTTGCCGCGCTTCGCTTTTACAGCCTGAAACGGAAATGCCCCACAAACGCCGGAATGATCGTATTTGCTGATGATCCTCTGGATATTTTTCCAGGAGCCAAGGTTCAATTTGTTCAGTTCAATGGTCCCGAGCTGGCCGACGAAGTCATCGCGGAAAAAGTCTTCGCTGGGAACCTCATTACGCTGCTGGCCGAGATCGAAAGCTTCCTCAAAGGCAGATTCACGCAAAAGCCAGTGATGGTCTCAGATTTGCGGGAGCAAGCGGTGTTCGACTATCCCAAGGAAGCCGTGCGCGAGCTACTGATGAATGCCATTGTTCACCGGGATTACCAATCCACTAGTCCGGTCCGTTTCTATCAGTTTGAAAACCGCATAGAAATCCAGAATCCAGGCGGGCTGTATGGGGATGCCTCCCCTGAAAATTTCCCTCGCGTGAACGCCTACCGTAACCCCATTGTCGCAGAAGCCATGCACGTCTTGGGCTACGTCAACCGGTTTGGCCGCGGCATCGCTTTGGCAAAACGCGCTCTTCAGGACAATGGTAGTCCGGAACCGAAATTCGACTTCCAAACCAGCCACTTCCTGGCTGTCATACAGAAGCACTCCCAACGATGAAGACGCTCGCTTTTTTTAATAATAAAGGCGGAGTCGGTAAAACCACCCTTGTGTACCATCTGGCTTGGATGTTCGCAGATATGGGGAAGCGCGTTCTTGCAGCAGACCTCGACCCCCAGGCAAATCTTACATCAATGTTTCTTGAGGAAGCCGAACTGGAGATAGTATGGAATCCAAACAGCAACGAGGCTGGGAGCATCATGACGCCACTCCGTCCACTGATCCGTGGACTGGGTGATATAGGTCAGACTCCGTTCCATCAGATCACACCGACAATCAGGCTGGTTCCTGGAGATTTAGGCCTCTCAAACTTTGAATCCATTCTTTCCGAGACATGGGGTAAATGTTTGGATCGGCAGGAACCGGCCTTCCGCACAACCAGTTCCCTGTACCGCATCGTGCGACAGGGAGCCGAGGCGTTTGCGGCAGACATCATTCTGATTGATGTGGGGCCTAATATTGGAGCGATCAACCGTGCCGCCTTAATCTGTGCTGATGCCGTGGTGGTGCCTCTCGCCCCGGATCTTTTTTCCATCCAAGGGCTTCGCAACCTCGGTCCCACTTTACGGACATGGAGGCAGGAATGGGCAAAACGTCGCGCAGAAAACCCAGCCCCGGAACTACAACTCCCCCAAGGAGCCATGACTCCGTTGGGCTATGTCGTTCTCCAATTTGGAATCAGGGACAATCGCCCCATCAAGGCGTACGACAAATGGGCCAAACGGATTCCTTCGACTTTTTCGGAAGATGTCCTTGATCAGCCCTTTGCGCCGCCCGTGCCCCCTTCTGAGGATGCGAACTGCCTTGGCCTATTGAAGCATTATCGAAGCCTCATGCCCATGGCAATGGAGGCTCGCAAGCCCATCTTCAAGCTAAAACCGTCCGACGGCGTGATCGGTGCCCATACTTCGGGCGTGAAGGACTGCGAGAATGATTTCCACCAGCTCGCTACTCGCATCCTTGCAAAGCTTGGTGAAAAAGCGTGATTAACATTTAGGCTGTTCTGGTTAATGATTACCTGATCCCTGCTTTGATGAAGGATACTACTTCGAAGGTTCAAACCTCTTCCAGCGCTTTGCTGGCGTCGCCGAATTTGGGTAGGCGCACTTCCATTTTGTCCATCATCGAGAGATAAAGGCGGCAGAGTTGCCGGTCAGTTTTTTCCTTGTAGTCCAACACTCTGCCGCCTTTGATGCGGCCGCCACCGCCGCCCACCATTAGCACGGGGAGCTGCGTGGCATCGTGGCCGCCGTTGAGCATGGAGGAGCAATACATCAGCATTGTATTGTCCAGAAGCGTGCGCGGGCCTTCTTGGATGGCATCGAGCTTGCGCGCAATGTACGCCACTTGTTCGAGAAAGAACTGGTTTACTTTCAGCCAATCCGCGGTGTCGCTGTGCGAAAGAAGGTGGTGGATCATGTAATCCACACCAAGGTTTGGAAAGCGCAGGGAGCTGTGGTCGTTGTTCAACTTGAGGGTTGTGATGCGCGTGGTGTCAGTCTGGAAACCCAGCACCAGGATATCGCACATCAGCCGCATGTGATCGGCAATGTTCTGCGGAATGCCATCTGCGGGGCGAGCCATATTTGGCTTGTCCAGAGTGGGCCGCCATCCCTGCAGTTCCCCTTTCTGGCCGGCATTGGCAATGCGCTGTTCCACATCGCGGACGGACTCGAGGTACTCGTCGAGTTTGCGCTGGTCGTTGCCGCTGATATTACGGCGCAGATTCTTGGCGTCGGACAACACGGCATCCAGCACGCTCTCATCGCCCTTGCTTACCTCATCCTTGAACAATCGGTCAAAGGCCAGCGCCGGATAAATCTCCAGCGGCGTCGGGCTGGTCGGCGAACTCCACGAAATGTGCGAGCTGTAGAGCATGGAGTAATTCTTGTGCACCGATGGGTTTGATTTTTCACAACCCAGAACAAGGCTGGGCACCTTGGTCGAGTGGCCATAGCGCTGCGCCAGCAACTGGTCGATGCTGGTGCCGGAGCGGATCTCGCCGCCGGAGGCAAGGGGCGCGCCGGAAAGGAGGTTGCCCGTCTGCGAACTGTGGATGTTTCCCTTTTGAGCCTCCTCATTGTACAGGCCGCGCACGAACAAAAGCTTCTCGCGGAAATCAGTCAAAGGCGCGAGCACCTGGCCCAGTTCCATGCCTTTGCCCTCGCCCTTGGCCCACCATTCCTTGGAGTGAAAGCCATTCCCGGAAAAAAGCACGGCCAGCCTCACGGGAGCTTCGCTGGCGGGCCTGATTCCGACGTCCGGCGTGTCACCCCATACGTTGAGCGATTCCATCCATGGCAGCGCCATCGTGACGCCGATGCCGCGAAGAAATGCGCGGCGTGAAAAATGGTGATTGGCCATAGGCTTTGTTGATTGATCGGATTATATCACGGTCTCGATGGAAGACATAGACGGTTTTTCGGGCTTAATCTTCATTCACCATCTCCCTGCCGCGAATCTCGCGGAATTGACGGCTGCGCACGATGGCCTCCACCACCGCGCTAAACTGGTACTTCCGGGCCTCCAACTGATGTTGCATTTCCGTCAGCAGCGATCGGTCCGACAGCATCACGCTGCGACCAAGGGAGTATCCTAGCAATTTTCGGTTGAACTGCCCCAGCACGATCGCGCGTTTTTTGGTGAGCAGGTAATCCAGCAATCCTTGGGCATCTTCCACCGTCGTTCCGTCGAAAACCTTCGTGCGCGTTTCGATGGGCCGTCCGCCCAGATCCTTGGTCCGCAACCGCCCGATGGCATCAAAGCCCTCCAAGGCGAACCCAAATCCATCAATGCGAATGTGACATCCTGCACAACGCGGGTCGTTACTATGCTTTTCCACCAGCTGCCTTACGGTCAGACCCTCAGTGGACTCGTCCTCCGGCAGGCGCGGCACATCCTTCGGCGGACGCGGAAGCTTGTCGCCCAGAAGAACCTCGGCCACCCAATTTCCTCGCAGAATCGGGCTGGTGCGGCTCGCCCCTGATTGCTTGGCCAGAGTCGCGCCGAGGCCGAGTATGCCGCCACGACCATATTGTTTAACACCCTCCACTCGCCGCCACTCAGGCCCGGTCACGCCCGGAATACCGTAGTGCTCAGCCAGCGCACTATTCAGGAAAGTGTGGTTCGCGCTGAAGATGGAAAGGACCGACGCGTCATTTTGGAACAGGTCCGTGAAAAAGCGGATGGATTCCTCGTACATCGCACCGCGCAATCCGGCGAAGGTCGGGAAATGGCGTTCGCTTTTTTCGTCCAACGACTCGAAGTCATGAATGTGCAACCATGCGCATGCAAACTCAGTGGCGAGACGGCGCACCCGTGGGTCGCGAAGCATGCGCCGGGTTTGAGCCATGAGAACGGCCGGTTTTTGTAAGTCGCCACGGGCGGCCACCGCCCGCAGTTCGGCGTCCGGAGCGGAGGACCACAAGAAATAACTCAGGCGTGTGGCGAGTTCGTAATCATGCACTGGCCCGGGGTGATCTCCGGGGGCAGGTTGCTCGGCGCGGTAGAGAAAGGCGGGCGTCACCAAAGCGCGGGCGAGAGTGAGCCGGATGGCTTGATCGTGCGGCAGCTCCTTGTCCCGCAACTTCTGGTACAGCCCGCTCAGCTCGGCTTTCTCCACGTCGGTTAGCGGCCGTCGGTACGCGCCCTCGGCGAACCGCAGCGCCGCCTCAATGTGTGCGGGCTGCGTGTCCGCCAGCAGCTTCTTGAATTCTTCCGCACGTCGTTTGATGGGCTCGCGGAGCGGTTCAAATGCGCTTGGGTCGGCGTCTTGTGTGGCGAACTGCCAGAGCTGCTCAAAACCATCCACAAGTTTGAGCGCATCCTGGCTGACGTAGTGCAACTCCGCCCACAGTCGGTCCAGCTCGGCCGCTTGTGCATCGTTCAGCATCAATCGACGCAGACAATCGTCCTCACGATAGTACAGGGTGAGCGTCACAACCTCATCGACCGGCACAATCTTGGTGTAGCACAGCGCTGCCGGGAACAATTGGCGAAACTCCTCAAACGCCGCTTCAACGCGTGTTCGTGCTGCGCTTCCGTCCCTCACCAGAATCGGTGAATCAGAAATCACCGGTCGTTCGCCGTCCGACCAAGTGCTCTTGGTCCCTTGTTCCTTGGCCGCGCCCGCCGCCAGTCCAAGCTTAGTCGGCATGGCCGAGAGCACCTGCATCTGCACCCCCCCTTGATCCCCTGACTCCTTGTCCACCGTGGCCGTGGCCACAAATTCGCACGCCTCGGCAAATTCAGCAGGCAACCGTACTGCGAGGACCGAGGGCGTCTGCACGCATAAACTAGTGCCGCCAAGCTTGGAGCCAATGGGATGCCTGCCGAACAGCACCGGGTCAAGGCCCCATCCACTCACGGCAGAGGAGGCTTGAAGTGCTTCCTCGGGCCGATTGTTACGCAGGATGGTTCCAAGCAGTGGACCATTGATCGAGATCATCTGGCGGTAGAGCAGGGCGTCAGGTGCGTCCTTGGCTAGTCCTGCCCCGCCTCCCACCATCACTTTTTGCAGGTCCTCTGCGATTCGCTGCTTTTCCTCGGCACCGGCGCTCGCCTTCCAGCGCGCAAGCAAAGAACCCGCCGGGAAAACAGACTCTGCTCCTCCTCCATTGTCCGGCTCGCTGTAAAAATTCCAAACAGCAGGGTTGCCTAAGCTGTCCGCATGCGGGTTGCCTGCGAGCAGGTTCGGCGAAACATCCTTGGCCAGATCCCATTGGCGCGTGCCATCGCTCAATGTCAAATCCACGGCCGTGAGATCGCACGAGTGATTGCCGTCACGCGGCCCAACCGCCACACACAACAAATCGCCCGGCTGAACCTTGATGTTTTCAAAAGGCCCGAACTTTACTTCCTTGGCGCCCTGGGCTGTGCCAGCGGCAAGCCTCTGGCGCGAGCTGCCCTGCCGCAATTCCAGCACCCACGTCACACCATTGCCACACTCGGGATGCGCGTGTTGCATCACGCCCTCTACTCGGAGAGTAGTCACGACGGGGCTACGCCAACCCACCACCGATTGCAACTTGGGCGATGGATGCACCGCCATGCCGTGCGCCTTCATGTTGCCCGGGATGCGCACGTTCTGGTCCGAGGAATTGGCAATCACGCTCAATGCATCGGCTCCCACCCAGCCCTTGATATAATCGTGGCCTTCGGCGCTCTCCATCTTCTGCGTCATGTAAGAATCAATCCGCGCCTCCGCCGCACCGATGCCCAGACAATCGAGCCACGCCGAGAGCACAAGCGAATCCACACCATGTTTTTGAGCCAGTCGCGCCAGAGCTTCCTTGTCAATCGGACCACTGACCTCCGCCGCCGCTGCCAGGCACGCAGCCGTGTTGGCGGGAACCTTTTGACGATAGAGAGTCCAAGTATCCACAGCGGCACGCACATCGCGCAGCGGTAAATCTTTGCGGCCCGGGCTGACCAGCCGCGGATTCTCCCAAACGGCGAGATTATGTTCGTTTCCGCGGCCTGCGTCGGACGCCACCAAATAGAGGGTGGCCGAATCTCCTGTGGCAGAAGCCGCGAGCTTCAGCCTCACTTCCCTGGCCTCGGCAAGCGGATTCACTGGAACCTGCCACGCCTTCGGGCCGTCACGCTTGCCAATGTGGCCCACCGTCGTGAAACGCCATAACGCCTCCTGCCATTGCCTTATGGTGGCCAGCAGCGGTGCCAGATCATCCGGCTTTGCTAGCTTCCATTCTGCTCGAACCTGATCCAGCAAAAGCGATGGAGTGGTGTTGTTTAGAGCCACCCAGAGCAAACCGAAATATTTCTCGTTGAGGCCCCGTTCGCGCGCCACACCGGCCATCGATTTCTTTCCTGCCTTAATCGCATCTCGCTCCGCCAGCGTGGCCGCCAGGTACATCTCCAGTGGAATCACACCGCCGTCCTTGGTGTCAAACTTGATTCCCTGCAAATTAACCGCTGAGCCTCCCCCATTGGTCGAGAAGCGTGCATAGAAACTGCGAATGTCCGTCAGCTTCTGCCCGGCCCAATCACTCGCTGAAGTGCTGGGGGAAAAACGAATCCCATCGGGCAGCAGCACCGCGTGTTTCGCTATTTCCTTGGCCGCGTCGAGATACTTGCTCACCAGCGATGGGGACATCACCAGCGAGTTCCCCACATTCATGAACCCTTCGCCGGACGCCGAGTCGGCGGGGAATTCCTTCACCGGATCAAGCGAATCAACGCCTGTCAGATCGCGAATGGTATAAGTATATTCCGCATTGTTAAGTCGGCGCAGCACCACCGGGCCGGGATCACCCCCCCGCGCGAAAGCCACCTGATCCAGCATGGCATTGACTCCTTCCACCAGACGTTTTCCCTCCTGAGCAGTGGGCTGCTTCTTGTCCTTGGGCGGCATCTCCCCATTGGCCAGCTGCTCCAGCGCCTGTTGCCACGCCTTGGGAGACTTGGATACTTCGGAGAACGAAGTGAACTGCTCCAGATCAAGATCCCCTTTGTGCTTCTCTGCCGAATGGCATGTCACGCAGTAATTGGCCACGATGGGCTTCACAACCTCTTCAAACGCCCGTGCACCCGCACCGGTGGCCTTTTGCCCTTGCACAACCTCACCCATGGCGCCTCCGAGGTAAGCCGCGCAGGTCAGCCAAAACATGGTTTGGCTTGAACGAAATGAAAAAAATTGACGGGGAATCACACCACAACTTAAAACCCTTAAATCTCAACAGCCAAGCCGGATTTTGAACATCTTCACGTTTCGACTCATGACTCCTCCTTGATCGCCCATGAAATTGGGCTGTTAGATATTTTCCCGTGCTCATCTTTTCCCTTCCGCGGTTAAAAATCCCCCTTCCCATTCCGTGTCCCGTCGTTCCCTTTCCGTGGTTAAAAAATTCCCAATCTTTTTTCTAGGGTCGGACACTCTGTGTCCTATGGGGTGTTTTAAGATCGTGGGAATATGAACACTAACATCATCAAGTTCGAAGACCGTAAACCCAACGCCAACAACGTCTTGGCTAACCTGCCGCC
>JANYDC010000050.1 GCA_025359965.1 Pedosphaera sp.
CTAGCTTCAAGAATAAAAGCTTTGGGACTTTCCCGCAGAATATAAGAATCAGGACAAATAAGAACTGATTCGATCGCAGAATCGAGTGCGCGGATGTCGCCTTCGAGATTGAGAAGGGTAGAGGTGAATGGGCCGGACAGTCTTTACAGCTAAGAATTGGAATGAAAAACTGGAAATCTGAGTGTGTTGGTTTTGCAAGCGTTCTGACGATACTGGCTTCTGGAGCAGTGATGGCTGAGAGTATCGTATGGGGCATTACCTCAAACAATATGGCTACTAGGCATTCCGAAGCTGTGAATAGGGCCGCAGCCGAAATCGGCACTCAAGCCCTCGGGCCCCAACAATCTTGTGCACCCCTCTCCAAGATGAAAAAGGATTTTCGCATCGAGGCATACGGCGGTACTGAACTGACCGCCAAAGTATTGGGTATTAGCCTTGGTCTGACACTGTTTTCCACAGGGCTTTTCCTGAAAACTCAAAGCAAATTACTGGAAAAGGCTCACACTCCACCCACAGAGGCATAATTCGTCCGTGAATCCTTGAGTTTGGCCGAAGGGTTCTTGAACGACACCGGCCAACCATACAGCCGCAGCCCCTCTCACGATGTCCCTTTAGGGACAGCCGAAAATAGCCCAGCGCTTTAGCGGTGGGTACCGAACACCCCGCCAAAACAAAGTCCCGTCAGGGACGGCAGAAGGAAGTCATTTTGAAGCCGCCAAACAAATGAAATGTGCCCTTACATTTGATGTCCTTTGCTGCTGCACGGCTTTAGCGGAAGAAAAAATTGCCGTTCATAAGTAGGGGTGGCATGGTGCCGCAGGTCTCCCGCTGGAAATTACTTTATGAAACGCCTTTATCTTTTTGTCCGCTTGGCTGTTTCAATATTGCTCCTTAGCGTGCAAGGCCGAGCCGCAATCCTGGTTCCGACCTCATCCAACTGGCGCTGGCAACCCGGCACCAAAGAAGCCTCGACCCCTGCCAATTTGTGGCGTGAGGCCAACTTTTCCGACACTCAATTCACCACCGCATCGGCACCCTTTTGGTATGGGGACGTTTTGCCGGGAGGCACACAGATTAGCGGGATGCAGAATGTGTATACCTGCATCTACCTTCGAAAGACGTTCGAGGTAACAAACCTCACCGAGATCGGAGGGCTGCGCATGGAATCATTGGTGGACGATGGATTCGTGGCTTGGATTAATGGGACCGAGGTGTTGCGCGTAGGGATGCCTGGACCCGCCGGTGAAGCGGTTACCACCAACACGCTGGCCAACAATGCCGTTGAGCCGGTCTCCTTCACCGTCAATAATCTGCCTGCTCCGCCATCGTACCTCGTGCTGGGCACCAATGTCCTGACGGTGCAGGTTTTCCAAAGCAGCCTCGGGAGCAGCGATCTGGGCTTTGATTGCTCCCTCGAATCCATCCTTGTGGACACCCATCCACCCACCGTTCTGAGCCGCAATCCTGTTGCGGGCACCGTCACCCAGCTCAGCCAAATTACGGTCAACTTCAGTGAACCGGTCACGGGAGTGGCCGCAGCCCACCTGTTGGTGAACGGCATTGGTGCGACAGACGTCACAGCCCTCGACAGCTCGACCTACATGTTCAGTTTTGTGCAACCGCCTTACGGTGCCGTCACGATTGCTTGGAACGCCAATCACAATATTTTTGATCAGGCCTTTGTGCCGAATCGATTTAATGAACTCGGTGCCGGATGGACGTATAATCTGATGGACACCACGTCACCCGAAGTAATGGCACTGACACCCAGTGGCGGTGACACCGTGCGATCTCTTACCAGCATTTCGGTGCTCTTTACCGAACCAGTCTATGGCGTGGACGCTACCGATCTGCTGATCAACAATACCCGCGCCGCCAGCGTGACCCAAGCCGGCTACATCGAATACATTTTTACTTTCCCGACCCCGCCCACTGGGACTGTGCAAGTGGCGTGGGCGAATGGCCACCGGATCGTCGATCAGGCCGTGCCATCAAACGCGTTCGCGGGCGGAAGTTGGACATACCACTTTGACCCCAACGCCAGCGACACCCCGTTGTACATTAGTGAGTTCATGGCCTCGAACACTCGTCTCAAGGGCGTTGGCAGCCTGCTCGACGAAGACGGAGGAGCCTCCGACTGGATCGAAATCTACAACCCCACCGGCGGTACGGTGAATCTGAGCGGCTGGCATCTCACGGATAATGCAGGCAATCTGACCAAGTGGCGGATTCCCGAGACCAATCTGGTGGGCGGCGGTTTTCTTGTCGTGTTTGCCTCCGGCAAGGATCGAGCTGTGTCCGGCTCAAAGCTGCATACCAGCTTCCAGCTTTCTGCCGGAGGAGAATACCTCGCGCTCGTCAAACCAGATGGAGTCACTATCGCCAGCGAATACGCTCCCCTCTATCCCAAGCAAGTGCCCGACGTATCCTTCGGTTTTGCGCAGTCAGGTGTGCCGCCCGGATACACCACCAACTCAGGTAAGGTCTATTTCACCACGCCAACGCCGGGTGCAGTCAACCTTGGCGGAGCCGCCGTCCCGGGCCCGGTCATCGAAGACATCCAACACACTCCCAACGTGCCGCTTGACCGGCAGGACCTGTTGGTGACCGCACGCATCCGTCCTTCCTTTCACCCCATCGACAGCGTCACGATGCGGTACCGCATCATGTTCCGCAATGAAGTGACGACAACGATGTTTGATGATGGAGCCCACGGGGACGGAGCGGCGGGTGACGGCTTGTATGGTGCCGCCATTCCCGCAGATCTCTCGACCAGCGGCGAGATGATCCGCTACTTCATCGTCGCGACCGACGTCAACGCGAACGCCTCACGCTGGCCGCTCTTCACCAACCCCACCGCCACTGAGGAGTATCTTGGCACTATCGTCAGCCCCACCAACACCACTAGTAAATTGCCCGTTTTTCATCTGTTTGTCGGCCCCACGCAGTTGGCGGGAATTGACACCGAAAGCGGCGGACGATTGTCCTTTTTTTATGATGGCGAATTCTATGACAACGTGTACATGGAACTGCGCGGCAACACTTCGGCCGGGCTGAACAAGAAATCCCACCGGCTGGAATTTAACCGGGGCCATGAACTGCGGCATGCCGGTCCCGGACCGCGCACGCGCAAGTCGTCCCTGCTGGCTGAATATCTCGACCCGACCTATCTGCGCCAGCATCTCTGTTTTTGGTTTCTGAACAGCATCGGTGTGCCCTCGCCTTTCCACTACCCGGTGCGCGTGCAAATGAATGGCAGGTTCCATTCCCTGGCTTTCCACAACGACGTCATCGGGCAGGAACAGATCGAGCGCATGGGCTACGATCCAAAAGGAGCACTCTACAAGGCGGTCGGAAATTTGGTGCCTAGTTTTGCAAGCACGGGCGTCTTTCAAAAACTCGAACCGGACAATGATCCCAGCCGGACCGATTACCTGCAACTGGCCAACGGCATTGCCGAATCGTCGTCCGTGACCATCCGGCGCAACACGGTTTTCGATCTCCTCGATTTGCCGCAGGTCATCAACCACCTCGCCGGGACGCGCTGGTGCTCAGAGAACGACGATGTGTGGGCCAACATGAGCATTTATCGGGACACCTTTGGCGACGGACTTTGGCGCTGCATCCCGTTTGACATGAATGCCTCTTGGGGTCAGCTCTACGGCGGCAGCGATCCACTGGAAGCCACTATTGATGCTTCCAAAAGCCATCCGCTCTATGGCGGATCCAGCACAGGAGATAACTACAACCGGCTCTACGACGTGATAGTGGCCTTGCCCGAAACCCGGCAAATGCTGCTGCGCCGCGAGAGGTCGATTTTGGACATGATGGTTCAGTCTCCCGGCACTCCGGCAGCCTCCTTGATTCTGGAAAATCACATTGCCTACATGACCAATCAGATTGCTGCGGAAGCCGCCCTAGATCGTGCCCGCTGGGGAGATTCGCCCTGGGCTCCAGGTAAGACCTTCGTCACTGGCGTCGATAATCTGATCAGACAGTTTGTCAAACCGCGTCGTCAGCATTGGTACGGCACTCATAGCATCACTAACACGGCTCGCACCATTGGAATCGGTAATAACAACGATGCGGGCATCCCTTTGTTCCAAAAGCCCAACGCTTCCTTTGTCGTCGCGGGAGTGGACTTCAATCCGGCCGGCGGAAACCAGGAGCAGGAATACGTCTGCATTAGCAACACCGCTCCGTTCGCCATCGACATCACCGGCTGGCAGATTGACGGCGGCATCAACTTCACCTTCGCGCCGGGCACCGTGCTACCATCAAACGGCGTGGCTTATGTTTCACCGAACACTCACAGCTTTCGCGCACGCGCCAGTGGCTCGAGTGGAGGTCAGGGGCTGTTTGTGCTCGGTCCTTACAAGGGCCGACTCTCCGCGCGCGGCGAAACACTCGTCGTGAAAAACCCGCTCGGCGTGACAACCAGCAGTTTCAGCTACGACGGTGCCCCCAGCTCGGCGCAGCAGTTCCTTCGCATTACAGAAATCATGTTCCATCCGAGTGCACTGGCCGGTAGCCCTTTCTTTCCGGACGAGTTTGAGTATATCGAGTTCAAAAACACCTCCACAACCGTCTCGCTGAATCTTAATGGTGTGCGCCTGGTCAACGGAATTCAGTTCTCCTTCACCAGCAGCGCCATCACCAATCTTGCCCCCGGCGCGCGCGTGCTGGTGGTGAAGAACAATTTCGCCTTCACCGCCCGCCACGGTGCTGGGCTTCCCGTGGCAGGCCAGTACACCGGCAATCTGGACAACGGTGGCGAGCGTGTTCAACTTCTCGACGCGACCGGCGAGGATATCCTCGACTTCAGTTACCAAAATGATTGGTACCCCATCACCGACGGGCTTGGTTTTTCGCTTGTGATCATGGACGAAGCTGCCGAAGCGGATGCCTGGGGTCACAAAAGCCAGTGGCGCCCCAGCACCGCATTGTTCGGTTCTCCGGGCAGCCCGGAACCAGCGCAACCTAACATCCCGCCCGTGCTAATCACCGAAGTGCTTACCCGCACCGACGTGACGCCACCGCTTGACACCCTTGAATTGCACAACCCGACAGGGCAGCTGGTGGATATAAGCGGCTGGTGGTTGACGGATGACTTCAACACCCCGCTCAAATTCCGCATCCCAGCCGGAACGACCATCGGAGCGAATGGGTATGTCACCTTCGACGAATCCCAGTTCAACCCCGGTGGCACTGGTTTTGGATTTGGCTCCGACGGCGACGATATCTGGCTTTTCAGCGCCACTGCCGCCTCCACCAATCTCACCGGCTACTCTCATGGCCACAGCTTCGGAGCAGCCGAAGACGGTGTCAGTTTCGGGCGTCACGTTACGAGTGAAGGAAAAGAACATTTCGTAGCGCAAACCTTCAGCAGCCTTGGGACGAACAACGTCGGACCACGCGTTGGACCCGTGGTCATTGAGGAGATTATGTATCACCCGCCCGCTCTCGGAGGAACGAATGACAACACCACCGAAGAATATGTGGCGTTGCGCAACCTCTCTGTTGATACCGTTCCACTCTTCGACACGAACCTGCCGACGAACACGTGGAGATTGCGCGGCGGCATTGATTTTGATTTCCCGACAAACGTCACACTGGCTGGCAGCGAACGCATCCTGCTCGTCAGCTTCAGCCAAACCAACAACGAGATGTCCTCAGCTTTCCGCACGAGGTACGACGTCAAGGACGGTGTGCGACTTTTCGGTCCGTATATGGGAAAACTGGACAACTCCAGTGACAGCGTGGAGTTGAAGAAGCCCACCACACCAGTGCTGGGTGCCATCCCCTATGTGCTCATCGACAAGATTGAATACAGCGATTCCGCACCTTGGCCAGTTGGCGCGGACGGCTTCGGCCTATCGCTCCAACGGCGTGACTCCGCTGCCTACGGCAATGATCCGGCGAATTGGATTGCAGCACCCGCGAATCCTGCCGTCCCACCGACTTTAAGTGATACACTTGTCATCACCACGCAGCCACTAAATCAAACCGTGGCGGCCTATCAAACCGTCAACTTCAGCGTCGCCGCCAGCAATGGCGCGCCCCTGCACTATCAATGGCACTTTAATGGCACACCGGTGACAGGCGCGACCAATTCCCTGTTAACATTGAGCAGTGCCCAACCTGAACAGGCAGGCCAATACAATGTGCTCATTTTTAATGCGGCCGGTTCTGCGGTCAGCTCCAACGCAGCACTGTCGCTCATTTACCCCGCCGACCTGATCACTCAACCGGTCAGCGTGGCTGCGCGCCCCGGCAGCAATGTAACCTTCAGAGTCACCGCCTATAGTGGCGGGCCGCTGGGCTACCAATGGCGAAAAAACGGGGTGATCATTCCCGGTGCCAACAGTTATGCCTTGAGCTTTCCGAGCGTCCAGTTCTCCGACTCAGCCGACTACACAGTGGTCATCAACGACGCCATTCAACCTATTACAACCACTCCTGCGAGGCTCACTATCCTGGCGGACCCCATTATTACCGAAAATCCAATGAGCCTTGATATTGTGCCTGGCGCAAGAGTGGTCCTGAGCGTGACGGTGACCAATACAGCCACCCTGCCCATCGGCTACTTTGTACGCCGTAATAACGCGCCGATGCCGCCAAACATCCCAGGCAGCTACGCCATCCTCAACGAACACACCGCCTACTTTGTTTTCAGCGGCCCCGACACCATGCCGCCATGGACTAACTATTCGTTCATGGTGACCAATCAGGCCCAGGCTGGTGGCATGATAAGTGCCAGCGCCAAGCTTACCTTCCTGACCGACACCGACGGAGACGGCCTTCCCGATGATTGGGAGACTAAATACTTCGGTGTCGCCGGGGCGGACCCTAATGTGGATTCTGATGGCGATGGCCTATCCAATGCGCAGGAATATTTGGCTGGAACTGATCCAACCAACGCGCTGAGTTACCTGAAAATTGGTTCCATTGCCACAAATGGCGGCGCCACACTTATTTTTGGCACGCTGGCCGGCAAAACCTATACAATTCAATATTCCCGCACCTTAGGCGCTGGCCCATGGACTAAACTAGCGGATTTTCCGGCGCACCCAACCAACCATGTTGAGACCATCCTCGACACTAGTTTCACCACCAATCGTTTTTACCGCATCGCCACCCCTCGCCAACCCTAGCGGGCGCAGGCTGTAATCCGATGTGTCGTCATTCAAAAAAAGATAAAATTGCCGTTTATGACCAGTAGTGGCACAGTAACAAAGCCTCTGTTTAAAAATTGCTGATTATGAAACCCGCGCCTTTATTTTCATTGTTGCTCGTTACTTTAAGCACGAGCTTTTCGTCGCTTGGCGAGCCGTCAAAAGAGAGCGCGATCAAGCAAGCTGCCGTCCCTGCTTTGGTGGCTGCCGATAAGGCTCAAAGTCCAGGTGGGGAGGGACATCGTTTTACCATCACCAACGGCATTGCCAAAGTGCCCGTCGTGGTGGTGCGCGGCACCGCCTATCAGATGGGTTGGCATCTGGGCCGTTTGATGCGTGAGGAGATTCAGCAAATCGTTCCCGCCTCCGTGGCCGGATTCAAAAAAGAGCTAAAAGTTACCGACGAAGTGCTGGACGACGTTTGGGCCACCACTGCCGCCTACACTGATCCCCGTGTGTTGCAGCAAGTTCTTGGCATCGCCGGAGGAAGCGGTCAGCCCATACGCCTGATGCAGCATGCCCATTGCCTCCCCTTGCTCATGCCTTTTTCGTGCAGCAGCATCTCGGCTTGGGGTGATGCCACAGCGGATGGTCACCTTTACCAAACTCGCAACCTGGATTGGTCTCTCGAAGCAGGAGCTCATGAGTTTCCTGTGATCGCGGTTTACATCCCCAACGAAGGTCACGCCCATGTCACGCCGTCCTTTGCCGGGTTTGTGGGTGCAAACTGTGGGATGAACGATGCCGGTATCGTCCTGTCTGAGATCGGCGATGCCTCGGCCAAGGAAATGCCTTACAACCTGCATGCACCGCATTTCACGGCTTGGTTCCGCACGATGCTTTATGACTCCGGTTCATTAACTGAAGCCCTTAAGATTTTTAATCAAGTGCCGCCCACCAAAAGTTATCATTTCGTCTTTGGCGACGGTCTCACCGACAAACGGGCGGTAAAAATCCGCGCCGATTCCAAGGGCAAAGACGGCCAGCCTGCCATTGACATCTGGGGCGACAGCAACGCTGCCGACGAACTCGCGCCCAACACTCTTTCCTGCATGGTCTATCATGACGAAGGTCGCGGGGCTTTTCCCACTCTGGAATCGCAGCGCGGCAAAATTACCGGCGAAAAACTCGTTGCCCTGGCCAACCAGATTCCCATTAAGGGGGCCAACGTCATGAATGCTGTCTTCGACGCCACTGCCCTGCGCGTGTGGGTCAGCTATGCCGGCGGCGACAAGGAAGCCTACCAACGCCCTTACGTCTATCTGGACCTCGCCACTCTCGACGCCAACGGCGACGGCAAACCCGACATCACCCGGGCCCGCACGAAGTAAAATGGCTTAGTGGTTTCTCAGGACAAGGATGCGATGGTTCATGCTATCGCTGATGAAGATTGAGCCATCCGCGTCCAACCATAGTGCGTGAGGCTGGCTTAGCTGGGTTGTGAGCGGATCACCAGCGGCGCCCAAACCTCGGATGCCAGTGCCGGCTAATCTTTCAATAAGCCCTGTCTTCGGGTTGATGCGCCGGATGACATGATTCTCCGTATCAGCCAGATAAACAATTCCATCGGGTCCGAACACGATGCCTTTCGGACCGTTGATCATGGCTGCTTTGGCTTGCCCCCCATCACCAAAAAAGCCTTTCCGACCGGTTCCCGCCACCACGTGAATCAATCCGGCGGCCAAGTCCAAATTCAGGACTTGATTTCCCTCGCGGGTCGCCAGCCATAGATTGCCCCGCGCATCAACATCCAAGGATCTCGGCCCATTGAGTGGGGTTCCGCTAATATGCGCCCCATCAGTCGGCACACCAGTGCTGCCTGTTCCGGCAACTGTTGAGATCAGCCGGGATTTGGCATCCACCCGGCGGATGACATGGTTGCCGATTTCGCAAATGTAGAGATCACCATTCGCGTTGAGTTGGAGGCTGATGGGTTGGTTGAGCTGGGCTGCGGTGGCAAGGCCTTTGTCCCCTGAGTAACCGGGCTTGCCCGTGCCTGCGACGGTTGTGATGATCTTTGTTTTGGCATCGATACGCCGGATGGCGTTGTTGCTGGTATCGGCGATGAAAAGGTTGCCCTCACCATCAAAGCGGATTTCGTGAGGATTATTGAGGGTGGCTTTGAGAGCGGGTCCGCCATCGCCGGTGTAATTCTGCTGGCCGGTGCCGGCCACAGTCGAAATGATGCCATCTTTTCCAATCCTTCGGACAACATGCCCCTCATACTCGCAAAACCAGATCGCGCCATCAGGTCCGCGAACAATGCCGAAAGGGGTATTCAGTTTAGCCTCAAGCGCCGGACCTCCATCCCCGCTGTCGCCCGCCACCCCCGTTCCCGCGAATCTCACCAACGATGCGGCCTGAACGGAAGCGATCAACATGACAAATGCCGCCAAGAGGAGCGACGAGAGAAAACACCTCCTAAACGTAGTGATGGTGGCCATGCGACTTACACTCACTCACGGACATTTCCAACGCGAGCCAATTTTGGCATGGCGACCACCGAGCGCGACTCCATGAATCACAGCAACGCCGGAGCTCGAAACTGACCAAACCCTGCGTTGCGGCCTCGGTATTCGAAACTGCGGCGGGTCGCAGACCCGCGCTTCTTTCATCAAACCATTGAAACCACGACTTAAAAATCAGTGCCAAGTATTTACAGGAGCCTTGGGCAGGGTTAGCTTCCGGCGACCGGAGTCCGGTGAATCAAATGTTCGGACTTTTCGTCAAAGCGGTGACTTTTTAATCAGTTGGGCCATTATGAAAAATTTCCTTTGCTGTATTCTCGGTGTCCTCACGGTGTTGGCCTCGGGCTGTTTCACTCCGCCGCAGGTGACCAGCTACACCAACCCGATTACCGGGCTGCGCACGGATCTGATCGGCGAAAACCTATTGGATACCGTCGAGCCTTCGCGTGAAATGATCTGGCTCAACGCCTCAAGGGTCTTCAAAAACCGCGAGACCGCTGTTTATTATTTGGAGGTTCACTATGCCGCACGCAGCGAGACCGGCTTTCTGGATATCGATCCCGGTCAATCGCTCACCATTGTGGCCGACGGGCTGGAGATCAAACTAGCTGGCATTGGCTCGCTCAATACCCGCAAGACATCGGACAACGTCGTTCACGAGGACGCAATCTATGAGGCTAGCGCCACTGACATCAGCAAGTTGGCCTATGCCACAAAGGCCACGGTGAAGGTCAAAGGGCAGAAGGGCATTGTGGTTCGTGAAGTGGCTCAGCAAAACTTTGACAAGTTCAAAGCGTTCCTCGACCAGTCGACCACGTCGTCGAAGTAAATCTTGGACTCAGAGCCAGGTGTTGCCCGGAAATTTCTTTTGCAAGCCGCCCTTTAACTTGGGGTATTGCATTTGACGAAAGGCCGGCCAATCGGTGGTGCTCTCCATTCTTTTCCCATCCGGTGTACAGAGCCACAGACGTATCGGGATGGAGCCCTCACAGACTTTAGGATGTTGGGTCAGCCCGAAGCATTCGTGCAATTTGACCTGCAACTCCGGACCTTCGGATTGGTAAAGCAACTTCAACCTCCGCCCGTCAGGCCATGTCACAAAAACCGGGGCTGATTCATCCAGCCACGCGCGTTGCTCCGGTCCCAACGAACCCTTAAAGGCCGCAGCCAAGTCCGCCGCCTGCGCTTCCTTGCCCAAGGTCAATCCATGAAAGGCTTTGGCCATAAGCTCCCGCATAGAATCCCCGTCCAACACGGGAAAACCCAGACCCGGCAGGGCTTTACCCACTAACCTGACACGTTCCATCCACTGTTTGAGATCGTGATTGAACAAGGGCAGATCGATCCAGTGCAGTTCGGCGGCCTTGGCCAGGGCCATTCCGGCTGCTGCGTCGTCGTTCACTTCACCCGCTTCGGCCAGAAGCGGCAAGTCCTTGAAATAAATCAGCTTCACTGCCGCCACCCGCTTGTGGTTGCGGTCATACCGGTGCTCGACTTTTTCAATGACGTGCTGAGGAAACATCTCCCGCAGCAGGGGCAAAGTCACGGCGGTGGCCAGAGCCAGAAGGGTCATCGGCCCATGCCGCCCCTCAATTTCGCGGACGCTGCCCGCCACAAAAAGATTGGACCGTTGCACCACTGATTCGCGAACCAAGGTTCCGGTCCGCCCACCCATCAGGTGGCACTCCAAAGTGCCCGCATCCCGGCGCACGGCCAATTGATCGACGAAACCGGCTGCCAGAGCTTTGAGGAGGTCGTCGTCCTTGGGTTTTTCCGAATCGCCCTCGCCAATAAGACGTTCGCGCTTGGCGATCTCCAAAATCTGCTGGTAGGTCTGGGCAATGACCCGCGCGCTCTGGGCATGGATGCCATGACGGCGACAGGCATCAACCGAGAAATTTTGGTTGGCTGCGTAATTAAAGGCCCGGATAAGGGTGAAGAAATCAGACCTCTCATCCCCCTCGAAGATTTCGCGAGCCTCGGCGGTGTGTTTGTCTTCGCGGCCAAGGCGCACCAGGAGATCTCGACCACTCACCAGCGCGGCGCAAAGCGCAGCAGCCGGAACGCATCGACGCGATGCGGCCTCAACAAGCATGCGCCCATAGCGGGGATGCATCGGCAGGCGGAGCATTTTGCGCCCAACCTCAGTCAAATCGTTGCGCCTGGTAAGGTCAGGCTCGGGATGGATTGCGCCCAAGGTCACGAGCAGGGCTTCGGCGCGCTCGACAGCGGGCAGGTCTGGCTTGTCCAGCCAATCGAACTCAGCCGCTCTGCGAATGCCGAGTGAATGCAATAGAAGGACGACTTCCGCGAGATCGGAGCGCTGGATTTCCGGGGTGTTGCGGGCCGGGCGGTTCAGATGGTTGCTCTCGGTCCACAATCTCCAGGCGGTTCCATGGGAAGTACGTCCGGCGCGACCGGCCCGCTGATCAGCAGAGGCGCGGCTGATCTCTTCGATCATGAGTGTGCCGATGCCACGCTCCCCATCGTAGCGCGCGATCCTGGCCAAGCCGCCATCAATGACGTGCCGGATGCCGTCAATGGTGATGGAGGTTTCGGCGACGTTGGTGGCGACCACCACTTTGCGTAGGGGATTGGGAGCGAAGGCGCGATCCTGCTCCTCGGGTGGAATTTCGCCATGCAGGGGAATCCATTCTAGACGTTCGCCGGTGCGAATGGACCGGCCAGCGTTGATGGTTGACTGGATCTCGCCCATGCCGGGCATGAAAATGAGGACGTCGCCCTGCTCACCCCGATTCAGCAGAATTTCAAGCTGGTCGACAGCCTGTTCGGAGGCGGGCCGATCATCAGCATGCGAGAGGTGCTGAATTTCGACGGGATAGGTTCGCCCTTCAGACACCAACACGGGGCAATCGCTGAGGTATTTGGCGATGGGCTCGGCATCAAGGGTGGCGGACATTACCATGATGCGAAGATCGGGGCGGGCGGTGGCTTGGACACGTTTGACCAGCCCCAGAGCCACGTCACTCAGCAAATTGCGCTCGTGGAATTCATCGAAAAGAATGACCGCCACATCACTGAGCGCCGGATCGTCCTGCAACCAACGCAGGAGGATGCCTTCCGTGACAAAGCAAATACGGGTGCCAAGGCTGGTGCGATCCTCAAAACGGATTTGATAGCCCACTTCGCCGCCGAGAATGACGCTCCTCTCGAAAGCCACGCGCGCCGCCACGGTTCGAGCCGCGACACGCCGGGGTTGGAGGACGACGATGCGCCCGGTCATGGCAGGATCGGCATCAAGAAGCATCTGCGGCACTTGGGTAGTTTTGCCGGAGCCGGTGGGCGCGACGAGCACCGCGCGGCGGTGTTCGTGCAATGTGTCAATAATCTGGCGGTGCAATTGCCAGATGGGAAGGTCAGCGGAGGCCATGGGAAACGGATCAGTGCATCAGACGGGGCAGGGCCAACGCCAGAACAGTGAGGATCAACATCAAACCGTTGGGCATGAACTTCTTGGACTTGGCCAGACGCATGCCGAAGAAGACCAAAAGGAAGAGCAGCACCCAGACATGGTGTTGAAACGGCAAAATGCCCAAGGCAAACAAAGACAGGATGACTGCGAAGAAAGTTGAGGCGATCAGCGAGGCTTTGCTGCCAGCTTTAAGAAAGCCCATCAAACCACCCGCAACCATCAGGATGATGTACACCCAAAGAATATTAACCGCGTTCATAAAACATCATCATCCCATTAAAGGACGGAAAGGACAACAAGGACCTCAAGTGGGGGCTGCTTAGGATTTTTTTGGCGGTCCCCAAAAGGCTTCCAATTTATCGCAAATTTTGAAATTGTGGGCGAGGATGTCGCCCTGATCAAGGTCTAGGATTGCGCAGGACGCGGTCACGCTGTCGATGGTTGCGGCGTCGAAGAAAGGATTAAGATGAAGGGTTTAGTGATCAGTGCTATTTGCCTTATTGCTGCCATGGGATGTGCAAGCCAACGAGCGAATCATGCGCGCGTACCCATTGCGATAACCGGTCAGCCTGAGACCGATTTGACCGAGAGGCAACGGAAAGCGTTGAAGGAGTGGGCTTTAGCAATTAAGATCAAAAACTCAGTGGCCGACATAGATCGGTTGAAGGACAGCTTGAATCGTTGGGATGAACTTTTTATGAACCCAGCCGCTCCTGATATGAAGCCGGTGTTCGCAATCCTCAAGGGGCGAGTTGAAGCGAGGCTGGCCGAGTTGGAAGCCGAAGCCGCCTCAAAAGCAAAATAAGATGAAGTGTTATCGACGTGGTGAGACACCCCGCCCTACTTGGTTATTGCTTGTTGATGCAACATTCTCCCCTGATACAGCCACGGCAGGACTCAGAACGATATCCTTTTTGTTTTAAATCGCATAACGATTCCAATGTGTCGGACAAAGGTGGGAAAGGCAGGGGCACTTCAGGACATAGCTCAGCGGGGTCGGGAAGGGACGGGTCGGATTCCTCAGTCGGGGTAAATGGGAGGATAGATGCGGGCTCGTGACGCGATTTCTTGCTCTTTTGGCCGGGAATACGGCGATGAGTGAGGAGGAAGAATTGTTTTTCGACCTTGATCAAAACGTTGAGAGCACTGTTGATCTCCGACATTTTGACGCCCTCTTTGCGGACGGTGGCAATGGCTTTATCGCGAATCTCGTTGAGGAGAGCAATTTGAATTGAGGTGAAATCGGCAGGAATTTCAGTGCTGGTCGAGATGGGTTTGTGTTGCATTTGTTGATTCATAATTGGGTTAGTGTAGGTTTAACTACTTATGTGTCAATGCATTTAAATAAACAACAGTTTCAAGGGGGAGTTGGATTGCGACCCGAGCCTGAATAGTTTGTGGTTCCGTAAGATTTGGAAGGCAGGCGCGGCGTTACTGATTATCGAGGTTCCGGTTCGAAGGGGATGATGCCGTCGCGGGAGCGGTCGCCTTTTTCGACTTTCTCGATGAGCCAGGCTTTGTCGACTTTGCGAAGGTGGAGGCGCATTTCGCCTGCGGCCGGGTCTGGTTCACGCGGTTGTTTGACCACCACGCCCATTTGGACGAGTGCGGTTTCACGGTCGTCCGCGACGGTAACGCGCATGCCCGCCACATCGATGGAGGCACCCGGCCAATTGGCCCGGGCTCCGGCGATCAGGCCTTGGAGCTCGTTCCGCGTGTGGATGGAGTCGGTCCAACGGCTGAAGCCCTCCAATTGGATGGTGATATTGGTGGCGAAATGATCGGCAATCCTGCCGGCTTTCACGGCTTGGGTGAAGATGGATTCCTTGCCAGCGGGCGGGATCATGGCGATTAGGGCGCGCACCTGTTTTTCCAGGACCACCTCCAGCGGCGGGGAAAGCCACTCATAGAGGAGCCAGCCCAAAACTACCACGACGACCACGGACAATAGCTGCACCAGCCGCTTCAATAGATGACCTTTCCCAAAATATCCTGCTCATCGCGCCGGAGCAGGTCGGACACGGGGCGGTTGTCGCCAATGACAAAGTATTCGGAGGTTTTCAGCTCAAACTCGGCCACTCTGCCCGGCACTTTGCCATTGGCGTAGGGTTCCTCAATCTGATCTCCATTGATGTAGACCACACCCTGACGGATGGCGACGCGTTCGCCGGGCAGGCCGACCACGCGTTTGAGCAGCAGGAGTTGCTGTTGGGAAAGGCGCACGCAGACGATATCACCGCGCTTGGGATGGCTGTGGAAGTAGGCCAGGCGGTTGATGAAATTGACCTGACGGTCGTGATAGGTGGGAACCATGCTGGTCCCGGTGACGCGGATGGGCAAAAGCCAAAACCGGAACACAAGCACACTGACCAGAACCAAAACCAAGGCTCGAAGGAGCGTCACCAGCGGGCGGCGGCCCACGATCAATCGAAGCCAAAGAGGCGTCGAAGGTGCATCAGCGTTCTCAGTCGATTCCATTTCCCCAAGTGTTTCCCGGTTGAACTACTACAAAGTAGCGAAAATCCTGACGGGCGCAACCGCATCTGAGACCATGGAGAAAAGACTGTTATGAAGCAGTGACAGGCTTCTGAGGGAGACAAGTCAGAAACCAAGATAATCACACGCAACACGCGGGATTAGTAATCGGCGAGCTCACAAGAATTTCTTAAGTAAATAAGTATTGCCGCTGAAGGCTTGAAAGTTATTCTGAGGCGTCAGCCCAATTCCGTCCAACTAACGTCCCGAATTTCGACGAAAGCGACAAAGTCGATCCACCATGGGTGGACTGACACGCTGGTCGCTCAAGACAACTAACACTTAGTACTTACACTTATGAAATCAACTGTCATTCCCCTCACCGGCAAACCGAGTCGGACTCGCCTGTCGTTTTTGATCGCTCTCAGTGGGCTTCTTTCGCTGGCTCTTGCCGCAACGGCAGATGTGGTGGTCAAGACCCCTATTCAGTTTAACGCCAATCCAAAACAGTTAGATCTGGAGATCGGCGAGAGAGGTAAAACCGAGCTTTCACTCAGGAATACCTACGAAATTCAGATCAATGGGGTTAAGGGCACTTCCAAAAACGGCATGTTTTAAAAGCAGGCTATCCTAAAGGCACATTTGGAACCCGCATAGGTTGTTGGCCCGCCCGTTTGAATGGAGCGGTTGCAGGTTGAGTGGTGCATCCAGAACCTCTCGTTGCCAACA
>JANYDC010000052.1 GCA_025359965.1 Pedosphaera sp.
TTGGCAACGAGAGGTTCTGGATGCACCACTCAACCTGCAACCGCTCCATTCAAACGGGCGGGCCAACAACCTATGCGGGTTCCAAATGTGCCTTTAGGATAGCCTGCTTTTAAAACATGCCATTTTTGGAAGTGCCCTTTATTTCCGTCTTAAGTTGTCCCTTTGCAACATTCGCTTGAAGCGGGTACGATTGAACCCATGCGCAATCAATACCTGATCGCTGCGGAGGTCTGTCTCTGACATGAAAGTTTCTGACCGCGGCATTGAAACCGGCAACGACCAGGGCCGGTTGAAAGTCTATTTCCTGCCGAATCTGATGACGGCGGGCAATTTGTTCTGTGGATTTCTGGCACTGACCAAGATCGTTGATGCCGATCCCGTGGCCGCCGATTACAACACCATCATCAGGCACGCCATTGGTTTCATTCTGCTGGCCTGCATATTTGATTTGCTCGATGGGCGGGTGGCTCGAATGGGGGGGGCGGAAAGCCCTTTTGGGCGCGAGTTTGATTCATTGGCGGACATTGTTTCATTCGGGGTTGCTCCGGCCTTTCTGGTTCATCGCATTGTATTTCGGGATATTTTTGTCACACACCCTGAGATCGGTTGGTTTATTGCCTCGATCTTCTTGATTTGTGGAGCCCTGCGGCTGGCCCGGTTCAATTGTCTCTCGGCCATGTCGAAGGGCGGGGGCGGGGGCGAATTCCTTGGGTTTCCCATCCCGATGGCGGCAGGAACCGTGGCATCCATCACTCTGTTCATGTTGTGGTACGAGGATAAAAACTTTCCCGTGGGGCGCTGGCGGTACGCGCTTCCGGTCATCATGCTGTTTCTCTCTGGCATGATGGTAAGCGAGGTCAAATACCCATCCTTCAAAAAACTGGATATGCGGTCGACCAGGCCCTTCTTGCGCCTCGTTATTTTCATTCTGATCCTGGGATTGGTCGTGATTCTGCGGGATCTGTTGCTGCCGATCATTTTACCCGTCCTTTTCACCACTTACCTAATTTACGGGTTCATCCGCCCGCGCATTTCGCGGAAGATGCGGCAGGAGATTGAGGACGAGGATGAGGACGAGGATGAGGACGAGGATGAGGAGGAGGATGAGGATGAGGAGGATAAAACCGGAACGATCATAGGTTAGTTGGATTTTATTGGCAACATGGACGGAACTAGCCTTTTACGGTCGGCAACGACCGGTTGTGTTTTCGGGTTTCTGGCGTGCATACCCGTCGGACCGATCAATTGCACCATCATCAACGACGGCGCCAAACGCGGTTTTCTCTGGTGCTTTATGGTGGGATTGGGCGCGATGGCCATGGACGTGATCTACTGCGCGATGGCCTTCGCCGGGTTTTCCCAACTGTTCCAATCCGAGGTGATTCGAGCCACCATGGAGTTGGTCAGTTTCCTCCTCATGATTTATCTCGGCGTCAAATACACGTTCGTCAAGGAAGTGCCGATCACTGATGTGCCCGTGGGTGAAGTCGAGCACCGCATCCACCCTCATACTGCCTTCTGGATCGGGTTCGTACGCGTTTTGGGCAATCCGGCCATCCTGCTGTTTTGGGTGACGCTGACGGCAACTTTCCTCTCGCACGAGTGGATTACCGATACCTTTCAGAGCAAATTTCTCTGCGGAGCGGGCAATTTCGTTGGAGGAATGGCTTGGTTCACGCTGTTAAGTCTGGGTGTGGCCACGGGGCGAAGCCGGTGTTCCAGCAAAACGCTGATGCGCATGTCCCAGTTTTCGGGTTTATCCCTTTTGATTACGGCTGTGATCATCGGCATCCGGCTGGTTAAGATGATCGCCCATCATTAATAAACCTTTTTTTCATCCTGAGGATTCGGCAGTTGTTCCTTCAGGCGGAATGCCCTCGTGCCCTGCCCGAATGCTGGATGGCGGATCCAGCGTCTGGATGCTAAGTTGGCCCACGCGCAGGATCCCCCACGTTGTGATAACGTATTTTTTGAAGTCCGCGCCCGATTAACGACCCATCATGGAGACAGAACTTAAAACGATTACTCCCTTTACCGGGACGCCCTTTGCCTCGACACGCGAACAAGCGTTTCAGCGCTGGGCCGAATTTGCCCCCGCCGCCACGTCCTACGCGCGTGATCGCAATTTCGTGAAGCCCGGAGGCCACCAGTCCGTGACACGCCTTTCCCCCTCCATCCGCATGCGCCTGGTCCGCGAGCCGGAATTGGTCACGGATCTTTTAAGCAAGCATTCCATTGAAAGCGTCGAGAAACTGGCCCAGGAACTTTACTGGCGCGGTTACTGGAAAGGCTGGCTCGAATGGCATCCCGGCGTTTGGGCTGACTACTTGAAAAGAGTATCCATTGCCCCTGAGACCTACAGCGAAGCAGTGCTGACTCGCGCACGCGAGGTGGCCGAGGGCCGCAGCGGCGTCGCGCTCATGGACCGGTTCGCCCGCGAACTCATTGAAACCGGCTACGTCCATAATCACGCCCGCATGTGGTGGTCCAGTTTCTGGGTCCACGTTGAGGGTTTGCCTTGGGAGCTGGGCGCATCCTGGTACGAGCAACATTTGCTCGATGCGGATGCCGCGACTAACACCCTTTCCTGGCGTTGGGTGGCCGGCCTCCAGACCAAGGACAAGAGCTACTTGGTCCGACTCTCCAATCTCGAACGCTTCACCGATCCTGCGCTCCTTGCTGAATCTGCTGGTTTGGAACGATTCAACGACAAGATCGTCAAAGCTGTGGAGATCGAGGAAACGGCGGATTTGAAACTGGCTACTCCTCCAAAATCGGACCCCATGCCTGCCGATACATCCAAGACAGCCCTTTGGTTGCACGACGAGGATCTTTCCGTGGAACACTCCTGCCTGAGGGATTTGCGCCCTGCGGGTATCGTAGGGACTTCGCCCTCAATCCAATCCACCTGGGCGACCAAGGCACGGACCGACTACGCGCAGTTGGCTGTGGCCGACGGTCTGGCACGGGCCTCCAAACATTTTGGCATGCCTAATGAACAATTGGCCGATGCTTCGCCAGAAGCCCTCGCCGCATGGGCCAGCGCACGCGGATTGACTCACCTCGTTTCATTGCGTCCTTTCACCGGTCGACTGGACCTCAACGCCTTCCGCGAGACCCTGAAGGCGGCCGGAGTTGAGTTGATCTGCCAGCGCCGCGTCTGGGATCAAACGGTCATCTCACAATCGCAGCGAGGTTTCTTCCCTTACTGGGAAAACATGCGGAAACGTTTGGCCAAGCGCCAGATGCCGCTGGAGTAAGAATCAAAGTCATGTTGAGGCGCGCCTTACTCCTCCTCGGTTGGCTGAGTGCTGCGGCGATTCAGACCGGTTGGGCCACTGCCGCGCCTTCCTATCGGGAGGGCGAGGTGCTGATCGGCTGGACAGGGTCGGCGCGTCTGGCCACTCTGGGTCCCACAGCGGCTTCTTCACGCGCGCTCTCGCCGAAGAAAGAGAGTGCGGTGCAAGCCAAGGCCGGGGTCGCAACGGGTATCGCACTGGTGCAACTCGCGCCGGGGGCCGATTTGAAGGCCTCCATTCAGCGCTTCCAAAAACTGCCCGGAGTCCGTTTCGCCGAGCCGAACTACCTCATTCACATTAACGAGACGCCACCGACCCCTCCCGATGATTTTTATTGGGGGCTTCAGTATGGGCTTTTCAACACCGGCAAGTCGGGCGGAGTCGCCGGGGCCGACATAAATGTTCAGCCCGCCTGGTCGGTGACCCGGGGTGATCATGCGGTCAAGGTGGCGGTCATTGATACCGGCATTGATTATCTCCACGAGGATCTTGCACCCAATATTTGGGTCAACCCGGGTGAGATCGAGGCGGATGGAATTGATAACGATGGCAATGGCCTTGTCGACGACGTGCATGGATACGATTTTGTCTCGCACGATTTCGACCCCATGGATGATAACGGCCACGGCACGCATGTTTCCGGCATCATCGGTGCTGTGGGCAACAACGCCCTGGGCATCACTGGAGTGAGCCCTGTGGCGACCCTCATGGCCATCAAAGCCTTCGACGCCCAGGGTAATGGCGATGTTGGGACGGTCATCGAGGCCATTGAGTACGCACGGGCCAAGGGCGCGCGCATCATCAACGCAAGTTGGGGGGTTCCGGAAAAAAGCCAGGCTCTGGCGGATGAAATCAGTAAGGCGCAGCAGGCTGGCATTCTAATCGTCGCAGCGGCAGGCAATGAGCATATTTCTGTCATAGGCTATCCGGCTGGTTATACCAATGTCATTGCGGTGGGGGCGCTGGATGATTCCAATAAACGCGCCAGTTTTTCCAATTTCGGCGAGCAAATAAGCCTGGCGGCCCCGGGCGATTCCATTTACAGCGCCGCGCCTAATCAGGCCTACCAATATCTTAGTGGCACCAGCATGGCCGCTCCTCATGTTGCCGGGGTGGCCGCACTTTTATTGGCCGCGCATCCTGAACTTACTGCCGATCAACTCCGCCAGATATTGCGCGACAGCACCCGCTGGGTGGACACGGACACCGCCTTCGGCACCGGTGCGATTGATGCAGGCCAGGCCTTGCAACAGGTTGATACGATTCCCGCAGTTCTGCAACTTAACGCCCCTCGCGAATTCTCTGGCGTGATGACCTGGGGGGTGTCAGTGAGTGAGGCGCACGGGCAGGCTTACCGACTGGAAACGGGCGCAGGCCCCAATCCCAAGACCTGGCGTATCATGCAGCAGGGCACTCTGCCTGCATCCGGGTCGGTTTTTGATTGGGTGGCCGACACTTCAGATTGGTCTGATGGCACTCAAACTCTGCGCTGGCGTGTGGCCAATGGAAATGATCCGGACCACCCGGTTTGGTCGGAGGATCGTTCCATTGTCAAAGTCAGCAACGCTCGCATCCTTTCGCCGCAGGGCAGCGATGTGGTTCGCTGGGGTGGCAAGGTGCCGGTTTGCATCACCGCCTACGGTACCAACGTACAGTGGCAGCTAGCAGTCGGGGAGGGTGTGAAACCCACCACTTGGTCGACCAACGGTCTCACCTTGAGCCAGCCCGTTGACCAGCCCTTCGCCAACCAGGTGGTCGCTCAGTGGAACACCGCGGATGCCAACCCGGATCAGTTTTATTCCCTGCGTCTCATCGTCAGCCGGACCATCAATGGCGCAACCGTCCGTCAGACCAATATCGTAAATCTGGTCTATGTGGATCGCCATCTTGTGCCTGGTTGGCCGGTCACACTCCCAGTGCGCGGCACCATCAGCGCCGACGAATGGCGCACCGTGCAGGCAGCTGATCTGGACGGCGACGGCGTGCAGGAATTGGTCCTGGTGGACGGAGCCACCGAGGACGACGCCCCTGCGCAACTGCTGGTTTATCGCTTCGATGGTTCGCTGGTCTGGTCGCGTACTTTAACGGTCGGTCGGCCCTATGCTGATATCCCCGTCATTGGCGATTTGGATGGCGATGGAAAACCGGAAATCGTGGTTGAAACCGGCGGCTGGCTCGATGCCTACCACGCCGACGGCACGCGAGTGGAAGGCAGTTGGCCGTTGCAGGTGGACCCCGCGAATTTGGGCAGGTCCATCGGCGACTTGACCGGCTCAGGCACCAATGTTTTGGTCACCTTTTCCAACGACTCAATTTATTCCAAAGGTGCCGAGCGTCGCATACTGTCTGTCTACGATCATACCGGCAGTCGTCTGGCGCGCTGGTCAGTTGACGCTTGCAACAGCACCGAAAATGTCATGAAACAAGTTCCAGCGCTCGGGCATGTTTCTTCCCTCCCCGGCCTCGACATCGTGGTGCCGGACGGTTGCTCTGCTATAGCCTGTTTTAACCTGGCGAAGCCGGATGCGCCCGTCTGGCGCACTCCCACCTCAGGCTATTTCCTGGGATCTCCCGTGCTGGGCGATTTGGATGGCGATGGCCAACTGGAAGTAGTGGTGGGATCGGTCGCGCAAACGCCTTTAAATTTTGGCGGTATTTACGTTTTCGACGGACGCGGTAAACGCAAACGCGGATTCCCTGTGCAACGCGACGATTCGTTCACCATGCCGCTGGCTTTGGCTGATCTTCGTGGCAACAGACGGCTTTGCGTGGTCGGCATGGGTGACAACTCAAAAACTATTCACGCCATAGAGGATGACGGGTTCGAGGCTCCGGGCTGGCCGACCATCATCTTCGAAAAAGGCTCCCAACGCAGCGGCCCTGTCGTGGCGGATCTCGATGGGGATGGTGTGCCCGAAGTCCTCTTCCGCACCCTGGGCTTTCCCAGCCTGGCCGTGAGCCAGTCCGATTCCAAATACCTGGGCGGCATCAATTTTTTCCGCGCGGACGGTCAGCTTTGGAAGGCCTGGGGCCCCGCTGGTCCGACTGCCTCACTCTTCCCGGAATACATCACTTTGCTCACCTATCAAAAATCGTCGCCTCCCTTGGTGGCGGATCTCAATGGGGATGGCATCATGGAAATCATCGCCATGTCCGTGCAGGACCGTTCAGCCCCTTTGCCAGGTCAGGAGGCCGTCACCAAACACCGCAGCAGCCTGTACGTTTGGTCAGTGGACAAACCCTCCCTTGCCCCGTCCCCTGTTGTATGGCCTGGCTTTGGCCAGAATGCCCAACTTACCGGAAGAGCCCCCGCCGCATCATCGCTGCCAGCAGCGCCACGCGACATTGCCAGAGCCATCACGGTCGAAGGCGAGTCCGTGCTGCTCACTCTTCCAACCGCATGGGGTGGGGCATCCAGTTTTGAAACTCCCTCCCACGGCTCGATCACCCCCACCAACGGATCTCTTGCCTTTGTTTACACACCTTCTCCGGGGTTTTATGGAACGGACACTTTTCGCATCCTGCCGGTCTCCGGCTCGGGTCAGAAATGGCAGTTAGCCACCCTGTTAGTGCAGGCTCTCAATCAAACACCGCACGGTACGAATAACGTTCTCACCCTCAATAAAAACCGCAGCGGCGACATCTTTTTTCAGGCTGAAGATCGCGAGGAAACCAAGCTTACCTTTCAATTGCTGCGCGCTCCCGATCACGGAATTCTCTTTCAATATCCCAGCTTGGCAAATTATCAGCCGTATCAGGATTTTTTCGGTGACGACACCCTCGTCTACCAAGCCAGCGACGGGCGGACCGCCAGTTCCCCCATCACCGTGGCCATCCACGTCACCAACACCAACAACCCTCCTCGCATTTCCAATCAAAGCCGCACCACCCTGGCCGGCCAGCCCGTCACCATTCCTCAGACCGGCAGCGATGTCGATTCTCAGCACCTGAGTTATGCCTTGCTAACGTTGCCTGCGCACGGCCGCCTCATTGATGATTCAGACCACTGGCTCTACCTGCCGGAACGCGGATTCGTTGGCTCCGACGGTTTCAATTTCCAAGCCTATGACGGCCTTGATTTCAGCCCGACAGGCCGGGTTGATATCACCATCACCACCAACAACACCGCGCCCACTGCCATTGATTTCCGGGGTTCCGTGTCTATGGACCAGCCCCAGCTTCTCAATTTTCAGGGAACTGACGATGAGAATACACCCCTGAAATTTCTCATTTTGAGTCAGCCGTTTCACGGCACAATTTCGTCCGTGCAGGATGATTGGATCTACCGCCCGGCCCCGGGTTATGTGGGGCCTGATCGCTTTGATTTTGCCGCCTTTGATGGAGCCCTCACAAGCCAGGTGGCCAGTGCCACCCTCCAAGTCCGCGGCACCAACCACCCGCCGGTCATCTCAAACCTCTCGCTGGTCGTAACCAATCTGGCCACCGTCCCCGTGCCGTTCTCCTACTCCGATGCTGATCTCGATCCCGTGCGCGTGATTCTTTTACAAGGTCCGCAGCAGGGCACCCTCCGGCAGGTATCAGGCAACTGGGTCTACGTCCCTGATCCGAACGCCTCCGGCTCAGACTCGTTCAGTTATTCACCATGGGATGGTCATATCAGCGGAAACCCGGCCTATGCCAGCATCGAGTTTTTCTTCCCCGGTATCCCCAAGGATCTCCGGCTTGACATGGTGAAATGGGAAACCTCTGGTTTGACCCTCGTGCTTGAATCCTCCGTGCCGGGAGAAGCCGCCTTGGAAATCTCAGAGAATCTTGAAGACTGGACTACCGTGATAGATCGCATCGCCGTTGGCCAGCCTTTCGTCGTGCGGCCCGAGGCGGCCTACTATCGCGCAAGATGGCTGCCAACCGCCCCACTCCCATGACCGGCAAGTGGCGTATAACTCCTTGGGTGTTCGTCTTGGTTCTGTCGCTTGTTTGCCTGGCAATCTTCCTCATCCTCCAGCGCGAACCTGAGTATCAAGGCCGCACTTTCGCGGAGTGGTCCATAATGTTGAGGACGGACCGCTCGGCCGCCCTTCCAGCCCTCCGCGCTCTGGGGCCCGGCTGCCTCCCTCGTTTCGTCCGCCAAGCCAACACCAGAGACTGGCGTCTGCCCTGGAAACTTCGCCGATGGTTGCCCTCTTCAGTGCTCGACCGAGTGGAGCAGCACAACCGAATCCAATACAACGCCATGGTAAACCTGGCCCTCCTCGCACGTATCGGAGTCAATGTCCGGCCCGCCATGATCCCCCTCTTGCGCGCAGGCAATCAAACGGTTGCTTACGAGGCCACTAGACTCTTTCGCGATTTGCACTCTGACGAATTGCCGGACTTTTTTGAATCCTTTGACCGGGGCAACGAGAGTCTTCGCCTCACCTGGGCCGCTCTCGTGGGAGTAAGTGCTGACGCCATCAACCACCAACTCTATACCCATTTCCAGCTTGATCCTTCCCCTCAAGTGCGCCGCGTGGCCATAAACCAGCTCTCCCTCAACCCTACCAACCGCGTCTGGCTGTTGCCCCTTTTGCAAAAGGCCCTGCACGATCCCTCCCCTCAGGTTCAAGCTCAGGCCGCTATATCCCTGGCCCGTAAGGGCGAGTCGTTGGATGAAGTTATTAAAATCGCGCAATCCATTGTCAACTTGCCCGATGGCTATGAGGCTGCCTTCGCCCTCGCCGCCTTGGGCCCAGCCGCGAGCAACGCCATTCCCCAACTCATTGCGCGTCTTAATTCCGAGTCTGTAACCCGCCCCTTGCGCGAGACACCCAGCGCCGCCGCAGCCTTAAGCGCCATCGGCCTGCCGGCCGTGCCAGCCCTCATCGGTCAATTAAATGGCACCAACCCGCTCTCCCGACTTTCCGCCGCCCTCGCCCTCCGCAACATAAATGCCGCCCCGCCCGAAGTGGTGCCCCCTTTGCTGGAGTGCCTTAACAGCAATCAAACCGAACTCAAAGTCGTCGCCGCCCTCACTCTGGGCGGCTTGGGCAACAAATCGCCGCAAGTCATTAGTGCTCTGGAGAAGTGCCTCGAACACGATGATATCTACGTGCGCTCCGACGCCCTAAGACTCCTCCGCAAACTTAACCCCACCCGCGAGTGGAACGGCCACGGAGAATAAAGTCAGCGTGATGAAGCAATTCCCACCGATCCATCACATCCAACTCAAGCCGTTTTGCCTTGGTGCTAAATGCGTATCCTTCTCCATCCGCAGTCATTCCTGTTCCTAAAGCCGTAGGCTTGATAGCCACTAGCTTGGGGTCGAGCGACGTAGGAGCGACACCCCGGGACCGCTCCGTCGGGAAGTCAGCAAGAACACTTACGGCCTTGCGCAAGCAACGTCACAAACCTGCCCCCCCGGCGATTCCCATGACTTTCTGTGCTCAGATGCAGACCATCATCCGCCCAAGATCCTTTCGGAATATTATTCCTCAACTCAATCTGTGTACATTCTTCCCCATCTGCGGTTAAAATTCCGCATTCTCATCGGGGTTATTCGTGTTTTCTCTATGGTGCTATTACTCAAAAAAAGAATTAAAAAGAACTAGACAGACACCGATGTGTAAGTATTGTGTTCTCACAATATATCGAATATGAAACACAACCTCGCAACCACCGCCGTCGAAATCCCTGCCGATTTCACGTCGACTCACATCGCTCTCCTCAACGAATTCCAAGAGCAAGCCGTCGCGATGTTTCGCAAACCCAACGCCAAACCCAGCGAAATCAGCACGGCACTATCCATTTTGATCCGGGTCGAACGACAGTTCTACAGGCTAACCAACCGTCGCCTCCCTTCCGCCCGGACCAAACAACCTCGCCCCGAACCCGCTCCAATAACCGTTTTCGAGCCCACCCCTAGGACCTCAGGCTTCCAGCCTACCCCCCCCGCATCCCAGCCCCC
>JANYDC010000055.1 GCA_025359965.1 Pedosphaera sp.
TTGGCAACGAGAGGTTCTGGATGCACCACTCAACCTGCAACCGCTCCATTCAAACGGGCGGGCCAACAACCTATGCGGGTTCCAAATGTGCCTTTAGGATAGCCTGCTTTTAAAACATGCCATTTTTGGAAGTGCCCTTGAGTTCCACCTTAAATTCCAGCACTCCTATTTGCAGTGTCTGGCCGTTGAGCAGCATTCCCCGTACAAACGGCCGGCCATCGACAAAGACGCCATTGGTTGATCCCATGTCTTTCAAATGCAATCCAATTTCCGCCACTTGGAGTTCCGCGTGGAAACTGGATATTCCCTGATCATCGATCCGGATTTCGTTCTCCGGATGGCGTCCCATGCGCCACCGCCCAGTGACTAAATCGATCACTCTGCCTTGTTGAGCCCCGTTGAGTTGTATGAGTCGTGCCATTTATTGCCTTGGTGTAACTGCGCTTATTCTCGGACTTTAGCCCGTGGCTTTGTCCGTCGTTTTGCTATTGGCCAACTTGCGGTGGTATGGGGATGATAAATTGAAATAGATGCCGCACAGCGGCTTTTCTCCTTCGGTTTGGCTTAATATAATGGTCAATTGCTTGTCGAGTGCAATCCCATGCCGCAGGTTGGGGCCGCGATTGTCGTAAGCTTTAATAGCTTTCTCCATAAGCGAACGAACCGCAGTGGCAAAGTCCTCCGGCGTCTTGTCTATGCAAATGATGTACTTATCATAGGCCTTCAAGGCTTCCGCTATTTCAGTTTGGTAGGTCTCCACGCTCACAGAACTAAACTGTAGCCGAACACGCGCTTTGAACCAAGGATTTTTGCCGCAGTGCCTCATAAAGGAAAACGGCAGCAGCGGTGCCAACGTTCAGTGAATCCACCTCCTTTGACATCGGAATCACCGCAAGCTCGTGGCAGGCGTTTCGTGTTGCCACGGACAGGCCGTCACCTTCACTCCCCATGACAATACAGACATCACGCTGAAAGTTGACTTGGCTAACCTTCAGTTGAGTTTGGTGGGGATGTGCCCCCACAACATGGCATCCTCTTCTTCCCAGTTCCAAAAGGGTATCCGGCAGTTTTGGGCTGATATGAAATGCCAGTTTGAACAAGGTGCCCATTGAACCCCGCACAGAACGGCGCAGGTACGGATGGCAGCAGGTTTCACCTATGATCAGTCCATCCACTCCCAGTGCGAATGCTGTGCGGATGATGCCTCCGAGGTTTTCGCCGTTGGCCAGACCCTCGACCGCCAGAAAAAGCCTTGGGCTTGTTCTGCCGGATGTGCTCCAAATTACATCCAGGCTTGATCCTGTCGGCACGCATCCCACCGCCAGCACGCCCTGATACATCGAGCAGCCAGTCAGTTCTTCCAGGACCGCTTTTTCGGCGGTGAACGCTGAAACGCTGGGTTCCGGCCGTGCACGCAATACCGGTTCATAAACACGCAGCCATTTCTCGGGCAGTAGCAGAGAAATTAGGGTTATGGGGCTTTCAATGAGCCTCCGGACCACTTTTTCGCCTTCCGCCACGAAGATTTCGGCCCCCTGCTTTTGGCCTTGGGATTTTAAGGTTCGATAGGGTTCCAAGGCAGGTATATCGAAAACAGACACTTTTTGGTGAATTATTTCACTCATTTTGGGACAGCATGGGGATTCGGGGGGCAGGCGACAACGCTGATCGGCTTTTCTCATCCAAATCCGGGAGGACCAAGGTTCTTTTTCACAACCGGGTGAAAGCATGCCGAGCATACCGGATTTTCAAGACTCAATTGTTTGACTTGATTAGGATTGAAGGAGTGTTGCTTGTTTGGGGGAAATAATTGGCTTGTTTCACGCATGGCGAGTATTGATGTCCTATGCGCGTGCCTAGGTCTTTCTGCCTTTCGTTGCCTTTGTTTTTCTCGCTTTCTCTTACGACCGCTTCATGGGCAGGCGACTCGCAGATCGTCACTCCTGGCCGGGTCATCGGCTGGGGGGACAATTTCTATCGGCAATCCTCCGCACCAGCTAACCTGACCAATGCCATTCAAGTCTCTGGCGGCAACGAATTTTCTTTGGCGCTGCGGGACACTTTTGTGGTCACTTCGATTCCAGGCGATTCCCGAATCAGCGAGAACGCGCTATCGATCGCGCGAGCGGTGGCGGCTGGATATCAGACTGCGGTGAGCATTCGACCAGATGGCGGCGTGAACCTGTCCACGTATATCGATGAGGATTATCATCCTTTCCCACTCTGGTCGCCAGCCCCGAAAACGGTCGCGGTGACCATGGCCACGGAAAACACACTCGCAGTCCAGGAGGATGGCACTGTGACCACGGGCGGGACCGATATCATTTGTTGTGACGTCAGCCCCCTCCCAGGCGTTTCAAATATCGTGGCCGTTTCCGGAAGCGATAGGCACTTCGTTTTGTTAAACAACAAGGGAGAGATCCTAAATATCGATATTGGGAGTTCCGGGCCCTCTGAACCCTTTCCAGGGATTGGCTCTTTTAAGGCGATCGCAGCGGGACTTGGACACGGGCTCGCATTGAGAGAAAACGGGACGGTGGTCGCCTGGGGTCGGAATGATTTCGGCCAAGCCAGCGTGCCGGATGGCCTTACCAATGTCATCGCCATTACTGCGGGTTATTATTTCAGCGCCGCGTTGAAGAGCGATGGGCACATCGTTTACTGGGGCAGCAATGATCACGGCGAACACAATACGCCGGCGGGCGTCCTTTTCAAAGCCATCGCCGCTGGACCCCACCACATGCTCGGCATTGAGGGAGTTCCCTCCGCCAATCCGGCCCCGCCTCTCGAGATCGAGCGCAACGGAGATGGCGTCCGCGTCTTTACCTACCCCCGCTTGGACGGAGTTTTCCAACTCGAAGAATCCCAGGATCTCAATGTTTGGACACCCCACGACCGCTTTGCCATCGCCGGCAAGGTCCTCAACCTCATCCTTGCGCCCGTCGGCCCACCTTCTTCCTTCTATCGACTCAAGAAGCCTTGATGCACGTGTCTCGTGTTTCAGACTGTGATCCAATTCCGCAGATTCCCGGACAGGCCGTAAATCCGCTGGTCTTCTCATTTACAAACAAGATGCTTTGGTGGTGGCCTTTTTCGAGTTGAGACGGCGACTCGCTTCTCACGCGCCGATTTAGGTTTGATAAGCGCGGTTGCCGATCTGCGGCGAAACGCTTATGATGGGTTCTTGGACGGGGCCCATCGTCCATTGGAATATGACATCATCGGATAATGATTTGAAAAACGGAAACGACAACGCGCCTGAATCAGACCAGAGCGCATCATCCACTGCTGGCGACGAGCGGGGTGCCTTCGAACTTTCTGCTGAGGAATTGACTTTGCTGCGCGACAAGGCTGCCAAAGCAGATGAGACATGGGGACGATTCGTTCGTCTCAATGCCGATTTCGACAACTTTAAGAAGCGAACCATTCGCGAGAAGGAAGAAGCACTCAAGTACGCTACTGAGGGGCTTTTGGAGCGATTGGTTCCCGTGCTGGACAATTTTGAAATGGCCCTGATGGCGGCGACGGGTCCGCAGAGCGGAGGGCTGGAGAGCCTGCGCACTGGCGTCACCATGACAGGAAGCCAGCTTCGTTCGGTGCTTTCCGATGCCGGACTCGAGGAAATCTCCTCGGAAGGCCAGCAGTTTGACCCGAACTGGCACGAAGCCGTGTCACAATTGGAGACCTTGGACGCGCCTGAAGGCACGGTAATGCAGCAATTACGGAAGGGGTACAAACTCAAAGGTCGTTTGCTTCGCCCCGCCTTGGTGGTTGTGGCAAAATCTCCTTCAAGTCAGGCCTAAGCCAGCCCTCTAATACCAGCTCTTATTACGGCATTACCCAGCCATGGCTAAACGCGATTATTACGAGGTCCTCGAACTGGATCGAAAAGCGACTCCTGACGAGATTAAAAAGGCCTACCGCAAAATGGCCGTAAAATATCATCCGGACAAGAACCCGGGCGATAAAACCGCCGAGGAGAAATTTAAGGAAGTGGGTGAGGCTTACGAGGCCTTGAGCGATCCCAATAAAAGGGCGGCCTACGATCAGCACGGTCATGCGGCGTTCGACGCTCGTTCCCGTCAGCCTGGCCGCGGCGGAGGCGGGTTCCATGATCCATTCGATATTTTTAAGGAGGCCTTTGGGGGTGGCGGCTCGAGTATTTTCGAGGAGCTGTTTGGTGGCGGGGGCGGTCGCTCCGATCCCACCGGCCCCCAGCGCGGCGCGGATTTGCGGTACGATATGGAAATCACTTTCGAGGAGGCAGTCCTCGGTTGCGAAAAAGAGATTTCCCTAACCAAGCTCGATTCTTGCGAAACCTGTCATGGCTCAGGGGCTGAAGCCGGTTCCTCGCGCAAGACCTGCGCAACTTGCGGGGGACGCGGACAAGTCGTCACATCCCGGGGAATTTTTAGTGTGGCTCAACCTTGTCCACGCTGTCAGGGCGCAGGACAGACCATCGACAAGCCCTGCAAGACCTGTCATGGAGCCGGACGCAAGGAGCGCACCAAACCCGTGCGGCTCAAAATACCGGCGGGTGTGGACACCGGCGCCCGTTTGCGTTCGACCGGCAACGGTGAAGGGGGTACCCGCGGAGGAACGTCCGGGGATTTGTATGTGGTGTTGCACGTCAAGGCACACGAAATCTTCCAGCGCGAGGGTGATGATTTGATTTGCGATGTTCCTGTGCATTTTGTGCAGGCGGCCCTGGGTGCTGAAATCGAGGTTCCCACTTTGGCAGGCAAGGCCCTCATCAAGATTCCTGCGGGCACACAAAACGCGACTGTGTTTCGGCTTAGAGGCAAGGGCGTGCGCAACGTTCAAGGACATGGAGTGGGTGATCTTCACGTTCGCGCCCAGATCGAAGTTCCGCAACGTCTGAATGCAGCCCAGAAAGCCAAATTGGAGGAATTTGCGGAGTTGTGCGATTCCAGCGTGAACCCCATCAGCAAAAGCTTTTGGGACAAAGCTAAGAACCTGTTCCGTTAAGGCGGCTAATGTTCCGCTCTTTTATTGAAACAAATCTGACCATCGGCGCAACCATAGCCCTGCCTGAGCGTGAATCACATCATCTCACCCGGGTTTTAAGGGCCGAGCCCGGGCTGATGATTGAGGTTTTGAACGGGCGTGGGGATGTTGCCCAAGCCGAAATTTTAACAGTGGGCCGAAAAGGGGATGCATCGTTAAGGGTGCTTTCCGTTGCGCACCGGCCGGCTTTTCCGTGCCGCCTGACTTTGATGCAGGCCATTCCAAAGGGAAAGAACATGGAGTGGATTGTCGAAAAAGCCACCGAACTCGGGGCGCATCGCATCGTGCCACTTTTGAGTGAGCGCACAGTGGTACATTTGAGTGGTCCTGAAGCATTGGGCAAGCTTGAGCGGTGGAAAGCCACCGCCGTCGATGCCATCAAACAATGCGGCTCTCCGTGGCTCCCATTGCTTGACGCTCCAGTCACCACGGTGACCGCTCTAAAAAACCTTTCTACAACTGCCCTCGCGGTCTTTGGCAGTTTTGAAGGGGATGCAAAATCTGCGCGCTATTGGTGCGATGAAGCCGTGGCCCGACTTGGCCGTTTTCCCAGGGATGTAGCACTTTGGATAGGACCAGAAGGTGATTTTTCACCCGGGGAGATTCTGGCACTTCGGCAGGCAAACGCGCGGCCGATGACGATGGGACCACTTGTTCTTCGGGCGGAAACAGCGGCCATCTGCGCGCTCAGCATTCTGGGGGCGGAGGCGTTGAACCGGCAGGTGTGAATTTTAAAAGAGCTGCCAGGGCACAATTCCCGGTGGATAGCCCCATACCTCCAAACGTTCCTCGGGGTGATCATTTGGGATAATCAATGCCACCCACGGCTGGCGTGGGTTGATTAGACGTCCGGTCCATGTGATGGTTTGAGGAAGATCCAACATGAATCTGGCCGATTTGTCCTGCTGATCAACATTTAGATTGGATGCGATCAGCTTGAATTTTTGAGAGCCCTCCGCTCGTGCCTTGAGATTGATCAAGACCGTGCCGGTTCTGTTGGTTTCGACTGTGGCTTCCAATTCGAGTGTGGAGATTAAATCTACTTCGGTAGACTTTCCTGGCAGCAGGGAAACCGTGCGTGCAGTGTTGGCGTGCTGCAAATGATAATGCCCCTCAGGCAGTCTCGCGAAGAATTGCCCGGTGCGAGAATCAGGTTTGATCTCATAGCGCATTTTGGAATCCTGATCCAGGATTTCCACGGTCCTCCCCGTATTGGGTTCAATCTGGCCTGAGAGTTGCGGAAGTCCCGCCAAGTCTGTTTGTATTCCAAGGTATCTAGCGGAAGGGTGGACCCAAACCTCCTTGAAGTTAAAACAGGTCGAAGGCTGCCAGTAGGGCTGGTCTCTATTTCCTGCATGCTGAATACCTACCGGCAATGCTCCCACCAGATGGCCTGACATAGCCGAATAAAGGGGAGCGTAACGGTGCCCCTCTCCGTACATCATTGATTGTGCAAACGGATTCGCGCCCAACACCCACTCCAGTTGCTTTTCGGCCAGATGAAACAAGTTTAAGTCGTTGCGCAGTTGTGCGGCTTGGCTTAGGGCACGAGTCTGAGAGAGTAATACGCCGAAGTGCCCGCGAAAGGCTCCTGATACCGGGAATCTCCTTAAGTAGAATCTGGGGGTAAGTTTGATGCCGTTTTGTATCTGCTCCTTCTGACCGGCATCATTTGAGTCTTCAAGATCGTAGAGCCCGGCGGGCAGTACTTCGTAAGGTGCAGAGGCCCGGCTGATGGACCTTAGGAACTCGGAATGTAAAACCACTGCTCCATACCAGCGCATGGCGGAGGTGTGCGCCGGGAAATGTCCATACAGTTCACAAAGTGCCATGACAGGAGACTGTTCTTGGCCGACATGGTTGTAGCTGAGAAGTCTTTGCCGCGTTGGGTTGGAGTAAAAGAAGCCCACCATGGGTGGGTTCCACTGTGTCATTTCAATTTGTTGGGAAGCCAGGATCACATCTCCCATCGAGAATGCGTCGGAGGCGTAATTCTGTTCACCCGTGCCTTTGTAAAGAGCGAGAGCCGCCAACACTCCCGCCGCGTTAACTTCGACTTCTTCGCGATGAATCTCGCCGATTGCAGTCGAATAGTCAGCAATCGCAGTTTGAAGCGCCGCAAGCGATAGCTTCGGATCGCAGGTCTTCAGAAGCACCGACATTTTGGCCTCGGCCGAGCAGGCAAGAAAGAGACTTCTTGCATCCCTCCCAACGTTCCCCTTCACGTCATCGAAAGTATTAACCTCATTGTCCGTCCCGAGATCCATGGTGGCCCAGGTCGCGCGATTGCCGTCATGAAAGCGCGTTTTTAAAAGCCACTGCAACCCCCAAATAGCCTCATCCCGCGCCGCGTTTGAAAGGGGCACATCCCCGTCGGCGAGTTTTGTTGCCAGTCCCGCAAGGGCCTCCACACTCTCGGCCGTGTTTACCAGCCCTTGAGACAAATCTCCAGCGTCATGCCATCCACCGTTGATGGCCAAGGTTTCTCCAGCGGATGTTGCAACCCAGTCCTGATGGCAGACATCATGAATACCCGGCACGGCAAACCCACAGCGCTCTGAGTAATAAAAATTCAGTGTTTTAATGATCGATTCTCGCCAAGGCTCCTCCGAGATGGAAAAGGCCTTCGTGTGAACATCGCCCATCTCAAGAAAATATTCACCTTCCTGCTGGACGCTGGTGAAGTTCAAAAGTTGAAATTCACCGAGCGCGGTGCGCGTATTTTCGATTGCGCCTTCCATGATCAAATGTGGAGGTTTCAGGGCTGAATAAACTCGGAAAGTCTTGGCTGGCGATCCTTGAGCCATGGCGATTTTCGGAGCCCCCAACGAATATCCGGAGTGTGAATAGGCAATTTGATTGGTCGCAACGTTCCATCCCTCGAAAACATCCGCCTGCACCGTTTGAAGTTCCAGTTGGTCCAGATCAAACACGGCTTGCCTGCTGGCGCCCGGTTCGTTCCCCTGCAATCGATAGATCACCTTAATTCCGGTCACCCGATCTCGCGGCAGCGACGCAATCTCCCAAACCAGCTGATTCCAACGGTTGGGCTCGAGGATCGCGAAGTGCAGACCCTCACGCCCATCCATGCGTGGAGATTTCTCTGCACCCTCATTTTGCAGGATGAGCAGCAACGAAATGGTCTTGAACCCTGGCAATTCAGGGAAAACACGCAGTGAAATGCGGTTGAAAGCTCGCCAGTCTTCTCCATCAAAACTTCGAACTGCGGCGGCTTCCCCATAGGGACGTCTTTTATCGGCGGCGTGGCGGGTGCCTATCGTAGGAGAGGTCAGTCTTAGTGCCGCATTGCCTTGGAAACACCGTGCCGTTTGAATGGAAAGACGTGCGAATCCCTCTGCGCGCCAAGTGGAGGCTGTTTCCATGTCGTCCAGCAAGCGGTTGGCCAAAACAGGCTTTTTGAGCCACTCCGTTTCGAGCCGGTCCGTTGCTCGGTCCTTAAGAGGGAATGGGGGCAGCGGCGTTCCAGCTCCATACCCTCTGAGGCATAGGGCGGTCAGGAAAAACATTAAGCGAACGTTAAACTTCATTCTTGTGGGCGCCCGGCCCGTTCCGTCAACAACTGGTGGGAACTTCTTGCAATACCTCAACGCAATGCGGGATTGCTCCCACTACAAAACCGAGGCACTCGACCGCACCACTTGGTTTACCGGGGAGGCAGATGATCAGGGCATGATCCACCACCGCCGCCAGATTGCGGGAAAGGATGGCATTCTTAGTGATCTTCATGGACTCGATCCGCATGACTTCGCCGAAGCCGGGCAGCTCCCTGATGGCTATTTCTCGTACTGCTTCGGGCGTTACATCGCGCAGAGCCACACCGGTGCCGCCAGTGGTTAAAATGAGCTGACATCCCCGCCGAATTTCTTCGCGAATGGCCCGTTGGATTTCTGATTTTTCATCGGGAACCAATGCCTCCGCCAACACATGCCAGCCATAGGCTTCTGAGGCTTTTTTAATCGCTGGGCCTCCAAGGTCATCATATTCCCCGCGCGAGGCGCGATCGGAAACTGTGATGATGCCGACTTGAATGGTTGTGCTCATGGTTGAACGGCTTCCTTGGTTTTCTCGGCCAGATGAATTCCCTCGATGCGCATGGTTTTGTCCACCGCCTTACACATGTCATATAGTGTCAACGCGGCGATGCTGACAGCGGTCAATGCCTCCATTTCGACGCCTGTCGGGGCCACGATGGTGGCGGTGGCACGAATGAGGATACGGTCGCGGGTGGCGGGGATTTCAAAATCCACTTCGGCATGCGTGATTGGAAGAGGATGGCAGAGGGGAATCAGCTCGCCTGTTTTCTTGGCGGCCATGATGCCTGCCAATCTCGCAGTCGCGAATACATTGCCTTTGGCGATGGCCTGACCGTCGATCAAATCCAAGGTGGATGGTTGAATGTGGATACAGCCAACTGCTACGGCTCGTCGCAACAATAACGGCTTGCGCGAAACATCCACCATCGCAACTTCGCCGTGCGCATCAAGGTGTGTGAGTTCCGGAGGTTTCATTGCGTTACTTGATCTCCTCCATCCATAGTTGGATGGCCGCGCGGCTGAGTTCGGCGCTCCGAACTTTGGGCTGCACAAACTTAGGAGTAAACCACGGGAATGCTCCCAGCAAATCAGGTGTTACCAGTACTTGTCCATCACAGTCCGGTCCTGAGCCGATGCCAATGGTTGGGATGTTGACGGCCCGCCGTATTTCACCGGCCACAATCGGGGTCACCAGTTCCAGAACGATGGCGAATGCGCCAGTTTTCTCCAAGGCAATCGCATCAGCCAGCAACGCCGCTCGTTCTTCTTCGCGGCGTCCCTTGATTTTGTAGCCTCCTTCAGCCACGACGCTTTGAGGCAGCATCCCCAAATGGCCGCAGAAAGGAACACCAGCCTGAATAATGGCACTGAACTGGGGGAGCAAGGCCCATCCGCCCTCGGCTTTGACGGCATCTGCTCCAGCGGCAACTAGTCTGCGGGCCGATTCGACAGCTTGTTCAGGGGTCGCATAGGTCTGGTAGGGAAGGTCACCCACCAAAACTGCGCGAGGCTTGGCTCTCGCGGCTGCACGAACGTGGTGCTCCATTTCTTCTAGGGTAACGTGGGTGGTATCGGGGTATCCCAAAACCACCATTCCCAGAGAGTCGCCCACCAGAATTACCGGGATACCCGCCTCGTCCAGCAACCGGGTCATCGGATAATCGTACGCGGTCAATACTGGAATCCCACCCTGAGCTTTGAGGGCGCGGATGTCATTCGGGGCTATTTTGGAACGTTCCATCAAGGCATACTTTACGTGAAACCTCGTCGAACAATCGAGGAAAAGTGAAGAACTCCCTTAAATATGGCTATTGGCCTACGCAGGGCTTCGGAGAATAGTGATCAATTCTCGTTCTCGGAAAAAGAAGGTCGGATCAGTCAGCGATTCAGCAAGAATGCTCCGTTCAAATACCTTGGGCTCACCTTCATCACATGACCAGCAGCTATAAATTTGCTCCACTCCTTGCACTTCAATAAAATGAGCCAACTTCGATGATGACTCGAGCGAGTTGAGGTTATCCGAGGTTTTTTCCTCCGGATTAAAATATTCGCGCCCCTCGTTGAAACCGCATCCACACTGGGTATGACTGCCTGCGCAGCAAACATACGGAAGTGACAAATGAATCCGTACCATTTCTTCATGCTCGGATAACGGAGCAACGTTGAATCCCGGGCTTTCGTCGCTCCAAGGCACCATCGGCAGAGGTGTGCGAGACGCGATGAACACCACCATGCACATAGTTATGACAGGGAAGTAATGGTCGTATCCCTGGAATTTCTTAGGCTCCAGGCCGGATCAATAGCTCCTCAACCACCGCTCGTGACGGCAGGCTGGCTACGAAGACCACGCAGCGGGCGATGTCCTCCGGTTGCATCATGCGAGAGCGCAATTCTGCGTTGGGCGGAGCAGGGCGTTTGTCCAGCAATGGGGTGTCGATATCGCCCGGAAGGATCGCACAGGCCCGGACGCCGCGCGGACGTTCCTCGGCATTGATGGACTGGGTCAGCCCCAGCAAACCGAACTTGGACATGGAGTAAGCGGGCCCCGCCTTGGGGCTCGCCTGGCGTGCCGCATCGGACACGATGTTGATGATCGTCCCTGCGCCCTGCGTTCTCATTTGGGGCAAAAACGCCTGTACGCAATAGTATGCGCCGTTGAGGTTGGTGTTCATCATCAGCTCGTAGTCGCCTGATGAAAGTACTTCCAAGCTGCGTTGCGGAACATTCGTGCCGGCGGCGTTGACCAGAAGATGAACAGAACCAAAGTGGGACAGAATTTTTTCGCCGACTCGATGCACCGCTGCAGACTGGCCGATATCGCAGGCGAAGAGTTCGATGGCTGCAGTCCCGAAAGCCAAACTTCGGGTTTCCTCAAGCGCGTCATGGCGGCGCCCCAACAAGGCCAGTTGCCAGCCATCTTGCGCCAATAAAATGGCTGCGGCGCGACCGACGCCGCTGCCGGCTCCTGTAATGACTGCTGTGCGCTTCATGATTTTTGTTTCAACTCATTGGAGGCATTGGAAACATCGATCCACTGGCCTTCAGCGGAGGACTGTGCCGCTGAATCCATGATGCGCTGGGCGAGGGCTCCATCGAAGAAGGAGGGTTGGCAAGCCCGTTGGTTGCGGATCGAATCAATAAATTCGAAGTTTTGATCGTATCGGAAGCTGAAGTTCGGATCGCCTTGGGCCGGATTTCGCGTTGATTTTCCCCAGACTAGGAACTCACGCGGAACCGGCACCGAGCGGAGCGACTTCTCTCCTTTGCGGGTGACCTGCAGTTGATGTGGCTGCTCCAGTTGGAAAACAATACTGCCTTCGGCTCCATTGATCTCCACGTAATCCTGGCTGAATGCCCCTTCGCCGCGTCCAGTGGCGACCTTGGAGCTTTCAAGCACTCCACTGGCGCCCACTTTGAATTCGGCGAGGATCGTGGCCCAATCCTCAAGGTCTGAAGGTTGGCCGTCTCGGACGTCGTGAATACGCTTGGTGCCTGCCACGATGCGAGACATCTCTCCCACAAGATGGTGGGCGTAATCAATGCGATGGGACAGCATGTCTCCCATTTCCCCGGTGCCTGCCAATTTCTGAACTTGACGCCAGCCGATAGAGCGAGTCCCCCAATCCTGAAGACGGCAGCTTCGGTAATGGTATGGCTGACCGATGGCACCCTGTCCGATCAAATGCTTGAAATAGCGCATGGCCGGGACAAACCGGTAGGTAAACGCGGTCATGTGCCTCACTCCGGCTTTTTCCGCGGCAATAAACATATCGCGTGCCTCGGCGAAGTTCATGGCGATCGGCTTCTCGCAAAACACATGTTTTCCTGCTGCGATGGCGCCGTGGGCGATGGGCGCGTGCGTAAAATTGGGCGTGGCAATGATAACTGCCTGCACATCATCGCGCCCGACTACCTCGCGGTAATCTGTTGAACCTACTTGAACACCTGTCTGAGCTTTGGCGCGCTCCAAAGTTTTGGCATCGGCATCGCACAAGGCGACCACCTTGGTGTCGGGACACAGGGCGAGGCCGGGCAGATGATTTTGCAGGGAGATACCTCCACAACCGACGAGGGCAATTCCAATGGTGCTCACAAATTTAAAAGAAAAACAGGGACGGTTTGAGCCGTCCCTGCAAGGATTTGTTTAAAAACTAAACTTTGACCCATTGGCGGGACTTGGCTGATTCCTCAACCGCCTCGAGGACACGCTCATTGCGCAGACCATCTTCAAAAGTTGGTTGAACGGATTTCCCGCTCGCCACCGCGTTCACGAAATCAGCAATGGTATGAACAAAAGTGTGCTCGTACCCGATGATGTGACCGGGAGGCCACCAGTTGCCGACGAATGGATGAACGCCTCCTCCTTGGGTAATGAGGACGTCCCGGAATCCCTGTCGATCCGCTGGGTCTTCATTATTAAAGAACTTCAGGCGGTTCATGTCTTCAAAATCGAAGTGCAATGAGCCTTTGGACCCGTTGATTTCGATTTCAATGTGGTTTTTACGACCCAGGGCAAAGCGCGTGGCCTCAAGATTGGCCAGGGCACCATTTTGAAACCGTCCCATGAACATGGCGGCGTCGTCCACAGTGACTTTCCCCATTTTTTTGCCCGCTTTGGCCGCGAGGCCGCTGCCCTTGCCGGTTTGGTCCATGAGCGGACGCTCCTTGATGAAAGTGTGCAACAATCCGCAGACTTCTTTGAACTCGCCCACGAGATAGCGGGCCAGATCGATGATGTGGGCGTTGATGTCGCCATGGGTGCCGCTGCCGCTGACCCCTTTCTGCAACCGCCAAACCAAGGGGAATTCAGGGTCAACGATCCAATCCTGTGCATACCGGGCGTGGTAATGGAAAATTTCACCAAGAGCGCCTTCTTCAATCATTTTCTTGGCTTGGGCGATGGCTGGTATGCGGCGGTAATTGTGGCAAACCATGTGAACCACCTTGGCTTTTTTCACTGCCTCGAGCATCTCTTTGCACTGGGCCACGGTCAGGCCGAGCGGTTTTTCACAAAGAATGTGCTTGCCGGCCTTGGCGGCGGCAATCGCGATTTCAGCGTGCGAATCGTTGGGAGTGTTGATGTCAACAATGTCGATATCGGGGCTGTTGACTACCGCCTTCCAGTCGGTTGACGCGTTATTCCAACCCAGCTGGGCGCGGGCTGCTTCCACACCTGCGGCGTCGCGGCCGCAGATGGTATGCATCTCCACGTTGGCGGGCAGGTTAAAAAAGTGCGGAGCCTGGCGCCAGGCGTTGGAGTGCGCCTTGCCCATGAACCGATATCCGATCATTCCGACCCGGAGTGTTTTGGCCATACTTACAAACAGTGATTGAATTAGGTAACGCGGACCTTATATTTCCGGTGCCGCGGCAAGTCAACCAACGACTTGTTTTCTCCTGTTGTTTCAGGGGGACACGCAGTTGTTTCGTGAGTGGCACTCCGCGCTTGGGCGCGAACCCTGTCTATGCAGTTGCATTTGCTTAAATCGAAAATCCATCGCGCCGTCGTGACGGCCGCCAGCCTCAATTACGAGGGCAGCCTCACCATCGCCGAGGATCTTATGGCCATGGTTGGGCTGCTCCCCTATGAGCGCGTTCTTTGCAGCAATCTGGCCAATGGCCAGCGCTTCGAGACTTACGTGATAAAGGGCGAAAAAGGATCTGCTGCCATCGTGCTAAACGGTGCCACCGCACATCGCGGAAAAATAGGCGATCGCCTCACCATAATGTCTTTTGCGGCCGTGAATGAATCCGAGGCCGCCTTATGGCAGCCGCGCGTCATCGTCATGGGCGAGGGCGGCGAAGTGATTAATTACCGGGGGATCTAACAGCACCATGGAACTTACTGTTGATGAATTGGCCAAGCTCGTTCAGGGCACCGTGGCCGGGGACGGCTCGCTCGTTTTGAAGGGTGTCGCCCCGGCCTCCTCCGCATCGGAGGGTGACCTGACTTTCGCTGATAACGAGGTCCATCTGGGTCTGGCCTCGGCGAGCAGGGCCTCGGCCGTGCTGGTATCCTCCCGCTGGGTCGCGGACGGCAAAACCAGCATTCAAGTGGCCGAACCTCGGATCGCCTTTGCCAAAGTGCTTACTATTTTTTTCCCGGAACCCTCCTGCAAACCCGGAATCCATCCGAGTGCTGTGGTGGCCTCCTCAGCGACAGTGCACCCATCCGCACATATCGGCCCACTTTGTGTTATTGGAGAGAGGGCGCAAATCGGTCCTGACGCCATCTTGGTCGGCCACGTTAACATCGGTGAACTCGCGATCGTGGGTGAAGGCTCGCGCATCTTCCCCAACGTGACGATTTATCACCGCGTCCGCTTGGGCAAACGTGTCCGTATCCATGCTGGAACTGTCATCGGATCGGATGGCTTTGGCTATGCGTTCGGTGGCGGCCTACATCACAAAATACCTCAGGTGGGTGCTGTGGTGATTGAGGACGATGTCGAGATTGGAGCCAACACCGCGATTGATCGCGGTGCGCTCGAGGCCACCGTCATTGGAGCGGGCTCGAAAATTGATAATCTCGTCCAGATCGCTCACAATGTGGTGGTGGGCAAGCATTGCGTGGTGGTGTCGCAGGTGGGTATCGCGGGAAGCACCAAGCTGGGCAGTTACGTCACCCTTGCGGGTCAGGTGGGTTTAGCCGGCCACCTTACGATTGGCGACAAAGTCGTGGTGGCCGCACAATCGGGGGTGATGACCAATATACCGGCGGGAGAAAAATGGCTGGGAGCTCCTGCCGCACCCGACCGGCAGATGAAACGCCAAATGCTGGCTGCGCAACGACTTCCGGACCTTCTCAAAAGAGTCGCCCGCCTCGAACGGCACCTCTCCTTGGCAGTTGACGATCCCATTGGAGAAAAGCCGTGACCCTGTCCACCTTGGAGTGCGGCAGCATGCTGCCGTTTTGCGAGGCTCTGTTAAGGACAACGCGACTAGGAAAGCGGCAACTAGCTGCCGCGCTTCAGTTGAGAAATGTTGTTTTCCTTTGTTTTGCGATTCTTTTTGCCGCATCCCTTTCGGCCTCGGCTTCCCAGGAAACTCCTCCTGCGGTCGCGCGTGAGTTTCGTGCAACTTGGATTGCCTCGGTCGGAAATATCAATTTCCCCTCGCAACCTGGCCTGCCTGCCGAAACCCTGAAGCAGGAAATTCGCTCCCTTTTGGACACAGCCGAGCGGCTTCGCCTCAATGCCGTCATCTTTCAGGTTCGCCCTTCCTGTGATGCCCTGTACTCCTCCGAGATTGAACCGGCCTCGTATTATTTGGTTGGTGAAAATACTCCCGGATTAGCCCTCAAATTTGACCCTCTGGCCTATGCTGTGGAGCAGGCTCATGCGCGCGGGTTGGAGCTTCATGCCTGGTTTAACCCCTACCGAGCCGGGCTGTTGCCACGGCGCAATTCCTCGCCCAAACACGTTCTTCAGCGTCACCCAGAATGGATTAGGCGCTTTGGCAACTACCTCTGGCTGGACCCCGGTCTGGCGGATGTCCAGGATTACGTGACGGGAGTGATTATGGATGTGGTTCGCCGTTACGACATCGATGGCGTCCATCTGGACGATTATTTTTATCCTTATCCTGAGCGAAGTCCCGGCGGCACAGCCATGGATTTTCCCGATCAGCCCACCTACGAGGCTTATCGTCGCAAAGGCGGTGCTGAAAACCGCGATGACTGGAGGCGGTCCAACGTCAACACTCTTGTGCGGCGAATGAAACCAACGATTCAAATGGTTAAGCCATGGGTCAAATTCGGGATCAGCCCTTTTGGCATATGGAGGCCTGGAAATCCGGGGCCAATCAAAGGCATGGATGCCTTTGCCACGGTTTATGCGGACGCCCGACTATGGCTCCAACAGGGCTGGGTTGATTACCTCTCACCTCAGCTTTATTGGGGTTACGACAGCCCGAATCAGGATTTTGCGCTTTTACTAAGGTGGTGGAACAATCAATCAACGGCTGGACGCTTCGTCTGGCCCGGCCTGAATGCGGTGAAGGTTGGAAAAGTCTGGAAACGCACTGAAATTTTGAAACAGATATCCATGACCCGTTCGCTGTCCCGACAACCAGGAGCTGTCTTTTGGAATATTGAATCGCTGCGTGCGCGCGAAACGGGTTTAGGCGCCGCCTTGGCTCAGGGACCCTATTCGTCTCCGGCCCTCGTCCCTGCGTTCCCTTGGCTCGCTGGAGAAAAACCCGGTGTTCCCAAAGTCCTTTTTACGGAAGCACAGGCAGGGCGATGGCTTTTGCATTGGACTGATGCTCTCGGCAATCCCCCTGCGCGCTGGGTGATCCAAAGCATGCGCGGCGGAAAGTGGAATACTGAAGTTCTCCCTGCCCAGGAAGTCAATCGGGTTTACGCTGGAAGGCAACAGCTCCCCGAGATCGTAGCCATCACCGCCATGGATCGGCGCGGCAACCTCAGCGCGCCCTTTATCGAACGCACTCGTTCAAAATGATACCTGCGGTGGCCAGCAAATCCAACATACCGCCCCTCCTGACGCTTGACTCAGGGATCAGCCCGGCCGACTTGAAGCTTTTGGAGCGGGCCATGATCTCACTGGAGAACCCCGGCTTTGCCGCACGTTTAACCGATGTTCTAGGGACTCCCATTTCCGGCGGCTTCAAGCTGCTCCCAACGGGTTGGAGTAAGGGAATCAACACAGCATCAGAGAAAGCCCTCAAGATTGCCTTAGAATTTGCCCTTAAATCGATGGGTGGAAAAAAACGAACGTCATCCAACCTTAAGCATAAATGGGCGGCCGGAATTTCCGGCGGAGTGGGCGGGGTGTTTGGTCTGGCGAGCCTGCCGGTGGAACTTCCATTCTCCACCTTGTTGATGCTGCGTTCAATCGCCGATATAGCACGCAGCGAGGGCATGGACATTCGTCTTGCTGAAACCAAGCTTGATTGCCTGCAAGTCTTCGCCTTGGGCGGAAAAGTCGAGGGTATTGATCATCGTCAAAGTGCCTACTGGGCGGTTCGTTTTGGATTGGGTCAATTATTAAAGGAGGCTGCGGCTTCTGCCACAGGCAAGGCGTTGAGCCGCGAAGCCGCCTCCGTAACTTCACGGTTGGTTAGTTCCATCGCCGCCCGATTCGGTGCCGTTGTTAGTGAGGAGGTTGCCGCCAAAATGGTCCCCGTTGTGGGTGCGGTCAGTGGTGCTGTCATCAATATCCTCTTCATTGATCATTTTCAGACCATCGCGCGCGCTCACTTTTTGGTAAGACGTTTGGAAATGCAACACGGAGCTGAGGCCGTTCAATCGGCTTACCAATGGCTAATGGAACGCCGACCCCCGCGTGCCAGCAGCAAATCCTAAGCGGCAATGTGTTCCGAGTTCGATTTCAGCGCATGGCCCTTACTGTCACGGGATTTCTTTCTGCCTTCAGCCTCTGAAGTTGCCCCCAAATTATTGGGTCACGCTTTAGTTTTGCAGAACCTCGGCGGCGTGGTTGGCGGTATCATCGTTGAGACAGAAGCTTATCTATCCAATGACCCTGCTTCGCATTCTTATCGTGGAAAGACTGCAAGAAACGCATCCATGTTTGGGCCTTGCGGTCACTCTTATGTGTATTTTGTCTATGGGTGCCATTTCTGCGTAAATACCGTCTGCCACGCGGAGGGTGTGGGGGAAGCCGTGCTCATCCGGGCCCTTGAAATCAGCCATTCAGATCCAAGAACCGCTTCGGGTCCTGGAAAAATTTGTAAGTGGCTGAGCATAAATCGAAAACACGATGCTCTGGACCTTTGCTCAGCGCAGTCATCTCTTCAAATTCGTCAAAATCCCCTCCTTGGCGATTTCTTGGCGGACAGAGGGGGCATTGTTGCCACATCGCGAATCGGTATCACCAAGGCAGCAGTCGAGCCTTTGCGGTATGTCCTCCCGGGCAGTCAGGCTCTTTCCCGAAAATTAGTTCCCTTGCGGGATTGAGTTTCACCCGTAAGTCAGCTTTGCTTGGCAAGTGATCAATGCTGCTGATGACAATGGAACGCCGAGGGTGCGACGCAAAAACGCCCCCCGCTCTAACCTGCCGGCAGCGGGTGCTTCGGATCGTCTTCCTCCCCACTCGGTGGAGGCAGAGCAGGGGATTATGGGCAGCATCATTCTTGATTCCCACACCAGCCTCGGTAAATGCGTCCTGAAGCTTAAAAAGACGGAGGGGGTGTTTTACGACCTTCGCCACCAAACCCTCTACGAGATCATGGTGGAAATGTACGACCAAAAAGAACCGGTCGATTTGATCACGCTTCAACAACGGTTGCGCGACCGCAAAATGCTCGATTCTGTGGGCGGGCTCGAATACGTCACTGCTTTGGCTGACACTGTGCCCTCCGCCGCCAATATTGAGTATTACCTCGATATCGTGGCCGACAAATTTGTTCTTCGGCGGCTGTTGCATACCTGCACCACCGTGGCCCAGCGGGTCTACGACCACGACGGCGAGACCGAGGAGCTTATGGACAAAGTGGAGACCGAGGTTCTCGCGTTGGGGCAGGATCGTGTTGAGGTCGGCTCTCTTTCCATGAAAGAGCTTGTCACCAAAGCCATCGATACGGTCGAAAAATACCACTCCCGACAAGGTCTTTGCACCGGATTGACCACTGGTTTTACTGAACTGGATAAAATGACCAGCGGGATGCACGAGGGCGAAATGATTGTCATCGCCGCCCGACCCAGCATGGGCAAAACCTCACTGGCCATGAACATTGCCGAGCACGTGGCGCTGGATGTAAAAGAGCCGGTGGGAGTGTTCAGCTTGGAAATGACCTCCGAATCTCTCGTGTTGCGCATGCTTTGCTCCCGTGCCCGGGTCAATCTGCGGAGTATTCGCGAGGGCTTTCTGGCAGAACGCGATTTTCCCCGCCTGACCAGCGCGGCCGGAAAACTCTCCGCCGCCCCGCTTTACATTGACGACACCGCAGGACTAAGCATTTTGCAGCTTCGGGCTAAGGCTCGCCGAATGCACCAGCAATATGGTATCAAATTGATTGTTATTGACTACTTGCAGCTGGTTCATTGTAGTTCCTCGCGGGTCGAAAACAGACAACAGGAGATCGCGCAGATATCCAACGGCATCAAGGCTCTGGCCAAAGAGTTGAAGCTGCCGGTAATTGTTCTTAGCCAGTTGAATCGTGAGCTGGAAAAGGATAAAAGCCGTAAACCCCGGTTGTCTGACCTTAGGGAATCTGGTTCTATTGAACAGGACGCCGACGTCGTGGCTCTACTGTACAAAGCCGACGTTGAAAAATCGGACGACGACGAAGCGCAGGGTGCTGCCGCGTATGCAAATTACGATGCAGTGCCTGTTAATCTATTGATTGCCAAGCAGCGCAACGGTCCGACTGGGGATGTGGCCTTGACCTTCTTGAAAGGGTTCACCCGTTTCGAGAATGCGTCCAAGGTGGATGAGGACGCGGCTCAGTCTGCGAATGCTTAAAGAAGAATGAAAATGGTTTTTCGCCGCTGGACGGCGTTTGTTGCGGTTGCCAGTTGGCTGATTGTCAACGCCTTCTCACAAGGCGTGACGGGTCCGTCCATCCAAGGCATCGAAGTGCGGCACGTTGGGCCTCCGGCCGCCAGCGAGGCCATGATCCGCGCCAACATCCGCGTCAAGGAAGGCGATATTTACACCAAAACAGGTGTGGATGACGACGTTCGCAACCTTTACTCGACAGGCTTTTTTTACAATGTCCGTGTGGCCACCGAGGATGCCGCCAAAGGCATCAAGGTTATTTACGTTGTCCAAGGAAAGCCAACCCTGTCCGAGGTCCGCATTGAGGGAAATAAGAAGTACGGCAAGAAAAAGCTCCTCAAAAAAATCACCTCCAAAACCGGTGAGCCTTTGGATGAGCGTAAAATTTTTGCCGACACCCAGGAGATCACCAAGCTTTACCAGAAATCCGGCTATCAGCGCACGACTGTAAAATACAATCTGAACATTGAGGAAACCGCAGGCCGTGGCTCTGTGACCTTCGAAATTACCGAAGCACCCAAGGTTCGGGTCAAGGATGTTGAGTTCGTGGGTGCCGATGCGTTCACGCAACGCAAACTCCGCAAGCAACTTAAGACGCGCCGTCATTGGATGTGGTCTTGGCTGACCGGCAGCGGCGTCCTCAAGGATGAGCAGTTCGAGGAGGACAAGGAAAAGCTGGCCGATTTCTACCGTGAGGCTGGATACATCGATTTTGAGTTGCAGGACGTGAAGATGGATTACATCACGCCCAAACGCATGACGCTACGCCTGCTGGTCAAAGAAGGCCGTCAATACAAGGTCGGAACCGTTGAATTGCGCGGCCATAAAACCTTCACTTCAGAGGAAATTCTCGGAGGCATTACTTCAGAGGGCAAGCGCGTCAAGCCCAAGATGTTGGCCGGGACGACTTTCACGCCCAAGGGGCTTACAGGGGATGTCGAGGCCATTCGCGATTTCTACGGCTCCCGCGGCTACATCGATACCTGGGTCAGGACCACCAAGTACCCCAATACTGAGCGTGGCACCATGGATCTCAATTATGAGATTATGGACGAGGATCGCGGCAAGTCTTACGTTGAAAAAATCGAGATTCGCGGCAACACCAAAACCCGCGATAAAGTCCTGCGCCGTGAATTGGCAATCACGCCGGGTGAGACGTTCGACATGGTTCGCGTCAAAGTGAGCAAAACCCGTCTGGAACAAATGGGTTACTTCGACAAGGTCGAGGACGAACGCGAAGATACAGACGTGCCAAACCGCAAGAACCTCATCATTGAAGTTCAGGAAGGTTCAACAGGGCACCTCGAATTGGGTGCTGGGTTTAGTTCCATTGATTCGCTCTTCGGTTTTATCGGCTATCGCGAAGGCAATTTTGACTTGTTCCACCCTCCCTACTTCCGTGGCGGAGGACAGAAGCTGAACATTGGGGCGACCATTGGTCTTAAGCGCAAAGACTACAAAATCAGCTTTATTGAGCCGTGGTTTTTCGGTCAGAGACTCGCTTTGGGAGTGGATCTGTACTACAGCGAGTTAAACTACTTAAGCGATTTTTACGATTACACCCAGGCGGGAATGAAGTTGAGCCTGACCAAGGCTCTCCCCTACAATCTGGTTGCCTCGGTCAACTACACCATTGAGTCCATTGAACTTAGCAATGTTGAGGCAGACAAAGCGCCGCTCGTGGTCGTCAACGAAAGTAAATTTGGCAACCAATTGATTTCCAAAGTGGGGGGATCATTGGCTTACGACACTCGGAACAGCGCCCAGTTGCCCAATCGTGGTCAGCGCACCGAGCTCATCCCTGAGTTCGCTGGTGGCCCACTCGGGGGGGATGCTGGTTTCTACCGCTTGGAAGCCCGCACCGGTTGGTACTTTCCCGGATTGTTTGAAGGTCATATCCTTGAGGTTGTCGGACGCATCGGCGTTATTGATCCTCTCAGCGACACAGCTCACATTGATCCCACATCAGGGGATCCGACTGTTCCGTTCTTCTACAAGTATTTCCTTGGAGGCGTGAACACCCTTCGCGGCTACAAATACCGTTCTGTCGGTCCTCAAGATAAGGCGACGAGCGGAAATTACGAGCCGGTTGGAGGCGAGAGCTACTACTACGGCACAGCTGAGTACAGCGTGCCCATCATCGAACGCCTTCGTTTCGCCGTTTTCTACGACATCGGCAACGTTTATGAAAAGGCCTACAGTTTTGATTTTAATCGCTGGTACGACAATGTGGGTGTGGGAATTCGCCTCAACATTCCGCGTCTCGGGCCGCTCCGTTTGGATTACGGCATACCCCTTACTCATGACAAAACCTATGACCCCTATACCGGCGGTCATGGACGATTCCAGTTCAGCGTCGGTTTCACTCGCGATTATTGATTTTTTAATTTAACTATGATCCACCTCCCCACCTCCCCATTACGCCGTTTGGGCGTGTCTCTGGCCATTCTGGCCACGATTGCGGTTTCCGCTTTTGCGCAACCCAAAATCGCCATCGTCGATCTTAAGAAAGTGTTCGACGGCTACTACAAGACCAAACAAGCTGACACTCAGCTTAAGGATCGGGCCGGCGATGCTGAAAAAGTCCTCAAAGGCATGGTTGACGATTACCAGAAAGCCCAGGAAGACTACAAAAAACTGGTCGATAGCAGCAACGACCAGGCGGTCTCGGCCGACGAGCGTGAGAAACGCAAAAAATCGTCCGAAACCAAACTTCTTGAACTTCAGGAAATCGACAAGAGCATCGTGCAGTTCCGCCGCCAGACCCAAGGCACGCTTGATGAACAAAAGCGCCGCATGCGCGACAACATCCTCAAGGAAATCCGAGAAGTCATCAACGCCAAGGCCAAGGCCGCCAGTTACACTCTTGTGCTCGACACCGCTGCTGAGAGCGTTAACCAAACCCCTGTCATCATGTACACCAATGGCGAGAATGATTTCAGCGATGACGTTTTGACCGCACTTAACGCCACAGCACCCGCAGGCTCCCTCGACGCCAAGGACAAGCCTGCCGCAGCCATTGATGCCCCCGCAAAAACTTCGCCCGCCCCCAAGAAGTAATTGCCCGGCCTAAAACGAGTCGTCCAGAATTTGGATGGTGATTTGTGCAGGCCCGTTGGACCAAGCGACGTTTGAAGCGAATCCTTCGGCGGTTGCTACCGGTCTCCAGTGATATTCGCCCAAGGCGCCCGACCAAAATCGGGCGCCTATTTTTTGTTTTTCGGTTAGCCCCAAATCGAGGTTCACACTTCGCAAATCAACGCTGAGTCCCAGACCGTTGGCTTTTACCAAGGATTCTTTCGCTGTCCATAGGTGGTAGAATGCCTGCATTCGTTCGTCCGGGTTCAACCTGCGGATATGGTTCGCTTCTTCGACTGATGCTATCTGGGCAATCAAGTCATCAAGCTCGGGGAGTTTGCGGGCGGCTTCAATATCAATTCCCACGGAGCGATCTTTCGAAAGCACAATGGCTGCCGCCCCGTGTGTGTGGCTGATGTTAAAACCTGCCTTCGGATATTCGGGAAGACGCGGTTTACCTGTTGATGCCGTTTCAAAGCAAAGTGACTCAGGAGTCGCTCCAACGGATCGTGCTATAATCCGCCGAAGATGCCGATGGGCTGCTGCGAAGGAGACTTTCTGACTTGCACTCTGCAACTTTTCAGCCCGTGCATTTTCTTCCTGCGACAGTCCTTCGCGTGAGAACACGCTGGGGTAAATGAGAAACACCTGAATGGAACTGTCAATCGGCACAGGTCGACTTGCTTACTCCACCTCGGTCACCCTCACGCGTTTGCGTTCTCGGCATGCTTCGATACTCTGGCGGAGGGCTTCACGCACACTTTGAGGGTGGGCCAATCCCCGCAGTATAATTGAGTGGGAATTTTCGTCATTAGAGGAAATTTCAATATGACCCAAGCCGAACATCCGCAGAGGAAAGGGTTCAATCAGCGTGGCGTCTTTGACGCGATACAATTCGGTCTCCTCAGTTCGGCGGGTCAGCAGACCTTGCTTGATGCGAATTCGTTCGGAGGTAATCTCGTAATAGGTGGCTTTCTGCTGAAGAATGGCCACCATGGCCAACACTATCCCGACCACAGTCAGTCCCCAAAAAGCCACATGGGATTTCAGGCCTAATCCGACGCCGGCGGCACACAATAAAGCGGCCAGAATCAGCCAGCCGATCTTTAGCATCACGTGTGGCGAACCTGCGTAGAGAACAGTCTCGCTTGAGGTGGCCGCCGGTGAGGGTGGATTCATGGGGGGATCATACAAGCGCGAAACACTCAGGTCAAATCTGTGAAAGCAAACTTCACAGTTCCTCTGCTAACCATGCCCCAAGCAGTTTTGCGGCTTGCCCGCGGTGGCTGAGGTGGTTTTTGATCTCCTCTCCGAGCTCGGCAAAAGATTGGCCATGTCCGGTGGGCACAAAAAGAGGATCATAGCCAAACCCCGTCTCACCTTGGGGTGCGAAAAGAATGTTTCCCTCGCACTTTCCTTCAAACAGCGTGTGGACTGGAAGTGGCGCGCGAAGATCGCCGACAGCCTGCCATGCCAGCACGCAACGAAACCGTGCTGTGCGTTTTCCCTCGGGCACGTCCGCCAGCATCTTAAGTAATTTGGTATTGTTCAACGTATCCGGAGCATTGCCAGGCTCGCCTGATTCGAGATAGGCAAACCGCGCTGAGTAAACGCCTGGCGCGCCGTTTAACTCATCCACTTCCAGCCCGGAGTCATCGGCCAACACGAAAGCGTCGGTGATGGGGTATCCGATACACCTAATATACTCGGCCAGTTCTTTTGCTTTCTTGGCTGCGTTTCCGGCAAAAGTATCGGCATCCTCCACCACCGCAGGAGCTTCTGGGAAATCCGCCAGGTTGAGCCAATTCATGTTGCCGCCCAGCAATATTCGGAGTTCCTCGACTTTGTGCCTGTTGCGTGTGGCCAGGATGACGGTTCTTTTCGACATACCTTAAGCATGCCCCAATAGTTTGAAGCGTCCAGAAAATCGCCTTTTCTTAAAACTCAGCTTGCCTCCAGGACGAGATTGTGAAAAATTTCACATACTTTTATGGGACACGTAAAACTTCATATTCCCGGACCGGTCGAAGTCAGCGAAAAAACCTTTCGGGCTTTTGCCACCCCGATGATAGGTCATCGCGGGCAGGGGTTCAAAGACCTCTATGCCAAAATGCAACCCCAACTGCAGAGTCTCCTTTTCACCAAGCAGTTGGTGTATTTGGCCACCTCCTCCGCGTGGGGAGTGATGGAAGGCTCGCTGCGCAACCTCGTGTCCAAAAAGGTTCTGTGCTGCATGAAGGGCGCCTTCTCCGACAAATGGCTAGATGTTGCCCAGCGTTGTGGCAAGGCCGCCGAAGGTCTGCGGGTGGATTGGGGCAGCCCTATTCGCGCCGAGCAGATCCGGGCCAAGCTTGCCACAGGCGAATTCGACGCCCTGACTCTCATTCATAACGAAACCTCCACAGGCACCATGAGCCCGTTGACGGAGATTGCCGCATTAAAGAAAGAGTTCCCGGACGTGATGTTTATCATCGATGCAGTGAGCTCCATGTCGGCCCTGCCCATCAAGTTCGATGAACTCGGTATTGATGTGCTACTGGCTGGCACGCAAAAAGCGTTCGCGCTGCCTCCCGGCCTGACTGTTTTCACCTGCTCGCCTGCTGCACTGGCCAAAGCAGCGACCATTAAGGATCGCGGTTATTATTTCGATTTCATCGAATTCCAAAAGAATGCTGCCGATAGCATGACTCCCAGCACTCCGAGCATCAGCCATATTTATGCGCTGTCCTCCAAGCTGGATGATTTCTTTGCCGAAGGATTGGATGCCCGTTTCGCTCGTCATCTCGCGTTGGCTAAAATGACTCGCGCCTGGGGTGCGGGTCATGGTCTGACCCTGTACCCTGAGGCCGGTTTTGAATCTGTCACGCTGACCTGCTTCAACAATGGAGCCAAGCCCGGCGGACGCGCCATCGACGTCGCCAAGTTCCAGAAACTGGTCAAAGACCGCGGATTCCTGATTGATGGCGGCTATGGCAAAATCAAGGGGACGACCTTCCGTGTCTCCAACATGGGCGACGAGACTGAGGCGACCATGAAAACGCTGTACGCGGCCATGGACGAATCCATCGCCAAACTGGCGTAAGCGCACATCGATTTTTTCAACGGAGTACTGACCTTCGGGTCGCTACTCCGTTTTTTTCTGCACCAGGATTTTGAACTTGTTGCCTAACTGATCGGGGCTCGTCAGAGTTATCAGCGCACGGGCTTGTCCGCTTCCTAAAGGAGTGTTTCCTCCCAAGCTTGAAGCAGCCACTTGATCCATCAAGAAGCGGCGTTGCGGGCCGTAATATTCCGTTGTAAGCCCGGCGGAGCTTCCGGTTTCGCTGATCAGATCAAAATGAACGGTGGTGGTAAGATCGGTTTCACCGTCGATTGCGGTGAAGGGGTCGCAGACCCGGTGTTCCCGATACCCGCGCAAGGTCCCCTGGCTTCGCTCGGGTTGCCAGAAATGGGATTCGGACTCTCCGTAATCAGCAGCCATCAGCCAGCCCGCCTTTAATTTTTGCGCAGCTGTTTTCCACCACTGGATCGCCTCGACTTGGCGTTCCATCTGGAAACCATCCTGCAACACTTCTGCCAGCCCTGCTGCAAAAGGACTTAAATCCGCAGCAGCCCGTGCGGTGCCCTCGATGGACGCCCACTCCAATTGGTCATTTTTCAGGCGGACTCCCTGCTTGTTCCATAGTTGTGCGGTTTGATTCCATCGCCAAACCTCGACGGCAAACGCGTCCAGCAATTCATTGGACCAAATAATGCCGCGCACGGTTCCGTCGCCCAAATCCTCCAAGCGCTGGTGCCAAACCACTTTGCCTGAGTGTGTTTGGAGCTTCGCTTGTTGAGTGATCTGCGAAGCCTCGCGTGGTTCCAAAATAAGGTAAGACAACCGGGCATACAGCTTTGGATGGCGATCCCTCCAGTGATCTAGCGCGTCGGAGGCCAGCAAGCCCTGATCGGCTCCCGCTTCAACCACCTGCACGGGCCCAGACAGATCGCCAAGCCGCATGGCCGCCCAATCAGCCAACAATTGCCCGAACAGAGGGCCCACTGAGACGCTGGTGAAGAAATCTCCACGAGCGCCCACTCGTGGCTTGGTTGAGTAGTAACCCAAGTCTGGATGATACAAAGCCAGCCGCATGAATTCTTCCCAAGGCATGACCTTGTCTCCGAGCAACTGCGGCGTGATAAGTTTCTGAAGACTCCTCGCGAATGTGTTTTGAGTTGCTTGATCATTCAGTGCTGGCCCTGAGATGCCCACTCGGTGGAAGCCCTCCTCTTGTCCTGGATTTTTCAGGTTCATTAGGCGCGGGATAGGGCATTCTCGCTTACAAACAGATTGCGTGAGCGGAAACCAGAGGGGCTTTCAAGTAGAAGCACGGCGCGTAACGAAGCCAGTGGAGAGGCGAACCAAGGGCGGCGGAGGCGGCGACTGGTGGCTGACTTCCACTCGGGCTGTGGCAGGGAGAATTTTCGAGCCAATTCTTCAGCCGCAGCCGCAAGGTAGGCATTTTGAATGCCGCCAAGGTTTCCCAACTCGGGCGCGAGCAGCGCGGGTTCATCGGCCAGTGCCGAGGCATTCGGCAGCGCGTAAAATTCATCAAGAAAATTTGAAAAGCAGCGGTCAAAGGAATCGCCTTGGGCCACAAATTGAGCGATGGCCCCCAAGCTTTTCGGTCTCATACCTTTCCTTCCTCAAACTGCCTTTCAAACCCACGAGAAAAATTTGTTTCCCGGCTCTGACTTGAGTCTTTGGTTTGTGGTGTACTCATTTGACTGCACCTCAGCCTACTTGGTGTGTGGCCTCATATCCAGCGTGCGTTCACCACTTGTTTGTGGATGAGAGACGGCAAGGATGAAGGCGACGTTGCTTCGGAGGGAGTTAATCAAAATGGCATTTGCAGTTTAGTGATGAGAGTAGTGCAGGAAGACAACAAAACAGCATTAGAAAAGTAAAATGAGATTTAACGAAGTGCCGTTTGTAGCAAGAAAGCGCGCTGATTTGGCCTATGCTCCGCTTGACAATCAATTCGGCGGTGGGACGATATAGTCGAAATCTGTTTTTGACGCCCTATAACTTGAATAGGGGCTTTTGCTTATGCGTCTGAATCGGGTTGCCAATCACGCGGCTTGGCCTGCTCCATTTTAGGAGGGCGGCCGCTTAACTGAGATGATCATGACCATGTCTGAAATGTCGACCAATCCCGTCCGCCGGTCTTTTGTCTGGCCTCGTTGGGCTTCTTCCGTCTTGTCGGTGACCAGCCTTGTGCTGGCATCGGTGACGCTAAACGCCCAGGAAACCAAGAAAAACCCTCTTTTGCAGGAGGACTTTCCGTTCCAAGGCGCGTGTATCAGCGCCACAGGTTATGTCAAGAATGTTGCCATGAAAGGACTGGCCGTTCGTGTCGGCAATGGCGAAAGCATATTGTTTGACACTGAGTTGCTCCGTTACGCAGCGGGATGGTCAGGCAGTTATATCACGACTTTTGGCGTCGCCTTTGATGGTGGTCACGGTGGGCACCCCAAGATCGATGGCGATCAAAAATTCGGCACACCGATGGTTCCCGGCTGGGTGCTGACCGGTGAAGCATTCAAGGATCCCCGTGCCGAGCCTTACGGAGCGTTGCCTGCTTCCGTCCAACGTTGGGATGGGCTTTACGTTTCCGGCATGGACACCGTCTTCACCTATACGGTGGCCGGCACGAAAATCGCTGAGCAACCCGGTAGTGTTGCCGCTGATGGACAGGTTGGTTTTGTGCGTTCTTTTGAACTCGGAAAAGTTGCCAAGGCCATCACGCTGCTGGTTGCGGATGTCGAGGGCGGTCTGGCGAAATCCGATGGATCAAGCGTGACTGTTACCTCAGGGGATAAAGTGACTGTGGTCACGGCGACTGGTCTCCCCAAGGGTGCCAGCCTGAAGGCTGAAGGTGGCCGCGTTCTGGTCAATTTCGTGAAGGGGAACAAGGGCGCGTTCAACATTG
>JANYDC010000059.1 GCA_025359965.1 Pedosphaera sp.
TTGGCAACGAGAGGTTCTGGATGCACCACTCAACCTGCAACCGCTCCATTCAAACGGGCGGGCCAACAACCTATGCGGGTTCCAAATGTGCCTTTAGGATAGCCTGCTTTTAAAACATGCCATTTTTGGAAGTGCCCTTAAGCTTAAGGCTTAGTTGCTACTTTGGGCTTATCACTTCTTGGTAGCGGGAGTTGAATACATTTGTCCAGATCTGAGCAACGGAGGCTTTCCATTTTTACGGCACCCACTAGGATTTGCCCGTGCTCAAAGAAAAACCATGGCAACTGCATTTGGTTCTGCGTCTTATCGCAGGACTTTGTGCCTGCGTGTCATTGAGTTTTATCATTGTCAGAGGTTACTCCAGTGCGCGTGGGGCCAACGCTGATGATCGCGTTTCTGTTTTGCTTGCCCTAACCGGTACCCTGACCGCTCACGGTGTGGGACTCCTGTTGATCAATGTGTTTTTGAAGCAGCATGGTATGAGTTGGAGCGACGCATTTGGTTTTCAGAAGAGCGGCGTCATCAGGGCATTGTTGCTGGGATGGTTTATGGCTGTCCTCATGCTGCCTGTTTCGTGGTCGCTGAATCTCCTTTCAGGTAGGATACTTGAGTGGTTTGATGGTTCCGCCAAGATTCAGTCATCGATCGAACTTCTGCAACAGACCCAGAACGTGGGGCAGCTTGCCTATTTTGGACTGGTTGCTGTGGTGTTCGCCCCGATTTTTGAGGAATTGGTCTTCCGTGGTATTTTATATACATCCATAAAGCGTTTCTATCCGCGCAAAGCCGCCATTTGGGCGAGTTCGATTTTGTTTGCTGCCATCCATTGGAACGCCATGACTTTTGTTCCTCTGATGGTTTTGGCAGTGGTCCTTTGCCTCTTGTATGAGACGACTGGGACGATCATTGCTCCTATTTTCGCTCACGCTTGTTTTAATGCGGCCAATTTCTTTTACGTGGTGGTCTATAAGTCCTGATTCTCATGACGGAATTCGATTTGATTCGGGAAATAATTCCCGGCCTTGCTTCCAACGATCAGGTGGTTGTCGGCGCAGGCGATGACTGCGCGGTTCTCGATATGGGTGATCCTCAGTCGCTCACTCTTTTTAAAACCGATGCCGTGGTGCAGGGGGTTCATTTCGAAGTCTCCACCGAGGCCGAGCGAGTGGGTCACAAGGCTCTGGCTCGATGTCTGAGTGATATTGCCGCCATGGCCGGAACTCCCGTAGCTGCGGTAGTTACCCTGGGTTTGCCATTGAATTTTGATCCAAAGTACATCCTTGGGGTTTACGCTGGCATCAACGCGTTGGCTCGCCGTTTCGGTGTGGCTGTCGTGGGCGGTGAAACAACTCGCAACGAGGGTGGCATCATTATTTCAGTTTCGTTGCTAGGCAGTATTCCTCGAGGAAGGCTCTTGTTGCGATCTCACGCCAAGGTGGGGGATGCCATATTTGTCACCGGAAAATTGGGTGGATCCCTTAGTGGCAAGCACCTCGATTTTGAGCCAAGGCTCGCAGAAGGCCGCTGGTTGGCTGAAAATTTTAAAATCCATGCACTGATGGACATCAGCGATGGGTTGGCGGGGGATCTGCCTCACATTCTTAGGGCGAGTTTAGTCGGTGCGGATTTATTGTCCGACGCCATACCCATCAGCCGCGAGGCCCAGTTAAGGGCCAAGGCGGGATCCGCTGCAAAACCGCCCTTGCTCGCGGCTCTCACCGATGGAGAGGATTTTGAGCTGCTCTTCACTCTGCCAAGTCGTCTGGCGGTATCGGTATCGGATGCGTGGCGCATTCAATTCCCTGAGCTAAACCTGAGCTGCGTGGGGCGCGTGACTTCCCTCCCGGGTCTTCGGCTTAAAAGCAAAATGGGCACCAAACCAATGCCGCAACATGGATACGATCATTTCGCGCAATCCGAGTGAAACCCTGGAGATCGGCGGTCGCTACGCTTTATCTCTTGTTCCTGGTGATATAGTTGGGTTGGTGGGAGATCTCGGCGCGGGCAAGACGCATTTTTCCAAGGGTGTTGCCGCGGCGCTGGGCGTGACGGATCGGGTTCAGTCCCCCACATTTGCTCTCTGCCACCAGTATCACTCCGGCCGCATCCCGCTGAACCATTTGGATCTTTATCGACTGGAGACGACGGCCCAGCTGCTTAGTGCAGGATTGGATGAGGTAATGTGTTCGCGCGATGCGATTACTCTCGTGGAATGGTTTGAACGCTGGCGCGAACTGGCGCCCGCCCGCCTCCAAATGCCAGTAAAGCTGGTTGAGTTTAGAACCGGCGCAGACGAAACTCGCACCATCATTTTCCATGATTCTTGCCCTTGAATTCAGCACCGACCGTCGCAGTTTGGCCATTCGCAATCCGGCTGATGGTGGAATTTTGGCCAGCATCGAGGAATCCTCCGTTCGCGGCATCTCAGCTGCGAGTGTGGTGGCAAGGCTTTTGCAGGCGGCTGAAATTGCGGCCTCGCAAGTGGATTCAGCAATCGTTGGCTTGGGGCCCGGTTCGTACACCGGCATTCGCTCGGCTCTAGCACTGATGGTGGGTTGGAATTTGGGCAGTGCCATCCCTGTCTATGGACTAAGCACCCACACTTTATTGGCCTGGCAGGCATGGAATGCTGGTGCCCGCGGCGAAATCACCATCGCGAGCGATGCCCACCGCGCTGAGTTCTATGCTCAAACCTTTACTTGTGGCGAAGAAGGTGTTTTTGCGAAGGGTCCGATCACCATTTTAAACCTGCCTTCTTTGCTCGAATACCCTCAGCAATCAGTGATGGGTCCGGGCTTGTCGACTTCCATTCCGAAGGCTGTTGAAATGCTGCCCTCGGCCGCAATTTTGGCGAGTTTGATCCATCTCGCTGCGTTGCCTCCCGTCGACTCCTGGCACGAGCCTCTTTACATCCGCGAAACAACTTTTGTTAAAATCCACAAGGCTGAAAGAGTGCCTCTTGATCTCTGAGATCTGGCTGTCAGCGGGGACAATAGAACCATCCTTTGGCCGCGGCGGAGTGGTTAGTATTCGGCAGATTCGAGTCGGACTCCCTGCGTCCGCAAACCATCAATACAGTGAAATGCGCACCCCTACTCTTGCAGAGATCCCCGGTTTACTTTATCTCGAAACCCTGCGCTGCGGGAGTTGTGGGTTTGTTGGTCTGGATGCGGCGATAGAAGCCCTCCATGGCCAGCAACTCATCATGGGTGCCCTGTTGAACAATGCGGCCTTGGTCCAACACCATGATGTGGTCCACGCCCCGAATGGTGGATAGGCGATGGGCCACCATGATGACCGTGCGCCCGACCATCAGCCTTTCAATTGATTCAACCACCAGCCGTTCGCTTTCGCCGTCCAGCGCGCTGGTCGGTTCGTCGAGTAAAAGTATGGGCGCATTTTTAAGGAAGGCGCGAGCCAGATTGATGCGTTGACGTTCTCCCACGCTCAACCGTCCCGCCCCATCTCCGACCACCGTCCCGTAGCCATTGGACTGGCGAAGAATGAATTCGTGGGCGTGCGCGGAACGGGCGGCTTCCTCGATTTCCTTGGGTGTTGCACCCGGTTTTCCGTAGGCGATATTGTCCGCGATGGTACCGGGTAAAAGCACCGGTTCCTGCATGACCACCGCCACATGCTGGCGCAAGTCTGCCACACACCATTCCTTTATATCCACTCCATCGAGCAACACCCTGCCCATGGTGGGATCATAAAAGCGGGGAACCAGGTGGAGCAGGGTGGTCTTGCCCGCACCGCTGGGGCCAATCAAAGCGAGCGTGGAACCCGCTTTGAGAGAGAAAGAAAGCGAATCCACCACCTTGCGCGTCGCTTCAAAGCCGAAGGAGACGTTCTCGAACACTAGATCCCCTCTTACATTGGAGGCCGCTTTTACATGGGAGGGGTCATCCACAGACTCCTCGCTTTCAAGAACCTCCATCACGCGGTGCAATCCGGCCGAAGCATCAGACGTGGTGGCGCTCACATGCGAAAGCTGATTGAGCGGATCATACCATTGGGCCAGATAAGCCAGGAACACCAACAATTGACCCGTGGTGATTTGTCCCCAGAGCACTTGTCGTCCCCCAAACCAGACCACCGCAGCGGTGCCCACCCCAAAAATAAGTCCGACCACCAGCCAGTACACCACTTCAAAACGGTGCTGCTCGGCGCGGACCTTGAAAGCCTGGGCCACGAGTTCGGCAAATCGCCCGGACTCAAATTTTTCGCGAGTGTAGCTTTGGGTGAGTGCGATGTTGGCAATGGACTGTTGCACCGAGGTGGACACAGCGCTTTCCGAGCTGTGGGAGAGGAGGCTGCGTTGTTTCATCCGGGCCGAGAACCAAGCCATCACCAGAAGGAGAAGCGGCATCAGAGCCACTCCCACCAGGGTAAGTGTGATGCTCATCTTCCACATCACCACCAGCATCACCCCCAACGTCAAAATCGCGCTCAAGAACGTCACCACCCCCTGCTGAAAAAGCGTCTGCACGGCGTAGGTGTCCCACGTTGCCCGGTAGATCAGATCCCCCTGGTTCCGCAATTGATAATAACGCAGGGATAGCGATTGCAGTTTGTCGAATAGCGCCTGACGCATCCGGGCCAGACCACGCAGCCCGATGCGAATCGCCAAATTGTTTTGCAGCGCGGAAAGCACCGACTGCACCCCGTGCAACACCAGCGTCGAGAACGCGAGCGCAGCCAGTTGGGTGCTGATCGGCCAGGCGCGGATGGAGTCGGACACCCATGCCGGCAGCGGTTTTCCTCCCAACAGGCAATCAATAATCAGCGCCATCGGCCACGGCTTGAGCAGATTCGAGGAAATGCTCAACAGCAACAGCAAAATGGCTGTGCCAATGGCCAACCCTTCCCCCCGATAAAATTTACGCGCGCGCCACATTCAAGTTACGAGAGCCCATCCTGCCCAAACCCCATGGCTAAAGCGAGCGTGGGATGAAAGCTCTAGGTGGTCTGCGTGATTTAAGTTCCTTTTCCCATCCCCATCCGTGCCCATCTTAGAAATCCGGGGTTAAAATGCTTAATCCCCTGTTTCCTACCGTGTTGATCGGACGATCAAAAATTGAGATGCCTTCAAATCTGACGCACGAGTCCTTCAACCTCGACATGGCTGAATGGGTGTTTCACCCTCCAGTTGGAAATCGTGGAAACTCACATCGTCCGAGACGCCTTGAAAGTCGAGTTAAGGTTGAACATGCAAATAAAAGGAATCTTTGGCATTCTTTTGGTCCTTGGAATTGTGTCGGCCCGAGCGGCCATGCCAGTAATGATCCAGGACTTCGAGAAGGCATCTCCTCTGCCCACCGTATGGGTGGTCAACATCCCCAACGAGAACGCCTCGGTTCAGTTATCAGCCCTCCAACCACACGATGGGCAGCAGGCTTTGAAGCTGCATTACCATTTCCTCGACACAGGGCAGTACCAGTACGTGGGGATACCCAATAAAGTCGAAATTCAAAAAAACCTGTACACGCTGCGATTCTGGCTCATGGGGGACAACTCGAGGTGTCCGTACGGCGTGCGGGTGACTGATGCCAGCGGTGAAACCCATCAGTACAGCAAAAGTTCAGGCCAGGCTGGGATTATCGATTTCACAGGTTGGAAAGAAGTCTCCATCGATCTCGCTTCGGGCCATGAAACTTGGGGTGGTGATAAAAATGGGAGGATCGATTATCCCATCAGCGACATTACCTTCACCGTCAGCCAGCCTACTGATCATGGCAAGCAATTGGCCGCCGAGGGCGATCTGTTCTTCGATTCCATCAGCGCTGACTTCGAGAAGCTCGTTGAAAAGGCGGGGCTTCGAGTGTCCGTGCTTTCGCCAGAGTATTGCTCTGAGGTGAACGGCAACACCACCGTCACGCTGTCCGCCGCTGGCTTTAAGAGCGTGACCGCCAAGTGTTGGAAGCAGGGTGGCGCTTTCGGTGGCGACTCCTTGATTGCCACCGTTGCACTTGATGCGGATGGACACGGTTCCTTCACTTTCCCAGCCAATCACTATCCGCATGGCCCCATTACGGTGCGGATCAGTGCGGGAAATGGTGCCACCCGAGACAACTGCTATCTGCAACTTTACAACAAGGGCGGCATCTCTTGGAACGAAGGTTTGCCTCGAAATCCGCCTCCGGGGGCGAACGGCATGTCCCTGGTCTTCGCCGATGACTTCGAGACGCCACCCTGCATTTCTGGGACCAATCCCAAAGCCACCTACTACGACCATAAACCGCCGGGCGGCTCCCAGGACTTCAGTACGCTTCGATTCACCAGTTTTGAAAAACCCAACAATCCCTTTCTTCAGGTTGATTCGTACCTACGAATCAGGGCGAGCGAAAAAGCCCAGAGTTCCGGCCTCATTTCCTCAATGAAGGATGATGCCAGCGGTGTCACGGCCAAGGCCCCCTGTTACTTTGAATGCCGTTTCATGGGGCCAAACGCCATTGGAACATGGCCGGCCTTCTGGCTCATGACCGATTACATGACTGAGTATATCAAGGGCATCAAGGTGCCTTGCGACGAGTTGGATGTCATCGAAGCCTACGGAGGAGAAGGTCCGCACACACCCAATTCTTTCGACGGCTATATGGTTACCCCTCATTGCTGGCAGCAGGGTGAAGCGGGCAAAGCCGTGGAGAAAGGCGCATTTGAAGCCATGCACAATCCCGTTCGCATGAAAAAGTTTGGCATCCCCTCAACCTGGTTTGAAACGTTTCACACCTACGGTTGCAAAGTAACCACGACCGACACGTTCTATTATTGCGACAATATCAAAGTGGGTCGCCACGCCACGCTTCCCCTCTCCAAGGAGCAGCCAATGTTCTTCATGATCAACCTGGCCACAGGCGGCGGTTGGCCTGTCGATTTGTCCCGGTATCATGGTTTGGCTGATATGTACGTTGATTTTGTCCGCGTATATCAGAGCAAGGATTGAGGTTGTTAAGGACCTTGAAGCGATTGCCTCTGTTTTGAATCCAAGGAATTCCTCTCAACGAAGCTGCGCGTGTGTCGAGGGGTTTTTCCATGCAATCGGAGCATTCAATGCTCAAATGGCAAAACTTCCATCCTAACATCTTCCAGAAAGCGACTACAGTCCGCCGAAGCGCCGATGGCGGCGCGTGTATTCCTCAAGAGCGTCGTAGAGTTGTGGCTTGCGGAAGTCGGGCCAAAGTGTGGGGACGATGACCAGCTCAGTGTAGGAAATCTGCCACAGTAGAAAATTGCTGATGCGCATTTCTCCGCTGGTGCGAATGAGCAGGTCAGGATCGGGCAGGTGTCGCGTGTACAAGTGTTGGCTGATCAGTTGCTCGTTGATCTCCTCAGGCTCGAGTTTGCCTTCCTTTACCTTGGTTGCAATGGCGCGCGTGGCTTCAATGATCTCGGTGCGTCCGCCGTAGCTTAAGGCGAGGATCAGCGTCAGCCCGTTATTTCGCGCCAGAGCGGCCTGGGTTTTCTTTAGCTGTGTTTGGACAAACTCGGGCAGCCGGTAAATCTGCCCAATGACCTCAAGGCGAACGTTGCTCCGGTTCAATTCGCCGATCTCATTTTTCAAAAAACGGGCCAGATACTTCATCAAAGTATCCACCTCGTCCTTTGGGCGGTTCCAGTTCTCCACTGAAAACGCATAGAGCGTGAGATACTTGATGCCGATTTCGCCGCAGGCTCGGACCATAGTGCGGACTGATTCCACGCCGTGGCGGTGCCCTTCCACTCTGGGCAGGTGCCGTTCCTTGGCCCATCGCCCGTTGCCATCCATGATGACTGCGAGGTGGGTCGGAAGGTTCGCCTGCGCCGATGCTGAAAGATGGGGCGTGCTCATGTCCTGACGAGCCCGTGGGGCTCGTGACTCAGAGGAAAATGGTCTGTTCGCGGGCCGGCCCCACCGAGGCGATTGTCAGTTTTGCCCCGCTTAGATCAGTGATGGCATGCAGGTACTCTTTTGCTTTGGCAGGCATGTCGGACCACTTGGTAATGGCTTCAGTCGGCGTTTGCCAGCCGGGAAAATCACGATAGACCGCCTCGCAACGCGCAAAGTCTTCAATGTCGTTGGGAATGTGGTCCAAAGTGCGGTCACCACATTTGTAGCCTGTGCAAACCTTGATGCTGGCAAGCGAATCCAAACCGTCAAGGTTGGTGACGGCAAATTCGTCAATGCCATTGACCATGGTGGCATGGCGTGTGGCCACTGAGTCGAACCAGCCGCAACGCCGGGCGCGTCCGGTTGTGGAGCCAAATTCCCGGCCCATGCCATGCAGCATGTCCGAGATCTCCGCGTGTTCGGTGGGCAGGGGACCCTCGCCGACACGGGTGGTGTACGCTTTCATCACCCCGACTACTCGATCCATGCGGTTGGGAGGCACGCCTGAACCGGTGCAGGCCCCGCCGGAGGTCGTGTTCGAGGAGGTGACGAATGGATAGGTTCCGTGATCAATATCAAGGAATGTCCCTTGTGCTCCCTCGAAGAGAATGTTGGCTTTGCGCTGAACAGCTTCGTGCAAATACGTGACAGTGTTCAGGACGAATGGTTTTAGGAATTCCCCCGCCGCGCTATAGGCTTCGTGGATTGGGCCAAATTCGAGAGGCGCGGCCCCAAACGCTTTTAGGACCTCGTTGTTCTCCTCAATCCGCTGGCGCAAGGCCGATTCAAAACGCGTGGCATGGATGAGATCGATAACGCGCAGACCGGTGCGTGCCGCTTTATCCCCGTAGGCGGGGCCTATGCCACGTTTGGTGGTCCCGATTTTGTTTTTACCCTTGCGTGCCTCACGCTGTCCGTCCAATTCGCGATGGTAGGGGAAAACAACGTGGGCCGTCTCGCTGAGCAGCAGGTTGCCGTTGACATTGATGTTCAGCTTGAGGAGACCCTCAATCTCAGAGCGCAGTGAAACCGGATCAACCACCACGCCGTTGCCAATCACGCAGGTCTTATTCGGGCGGAGAATGCCCGAGGGGATTAGGTGGAGCACGTATTTCTGAGGCCCTATGAAAACCGTATGACCGGCGTTATTCCCCCCCTGAGTACGGACCACGATATCCGCCTGCTCGGTGAGCACGTCGATGATTTTCCCTTTTCCCTCATCGCCCCATTGGGCCCCGACCAAAATTGTATTCGCCATAAAATTAATCGCGCGCAGGCAATAAAAAGCCCCGAACCGTAAATTCGGGGCGCGTGCACAGTATTTACTGGTAGAAATTAAGTAGTGTGCCGATAGGTGTCAACGCGATATTTCGATTCGATCGATTCCATATCTGGAGGAACCTGATTCTTTTAAGTGTGCGCAAAAGAAAAAAACGCAGAACTTTTAGGGTTCTGCGCTTTTGGATGTTAAAAACTTAATTAAGCTTTGCGGCGGCGGGCTGCCATGAACAGGCCTGCTGCGCCAACGCTCAGAAGAGCCAAAGTTGTGGGTTCAGGCACCGCCTGAACTTTAGCTGCAAAATTGTCGGAGAATCCAGACCCTGTATTGAACAGGCCGAGATTTGCATCATCTGTACCTTCCCAGTGGTCAGCTGCGCTTGAACCAACAGAAGGCCCAAAATAATGAACCAATCCTGCTTCTTCGCCGCCAGAAAGTCCGCTGAATGTCACGGCCCATGTGAAAGTATCAGGCACTGATACCGTTAGGTCGCTAATGTTGATGCTGTTGATACCGGTAGGGCTTGGTTCCAAGCCAAAGCTGGGGCTGAAGTACAGCAATGTGCCAGGTTTGCCGGAGGCACCATCATTCGCGAAAAATTTAACCACTGCTGTTTCATTGCCGCTCGGAGCTGCGGAAAGAAAATAGCTGAAATCAAAGGTGGTGACTGTGCGAGCAGTGCCCGCGAGCGTGATTTCGTCACCTACGGTTTTATCCGAGGTGATGGAGGTACGGCCTTGATAGTTTAGCGAGTTGCTGTTGTCGTAAACGACAGCACCAAACGCTGGCATGCTCAGAGTGATAATGGCGCCTGCAATGGCTCCAACTTTGGTAATGTGCGATGACTGCTTCATATGTCCTAAAAATCGTTTTCGTTTACGAACTTCTGACCGGCTCCTGTTCTTATCGTCGAGAGTTTGAACCACTTGAGAAATATCGTCAAGTGCATTTCGTTGTTTCCTTGTTACAAATCGGCATTTATTGCCGTGACTTCGATTTCGATTCTTACCCCCTTCGGTAACGCCGCCACTTGTACTGTTGATCTCGCTGGAAGGTGGTTTGTAAAATACTTTGCGTAAATTTGATTAACAATGGCAAAGTCTTGAAGGTCAACGAGATAGATTGTTGCCCTAACTACCTGGGTGAACCCCAATCTCACTGTGCTCAGAATTGTGCCGATATTTTCCATCACCTGTGTGGTTTGTGCATCTATCCCTCCTACAACGACATCCCCCGTTTTGGGGTCAAGAGGGATCTGGCCTGAACAGAAGCAAAATCCTCCTGCGCAGACCAAATGGCTATAAGGGCCGACTACTGGTGGTGCTCCGGGGGGATTGAATGTCTTAATTTCCATGCTCATCAAAATAGCTGACGGTGCCGCGATGCCAATCTCAATTCCGCTTTTCCTTGTATCCCACTCGCTTGTCGGGTGTAGTGGGTGTCTCAAGGAGGATGATTTCGCCCGCATGACGCGGCTCTAAGCTGGAATGTTCCATTCTGTATGAAGATTAAGTGTGTTGCCAAATCCGCTCGTTTCGTGGGCTGGGGTGGAGTATTGAGTTTGGCCTTCGGTGCTTTGACATCGGTTCGGGCGGGCGATTCGACTGATTACCTTATTTATAAGGTCGGCAGGATCACTTTGCGCCCGCTTTTTGAGGCAAATGAAACGTTTAACGACAACGTTTACTTTCAAGACAAAGGAGCCACCAGCGACCTCATTTCCACGGTTACTCCCGGTCTAAAAGCGCAATTGGGCCAGGTGGACGGCAATTACTTCAACGTCAGCTTCCGCCACGATCAAGTATTCTACGCCGATCAAACCCATCTCGACGCCTCCCAGAACCGCTTCGCGACCAAGCTTTTTTACGACGGAGCGAAAGTTTCAATCGAGGGGAGTGATAGTTATGAGATGCTTTCAAGCCCCCTTGGAGGCGGCATCAGTACCGGACGCACAGTTGTTGACCGTAACGCCATGTATGACAATTACACGGTAGGATATCGGCTGACTGGAAAGACACGGGCTTATCTCGGCCTTTCAAATGCCCGGGTTGATTACGATAAGAATCTTTCACTTTACGATACATTCACCTTGCGTGGAACGCTTGGTGCTGAATACGCCGCTTTTGCCAAGGTGCGCCTTTTCGGAGAAGTGTATTATGGCCAAACAGACTTGGAGATCAATTCATCCACCGCCCCCAAGCCTCCCACCGCCACGTTTGGCGGTGCATTTATCGGTGCTCGCGGCGATTTCACGGAAAAACTGACTGGAACCTTAAAGGTGGGCTATGAAACACGCCAGTTTGACGATGCAGGTTCCACTGCCCAAGCTGGAGCAAATGAGGGACTTTCCTCTCCTGTGGTTGAAGTGGATGTCAGTGAACAGTTGACCGAGCGATCCTTGTTGATCCTTACTTATCAACGCTCTCAGCAGGTTTCCGTCGAGTATACCCGGACATCCCTGGTCCTGGACTCCGTCCATTTTATTGCGAGGCAAATTTTGGGAGGATCGGGCAAGGCGGTGCTTAGTTTGAATCTTGGTTACAGTTTCTCTGCCTTCGAGCCCAACTCTTCGTTTAAAGAGCGTAATGACAATCTTTTTGATGGCAGTCTCACCATGCTCTACAATTTCCGCCCCTGGCTGGTGGGTTTTGCCGGTTACAGCATGCAATGGTTCCAGAGTGATCTGAAGACCGTGACCGATTACAACTTGAACAGAGTGACGGTAGGGGTGAACATCGGATATTAATTTATGACCGCGATGAAAAATTGGACAACAGGAGTTCTGCTTGCATTGTGCCTGTGCGGGCGCGCGATGGGGGCCGAGGACAATAGCGACTACAAGATCGGGCCGCAGGATGTCATCCTGATTGATGTGGTGGGCGAGAAGGATTTGAACCGAGAATGCCGGGTCAGCAGCAGCGGCACCGTCACTTTCGCCTGGTTGACCAACGTGGAGGTTAAAGGAAAGACCACGGTTGAGATTGAGACGCTGCTCAGGGAATTGCTGGACAGGGATTATCTGGTTGATCCAACCGTGATGGTATCGGTCAAAGAATATCGGGCTCGTGAGGCCTCGGTCCTTGGGCCGGTTAACCGACCGGGAACTGTGATTCTGCCAGGAGAACAAAAGCTGACTATTATGGATGTGATCGGCAGGGCTGGAGGGCTGACCAAATTGGCCAATGAAAACAAAATCCAATTCACCCATGCGGGCAAGACCCAGACATTCAGCATAGAGGAATTGAAGAAGGTAACCGACCCGTCCAAGATTGTTTACGTGGAGCCGGGTGACATTATCCAGACGATCGAAAAACTTTTTTAAGCAAATGCCCACCAATTCAGCTACTCCAGCGAACCCCAACTCCGCCGGCGGCTCACAGAACGAGGCCGCTAACTTTTCACTCCGCCATTATTGGCATGTAATCATCGAGCGACGTTGGCTGGCTCTCACCGCTTTGGCTCTGATCCTTCTGCTGGATGCGATCTATCTTTTCCGTGCCCAAAGAATTTATCTGGCCACGGCTCGAATCCAGATTAATCGCGAATCGGAGAACGTCCTGAACTTGAAGGATGTGTTTTCCATGGAAGGCCGCGAGCTGGACTACCTGACCACCCAGTACAAAAACCTCCAGAGCCGAACACTCATGGAGTCAGTGATCAAGACCCTCAGGCTCGACACTGACCCCCGTTACTCGGCGAGTCTGGATATTCCTTTGGCTCTTTCCAAAGATGTCACCATCGCCCCGGTGCGACTGAGCCGTCTGGTGGATGTACGTGTGGAGCATCCTGACGCCGAAAAGGCGGCTCAAATTGCCAACACCATCGTCAAAACCTTCATTGACGATAATTTGAATCAAAAGCTCAAATCCTCTTTCGACGCTGTGACTTGGCTGGAGACTCAGGCTAAAGATACCAAAGGCACGGTCCAAGAAGCTGATTCCGCGCTTCATAGGTATCTGACCAATTACAACGAAGTATCGCTTGAAGAGGGTGAAAACATCGTCCGACAAGGCTTGATGCAGGCCAAGGCCGATTTTTCAAGGGCTGCCAGCATGGCCATCCAAGCGGAACGCCTCATTTCCGAAATTGATACCATTTTGAACAGCGGCAAGCCTCTTGAGAGTATTCCGCAGATTGCAGAAAGCGTTACGGTCCAACGGTTGCGTCAGGAAGTTGCTGTCAGGGAGGCCTCATTGGCGTCCTTATTAAAACGGTATCGTGACAAGCACCCCACTGTCATTCAAGCTCGCAGCGAATTGGCCAATCTTAAGGAAAACATGCAGCGCGAGTCCGAGACCGTGCTGGAAACTCTCCGTAATTCAGCGCAAATCGCAAGGAAGCAGGAGGAGGAATTGAGCAAGCTGGTGAACGCCGAAGAAAAAAAGCAACTTGCCCTGAATCAGTTGCGCATTCAGTACGGCATGCTTAAGCGTGAGGCTGACAATAACAAGACCATCTACAGCAGTGTCTTGGTCCGCCTTAAGGAGACCCAGTTAATGAGTCGCCTTGCCAGCAACAACATGCGGGTTGTGGACGATGCTTCCAAGCCGATTAACCCGGTGAAACCGCGTGTGATCATCACCATCGGTCTGGGAATTATTGGCGGAGTAATGGTGGCCGTTGCGCTCGCTTTCTTTGTCAGCTATCTGGATGACTCGGTCAAGAGCCAGGATGATATTGAAACCTATCTCCGCATTCCTTTTCTGGGATACGTTCCAAACATCAAGACCAACAGTGTGGTGGAACGGGATCTCCAGGCCCATCTGCACCAGCAATCCAACGCCTCCGAAGGCTTTCGCACCATCCGGGCCACTCTGTCGCTGATGCCCAAGGCTGATAAATATCGTGTTCTTGCCATCTCCAGCACTATTCCCTCCGAAGGAAAATCGCTGGTGGCCTCCAACCTCGCCATCGTTTTTGCCCAAACCGGCCTGAAGACTTTGTTGGTGGATGCTGACTTGCGCCGCCCCTCCGTGCATAAGGCCTTCCAATTGCACAGTCCGATTGGTCTGTCGTCTTATCTCTCGAAGGACGTCGAAAAAATTGACGGTTTGATCCACACCACCGAGGTGCCCAATCTGGACGCCATTTGTTGCGGTGCTGTCCCAACATCCCCATCCGAATTGATTGGTTCCCCCCGCATGGCCCAATTCCTTGACGAAGTGCGGAAAAAATACGACCGCGTGGTCCTTGACTGTCCCCCGATCTCGGCCGTGAGCGATCCTCTTGTTATCGGAGCGAAGGCCGATGGGCTTGTTTTTGTGACCAAGTTCAACAAAATCCGCCGCGAACACGCCCGTAAATCGGTTCAACGGGTTCAGAATTCCGGCATTTTCATCGTCGGCACGGTCATCAACGACATCGATTTCGAAGGCCGGGATTCCTACTACTACAGCTATTACTATTATCAGAATCGCTACTACGCCTCGTACAAAACCGAGGGTGCCCCAAGCGAGGGGAAGAAGCCTGTCGTGAAAGCCCCCAAGGCCTAAGCCAATCCAGACTTCTGGATACCCAGCTGGCAACGCCTCCTTCGGGAGGCGTTTTGCTGAACGTCGTCGATGCGCTCGACGGGCCACATAACCTATAGAGTTGTCAGGCAAGCCGGTCTATTGCAGATTGGGTTAATACTGAGCTTGTGGCGGACCGAATAAAGAAAGAGAGCCAATGCACCAAAGTTTAAGGGGAAAATTGCTTTTGGATGGCGGCCTTTTACGGGGCTCCTACTTTCACCGCACTGTCATTCTCATCTGCAGCCATACCGAGGAAGGGGCATTTGGGTTGGTTTTAAATCGGCCAAGCCCTTCCACCTTGGGTGAAGTTTTGCCGGCGGAAATTCTTCCCGGCCTCCAGTCGGAGCCACTTTTCCTTGGCGGACCTGTCGCCGAGACCGAGGTGAGCTATCTTTATTCCGACAATTTCCTCCTAAACGCCAACGTCATAGCCAATCTCCAAATGGGCCGGTCTCTTGAGGATCTGGCCGGGTTGAGCGAATCCCCGACGACCACTCAGCGAGTACGGGTTTTTGGCGGTTATGCCGGATGGGGGCCCAAACAGTTGGAGGGCGAGATGGCGCGTGGTTCATGGCTGACTCACCCTGCCTCGGCCGACTTGGTTTTTGAGGAATCAGTGGGCGAATTGTGGAAGAAAATCCTTCTTACAAAAGGCTGGGAACACAAGTTGCTCGCAGAGTCGCCGGATGATCCATCGGCAAACTAAACCCAGTTATTGCAGGAGGTAGGCCGCCAACTCACGCGGGTCCCGTACCACCAACCACTTGCCGGAGACAGCGGGGTGCGACCACGTCTTTCCAGTGAGCTGCCTTCGCTGTACAGACCCAGGCAAATCTGTTGTGGCCGCGAACCAAACGAGTTCCCCTAAATCGGTCAGGACGATCAGATTTTTCCCCGCAAGTATGGAGCTTGAATATTCCTTCCCAAAATTAGGCAGAGACCAGCGTTGTTTGCCAGTGGCGGCATCCAGACAGATGAAGTCGTGCTGGGCGCCTTGATTGAAAAGCGAGCCACCATAAGACACGTAAGTGGCCAGGTTCACTTTCGCATCCGTGTTGCGCCATTTCTCAATGAATTTGAAGGCCGCGGCATCACCTGACGCCTCAAAAGCAATAGTTCCGAACGTGTGCGAGTTAACTACCACCGTATTTCCGATCACCACGGGCGAGGCTGCGTGCCTCTTGGCATTTGTTTTCAATGGCTGTTTCGCCAATAGCTGTCCGGAGACACGGTCCACAATCATCAATGAATCAGCCATTAACCCTATCACCACGGCGCGTCCGGCCAGATCAGCAGTGATCAGGGACGAATAGGCAGCCTCCTCATTCCCGGTTTTCCAACGAATCTTGCCGTCGCTTTTTGAAAAAGCCACCAGGGTGGCCCCCTCGGTTTTGCCAACCGGTACAATCACGAGGTCATCGATGACCAAGCCTGATCCATTGTTACCCCGGCGGCTCGCTGTGCCTTCGCCAGCCTTGCTTCCGAGGAAGGGCACATCAAAATCCTTCTCGAAACTGGTCTGCCAGACCACTGATCCATCCTTCAGGTTCAAGCGCGCAAACTGACCCACGCAGCTTTGCACATAAAGGCTGTCCGAATCGGCGAACGGAGTGGATCTTGGTCCGGAGCCCCATTCATCGCCCGAGGCACGGGAGAAGGGCTTGGCCCAAATGCTTTTGCCTGTGGCCAGTTCGATCGCGTGGGCCACTTCCTGACCGTCCTGTTCATCAAGGAAGCATACCGTTTGGCCGGAAATGATGGGTGAGGAATGGCCGGAGCCCACGGGTATCTTCCACGAAGCGATCCAAGGCTGCTCCGGTGCCGGGGGGAGCAGGGTTGCATCGGAATGGCCATCGCGCGCGACTCCCCGCCATTGGGGCCAATCAGCCATTGCACTTCCGCTTGTAAGGCACAATGCGGCGACCACGGCTGCCAAAATGGATCTACCAAGTGCCATCAGCTAAGCGTGAAACAAGGTTGCGGGCCATATCTTCAGCAAGCAGCGGAAGGGCCTGACGTTCGGCGGCGTACAGATCATTGCCCGCCCGGATGGTCGTGCGGCCATGGATGCGGCCTTCGAAAACCACGCGCCCGGTGGAGCGTTCCATCGCGGTAATCTGTGCTCCCATCTCCAACGCATAATCCCGCACGGTGATAATATCATTGGGGCGGAAAGAAACGCCTGACCGGTCAAACTGATCGATCACGCCACTCACAGTGATGCTGCCGTTGTCCTTGGTATCCAGAAGGAAGGTGCCATCCTGTTGAAAAGCCCGGCGTGCGGCGATGACCACCGCCTCGCTCAACCGGGGTTCCGTGGTCTTGTTTTGGAAGAAATTAATCTGTACCGAGCGCGAGCCTGCGGGAGCACCATTGGTTGGCCCCAAGTTGTATCCCGCGCAGCCGATGCTCTGGGCGAGCATCAGGAGAACGGCAGCCAGCCGGCCAAGCTCAGCGAGCGGCTGGTTGGTTCTGGGCTTGTTGGGCAACACGTTGCTTGAGGGTTTCGATGCGCTGCTTGGCTTCCTCGGCGAAAGTGGAGTTGGCGTCCTTAAGCAGAACTTCATTGTAATAAATCAGGGCGGCTTCCCACTTGCGTTTCTTTTCGTAGTAACGCGCGGTTTGGTAGTTGCCGCGAGCCTGCTCCGTCCGCAGCGCCAGAATGGTTTTCTGGGCTCCGGCCACGCGCGGTTCGGCGGGGTACAAAGTCGTGAAATCGCTAAAGGTGGCAATGGCCTTTCCGGCCACACTTTGATCGTAGTCCGCCGTGGTGGCCTGTTTGTGATAAGCCTCGCCCGCCTTGTAAATGGCGTCAGGCGCCACCGTGCCCATGTCGTGGTATTTGTCCGCAGCCTTTTCGTAGGCCTTAACCGCTCCCACAAAATCAGATTGTTTCTCGCGTGCGGCGCCAATGTTCATCTGCGAAGGGGGGGCCACCTTGCTGTAAGGGCCGTTCTTAATCAGTTCCTCGTACATTTTGACGGTCTTATCCATCGAGGAGAAGAAAGGGATCACTCCCCATAATTTAAACCATTGTCCGGCTAAAAAGCGATTGGCGATGGTGTACTGACGTTCGAGCACATCCTCGTAGCTGTCGATCTTGGGATATTTCGTCATCAGCGTCTGATAAGCGCGAAACGCCTTTTCGTCGGAGTGCTTTTCCTCCAGGCAGCGTCCCACCAAATATTGCGCCTTGGGGGCGTAGTCGGAGAGGGGCCATGTGCGCACCACGTAACGTGCGGCACGGTAGGCCAGTTTGAAATCCTTGCGATCAAATGCCTCCTGGGCGACCTCCAGTTGGTCCTTGGCCCGAGTGCGACGCCATTTGGCTCCGCCAATCGATTCGTAAGTCCAACCTTCTCCAGGGCGGTAAACCAACGGGGCAGGGGTGTGGACAGTCACACCGGCAGCAATCAAAGCCACCAGTGCTAGACGAAACAACCAACGCATCATGCGTTAGACGTTAGAGACGCAGGCGGAACACGTCAAGGTGCCGCTATCGAGATGAGAGTCATTGACCACGGATTTCAGGGATGGAAAAACCATACTCCTTTCCATCCGTGAAACCCGTAATTCCCGGTCAATTCCCGTCCCGCTTGTTGCGGCCCTGCGTGGCTTCTGATAAATCATCCCCCATGCCTCGTCCTTTATCTGCCTTGGCCCCGGGTTGGTGGGATTACACCACCTTGGATCGTGAACTGATCGAAGCCGCCGCCGCCCTCACTCCGCGCGATCTGCTCAAACTGTCTCGCCCCGGCTTCAAAGTCGTTTTCTACGACACCATCGAAGAATTCTATCTGGCCGAAGCCCTTGAATACATCGCCGCCTGGCAAAAAAGCACTTCCGACAACCCCGTTGGCATCTGCGGCCCCATCGGCCCCACCGAACAACTCCCCCTCGTGGCTCGCATCGTCAATGACCTCGGCCTTGACGTCAGCAATGGTCATTTCTGGGGCATGGACGAATGGTGCTTTGATGGCAAGGAAGTGCCCGCCTCCCATCCATTGAGTTTTGAAAAAGCCGACCGCGAACTTTGCTTCAGCCGTATACCGAAAAAGCTTCGCATGCCGGACGCCAACCTCCACTTTCCCAAAGCAGATACCTCAGCCTATCGTGGCACTTGGGGCTCAGGTATCCGCTGCGCTGTCATGCAAGGCGGCCAGGGCGACGTAAAGCATTGGGCCTTCAACGATCCGCTTCCCCGCTCCGGCAAGCACAAGAACTCCCCGCCCTCACCAGCGGAATATCGCAAGCTCACCACCCGTGTGGTTGAACTTCACCCGATGACCGTCGCTCAAAATGCGCGAACCAGCGGAGGTGGAAATGTAAGTCTGGTACCCAAACAAGCCGTCACCGTTGGACCCGTTGAAACGTGGATGGCTGAAAAAGTCTCTATTTGGCACGCCGGCGCCCACGACAACCCTTTCGGCCAACGCCTGACCGCGTACATGATCTCAAAAGGCTTGGTCGACACCGCCGTCCCCATGTCCCTGCTCGCCGACCACCCCAACGTCCAATTCAACTACCTGACGTCCGGCATCGGCACCTGCTCCGTCAAAATGCGCTGAGTCGCGTTTCAGACCTTATTCACTTATGTCATCAGTCCGGCGCAGACGGTCGGCCATGATCTTCATGATCGATGGGGCGAAAAATGAAGTATTCTGAACCAGGAACGCAAAGCGCCGCTCGTCGATGGGCACCACTTCACAATCTGTTTTCGCCACCACTTTGGCGCTCCGAGGGCGTTTTTCAATAAACCCCATTTCTCCAAAAATCCCTCCAGGCCCGAGTGACTGGACCAAATGCCCATGCACGTAAATCTCCACCTCCCCCTCGGAAACCACGTGAATCCTGCCAGCAGGATCACCCCACCGAAAAAATGGCTTGGCCCGCTTGAAACGCTTCAAACTCGGTTGGATTGGCAAACAAATGGGTTGGAATCCTAGCTGAAAAAAATTCTGTAACCAGCCTAGGGATCCTCCGCCAAAGGCAATAAATGTTACGAATAGGTTACCCCATCACGACCCATTACCCAAATCAGTAGGTTCAAGACCTACCAACTTTAGCACCATCCGCAACTCAGATTCGTAATACAACGTTCAAATCGTGCCTTTCTACCCGAGTCCCACCATCCCCAGATTCCCGAATGGAATCATTCTTTCAGCCCAGCATCGCGCATAGCGCTACCATGGGTAGGGAACACGCTGATTTCTTCAACCCTGCTAGTCGTTGAACTCCCATTTAATACCAACCTCCTCTGCCCACTTCTGCCGAATTGAGCTTGCCTCCACCTCTCAGACACCGCAAAAAGGGATGACGGACCGGTCTGTCTGCTGCACTTAATCCACGTGGGCGATTCAGCTTGGTCCGCAATTTTTGAACGCCATCGCAGCATCGCTCCTCGTAGCCATATTCATTTGGGGCAGCAACAATGCTGCCACCAAATACCTGGTCCAATCCTGGCCCCCACTATTCATTGGCGTCACACGATTCTTCGGCGCCGGGGTCATCCTTCTGGGGTTGCTGCGCATCATGCCGCAACTGGGGCCCATTCATCAGCTCGACGCCCCCCTGCGCCGTCGGCTGTGGTGGGAGGGCAGCATCATACTTGCGCTGTACATCATCACCTTCAATCTGGCCATCGCCTTCACCTCCGCGTCGCACGTCGCCCTCTATCTGGGCGCAGCACCAGTGTGGGCTCTTGTTTGGGAGGGACGTCCCCGCATGACTTGGGTATCCATGAAAGCCTATGGCGCAGCCCTCATGGCCCTCGCCGGTGTCGTCATCCTTTTTTGGCCGGCTCTACGTGCCGGTGGTACGGCTTGGATCGGCGAACTCATCGGCCTCGCCTGCAGTGTTTTCTGGACCCATTACGGACGCCACTGCCGCGCCTTCCGCGATGTGCTCACCTCAGCCGAAATCTCCGCCCACACTTTCGTACGTGGTTCCCTTCTGGTCGCCCCCTTTGCCGCAGTGGAGGCATGGCTTTACTTTTACAAACATGGAACCACCGCCTTGTTCGATCCCAAACTCATCGGCATCCAGATCTACAGCACCTTGGCCAGCGGCGTTTTAGCCTTCCTCATTTGGAACAACGCCCTCAAAGCCTGGCCCGTCAGCAAAGTCTACCTCTTCAACAACCTCATCCCCCTCAGCACCATGCTCTGGGCCCATTTCCTCATCGCCGAACCCATCACCGCCACCTTCTGGCCCGCCATGGGCCTCATAATCGGCGGCGTCCTCATGGGCCAAACCCGCTGGGAATCCGTCCTCGGCAAACGCTTCCTTCCGGTCGAATAAAACCTCCAAAGGCAAGGAGCACGGTATTGATGTTCCCGTACCAAATCTACTTTTGAACTCCCGCTAACATTCAGGGTCTTTCCGCTTGCAATAATCCAGAGAACAACAAAAACTCATTCAGTCAGCCAAGGAAAACTTTCACCAATGAAAATACTAAAAAAACGATGTTCCCTGTCCAGTACACTTGGAGTAAGTGCTCTGGTTTTAGCGAGCCTCACGCCTCTTGTAAGCCAAGCGGAAGCCGATTTTTTCGGCACCGTAACTCTCAGCTTGAAACCGGTTGGGGGAGCAATCAACAACACGTTTGCCTATGCGGGACCAATCCCGGATATCTCAACTCCCACGCACACAGAAGTAGGTAACGCCTTCACTGTGGTCAGCAGCAAGTCCATTCATGGACAAACCGATTACGTCATTGGCGATGCTCAGGCAGCTGTATCCGGTGGAGTGACCTATAGACTGGGCAATCTCACCGGCGGGCCAGACCCGACGCCCCCCGCAAAAACGCTGCAAGTCACCATGGAATACACCATCAGTTACACCCTGCACACCCATATATTGTCTGGTGGCGCTGATCATTTTGATTACGCAGGCTTGCACGCCCATATTTACTCATCCACTGGGAAAGATATACTCGACGTTTTTTTATTGGATAACGAGCCTGGCTTGGACGTCGCAAATCAAAAAGGCACGTTCACAATATCCCTCCCCCCAAGCACCCCGACTACTTTCAGCGTCACTGAGACCTCGATCTTCTTCGATCTATCAGGCTTCGCTTTTTCAATCGAGACACACACACCTCCCCCTCCTCCTCCCCCTCCTTTTCCATCTCAACCCCTGATCTATCCCGCACCTGAAGTCAACCAAGGTTCCTTTCTCTTGTTCGGTATGCTCGGCCTTGGCGTGTTGCGGTATAAAAGCAGGAGGAATTCGAAAATTGGCGCTGAGAGCTAATGCCAAACAATTTTTGAAATAAGAGACGGCGCAGTTGCGTTTCCTCCCAAATTGACTAGGTCATTTCCGTCAGCTCTCGAAAGTTCTTTCCTGAACTTTTGAGAGCTTTTTTGTACCCACACGATGGAGCAGCGAGCTTGCATCTTGGTCCACCAGTCTCCGAGCTACGTCACGTCGCATTCAGCAAGAAGGGCTTCATAAACCAGCAGCCCCAGTTTTTAAACCCTGTGCGAGAACGCCACCTTCTGGCCCGCCATGGGCCTCATCATCGGCGGCATCCTCGTGGGCCAACCCACTGGGAATCCGTCCTCGGCAAACGCTTCCTCCCAGTCGAATAAAACCGCCCCTCTGGAAAGGCCCCTCGCCTCTATCTCCTCCGTCCACTTTCAAAAAGAGCATTTAGCCGTCCGCCTTTTTTGCCGATCAAAGGATTGTCAGCCAAAAATTTTCCTAATACCGACCATGAACAAGTTCACTTTACGAACTAAGCTTCTGCTCCTGCTTGTCCTGCCTTTGTTGGGCGTCCTGTTGTTCGGTGGATATGGTGCCCTCCAAAAATGGCGCACTCAACAAATATACTCCACCTTGGAATTCAATTCCTTGACCCTGAAAAAATTCGGTGCCGTCGTGCACGAATTACAAAAGGAGCGAGGACGCTCAGCCGTTTTTCTGGGAAGCAAGGGCGCCAAATTTGCGGCCGAACTGCCCGCCCAGCAACTGTCCACCGATTCCCAAATCACCGTGCTCCGAGAGGCTCTTAAGAATTTTGACGCTGCAGGCCTCGGCGCCGCTTTCCAAACCAAGTTCAACGCAACCCTGGCCTCGCTCGACGAACTTTCCCGAAAAAGGCCCGCCATTCTCTCAACCAACCTTACCGGAGCGGAATCAACCGCCTACTTCTCCCAAACAATTGCTTCCATGCTCGATGTGGCCGTGGCTGTTTCTCACAATGTGACCGATATCGAAGTCGCCAACGGTATGTCCGCCTACATTAATTTCCTACAATCCAAAGAACAGACCGGGTTGGAAAGAGCCGTCATAGCTACCGTCTTTAGCGCGGATAAATTCCTTGCCGATACTTTTACCCGCTTTAGCAGGGCTGTGGCCGCGCAGGAAACCTTCTTCAGCGTGTTCCAAAGTTTTGCCTCTGAAGAACAACTCGGCTTCTACAACGAAAAAGTTCGGGGCAACAACGTCGAGACTGCCGCTGCGATGCGCAAAACCGCAATCGACAAATCAACCGAAGGTCATTTCGCCATCTCTTCCAGCGCCTGGTTCGATGCTATGACCAGTAAAATTGACCTCATGAAGGAGGTTGAGGACAAACTCGCTTTGGATTACATGACGACCGCCCTCTCCATCCGGAAAACTGCCATGCGCGCCTTCATTGTATTCAGCTCCGTGACCGCTGCGATTGTCCTGCTTACCACTTTTCTCGGTCTCCGCACCATCAGCGCGATTGTTATTCCTTTGAACCGGACCATCACCGACCTTGCCAACGGCTCCAAAGAAGTGGCCGCCGCCTCAGCTGAAATTTCCGCTGCCAGTCAGTCACTCGCAGAGGGAGCCAGCGAACAGGCCTCCTCACTCGAAGAAACCAGCGCCTCGCTTGAAGAGATGTCCAGCATGACCAGGCAAAATGCGGACTGCGCCGAAACAGCAAAAACTCGCGCCACAGAAACCCGCACCGCCGCCGATGCCGGTGTCGCCGGCATGGCGGAAATGACCCATGCCATGGACGAAGTCAAAACAGCCTCCAATGACATCGCTAAAATCATAAAAACCATCGATGAAATAGCCTTCCAGACTAACATTCTCGCGCTCAACGCGGCCGTCGAAGCCGCCCGCGCTGGAGAAGCGGGCATGGGCTTTGCCGTCGTCGCCGATGAGGTTCGCAATCTGGCCCAACGCAGTGCTCTGGCGGCCAGGGAAACCTCTGAAAAAATTGAAAATTCCATCCAAAAAAGCCTGCGCGGCGCACAGATCAGCGAGAGGGTCACTGTATCTTTAAATCAAATCCTCCTCGGGGCACGCCAGGTTGATGAATTGCTGGCACAAATCGCCTCCGCTTCCAAAGAACAGTCCCAAGGCATACTCCAAGTCAACATGGCCGTCTCACAAATGGATAAAATCACCCAATCCAATGCCGCCAGTGCCGAGGAAACCGCCAGTGCCAGCGAGGAATTAAGAGCTCAAGCGAGCAGCTTAAAGCAAAACGTCGATGAACTCTCACAGATGGCTGGTGCCAAAAAAACAACCGACTCGGAGTCGACTGCTGCTTCCTCCCCCATTCACCAGACCTCTACTACGCACTCAGGCTTTGCACTCCGTGGATCAATCCTTCAAGAAGATCAATCAGACACGCACCAGCCTCAAAAGCATCCCTCTCGACACACCACCATTCGCGCTTAATAACGCCGAAAACGGCACAGGCAAAGTCGGTCTTCCTAATCCAGATGTTAGGTAAATTCCCCTAAAGACGACCCAGCATAAAGGGGCCGGCAGCGGTCCATGCTTTTGGGTTCTCTACTGAAGCAAAGGCAAAACCACAAAAACACTGTTTACGAAGTCTTACAAACCGCGTTTCGAGGAACGGCTTGAGCCAAACCAATCCCACTGGCGATTGCATCACTTCGGGAGGATCACCATCACAACCGAATTATGCTAATCATCAACGGTTGTATCAACCACCGGAAGATTCGCTGTAAAGTAAAAAGTTGATCCTTTGCCGAGCGTGCTCGTAACCCCAATACTGCCGCCCATTAACTCCACTAGCTTCCGAGATATTGCCAAACCGAGGCCTGTCCCTCCAAATTTGCGCGATGTCGAACTGTCCGCTTGCACGAACGGAGCAAACAGACTCGCTTGGGTCTCAGGGCTTAGGCCCACACCACTATCATGGACCTCAATCCGCAATGTAGAAATCCCATCCATCGCCCGTCCACCGATGAGACCAACCCAAATTTTTCCTGAATGGGTGAACTTGATGGCGTTGGAAAGTAAATTGAGTAAGATTTGGCGTAGGCGTGTCGGGTCGGCGTAGACCCAACTGGGCACCGTTTCTTCCGCACCGTAGTCAAGTTCGAGCCCTTTCTGGTTCGCAGCGGCAGATACCATGGCAAGCGCCTCCCTCACCACCGTTATGGGACTGACCGGAACTGCCTCAAGCGTCAGCTTTCCGGCCTCGATTTTTGAAAAATCAAGAATATCACCAAGGATGGTGAGCAACGTCTGACCGCTAAACTTGACTGTCTCCGTAAAATCACGCTGCTCGTAGTCCAGCGAGGTTCCAAGAAGCACTTCCGCCATTCCAAGAATCCCATTAAGCGGAGTCCGAATCTCGTGACTCATGGTCGCGAGAAACTCGCTTTTGGCCCGGTTGGCAGACTCGGCTGATTCCTTGGCCTGTATTAAAGTTTCATTAGTCGCTTCCAGCTCTTGCGTCCGGTCCAGAACCATTTCTTCCAGCGTTTCAGTCCTCGCCTGAATATCCATCCCCAGGTTCCATTTGGCCGTCAGCGCATTGGCCAGTTGCAAAACCTCGATACCATCAAAGGGCTTTTTCAGGATCAGCAGGCTGTCGGACTGACCAAACCGCTGCTGGATCGTATCCCACGAGTAGTCGGAAAAAGCCGTGCAGATCACCACCTGCAAACTCGGATACCTCTCCCAAATTCGTGCCAAAGTCTCTATTCCGTCCCAGCCAGGCGGCATTCGGACATCAATGAATGCCACTGCATAGGGAGCCTTTTCTTCGATCGCCTTATTGATGAGCTGCAATCCCTGCTGGCCTTGAAATGCCGAGTCCACGTCATATCGTGGGCGCTCCCGTTCTTCGTCACTTCCGCCAAAAAGCATGGCCTTGGCTCCCTGGAAGCCGTCCTTCTCCTCGTTTGGACAGAGAATCTTCCTGAAATCCTCATGGATCGACGAGTTGTCATCAATCAAAAGAATTCGGCGGTTGTGGGCGGAAAGCTGCATCGTTCTATGGCTTCAATATCGGTAATATCAGGGTGAAGGTTGATCCTTTTCCAAACCCATCGCTATGACACTCCAAACTCCCACCCATTTGCTTGGCGGCGATGGCTGCGCTGTGCAATCCAAACCCATGACCATCTTTTTTTGTGGTGAACCCATGCGAAAAAACCCGGACCAAATGCTCTTCAGAAATACCTATCCCTCGGTCTCGGACTGAAATGTACGCCAAATCATTTCCATTCCTCCTAATTCCAACCTCAATCTTCCTCTCTCCCTCAGGAAGCTTGTCCATTGCCTGTTGTGCATTGGTCAACAGGTTGACCAAAATCTGCTGACACTTGTAACGATCCGCGAGAACAGGCGGAGTATCCTCGAAAACCGACTCGATCAAGACATCCTCCTGTTTCATCTTTGCCCTTGTAACCTCCATCGCCTCTTCCACCAACGACCGTGCCTGGTGGACCTCGATCACACACCCTCCGCTGGTGTATCCCTGCTGCATAGCGACGATTGCTTTGATGTGATCAATATTTTTGCCGAGTGACTCCATCTCCTTCAAGGTGTCAGCCTGTTCGGATTGCAGCCTGCGCGACAGATTATGAATAAACTCCGGAATGAGACGGCCCTTTGGATGATCCGTGAGGAAACCTTTCAGGTTATCCTGATTCCGCATGAGTAAGTCCGATATTTGGGTGACGGACGAGATCTCTGATTTGCGAATCTGGTCTCCCACCACTGAGGTCGAAATATTGACGCTGTTCAGGATATTGCCAATATTATGCAGCACACCTGTGGCAATCTCAGCCATCCCAGCCATGCGTGAGGCATCCATCAGGCTTTTGTGTATCCGCTCCAAATCAGCCTGCGCCTGTTTTCTTTCGGTTATGTCCTGAGAAATGCCAACCAGCCCGACAATCTTGCCCGCCAGATCTCGTATTGGTATCTTGGAGGTTGCATGCCACTTTGAAGGGCCATCAGTGCCGCTGGGCTCCTCCTTCGCGTTGATTTCCCGGCCACAGCGGAGAACTTCTTGATCGTCAGCGTCGTAAAGGGCGGCCACCTCGGCCGGACAAAAATCAAAAACCGTCTTGCCGACAATGCTCGCCTCCGAACCGCCTCCTCTCAGCCGTTGATGGGTTAGGTTACTGACAACAAATCGTCCAGAGGTATCCTTAATATAAATAGAAAGAGGGAGATTATCGATCAGGGTCCGCAACAACCGACGCTCCTCAGCCAGTACCTCCTCCGAACGTTGCCGCACCTCCACCTCGTGCTTTAGCGCCGTAGTTCTGCGTTCAACCCTGGCCTCTAGGTCCTCATTGCTGTTGCGCAACTCATCACGGACCCACCGTAACTGGCGATTTTTGTGGGAAAGCACCAGGCTCCAAGCCAGCACCATCAAAACGGCGGCGAAAAGTCCGCCTGCAACCCAAATGACCCGGGAATCGGTCCACCACGCTGGCTTTTGCAATACAATGATATCCTCAGGCCTATGAACCAGAATACGAAAGCCAGTGGCCTCATGCTGTTCCCCGGCTTGGATAGAGCAGACACCTGTCATCCTCAACACAGTTCCGGGTTGATAGGTCAAATACTCCGCGTCTGACTTGGAAGTCTGGATTCGAGCACTGAAAATGACCGGCCCATCCTGGAGAATCATTTCAGGGCTGGCGGATTGCGATACACGTTGCAGGAGCCGTCCAGAAATTGTCGCCAACGTCTGGTCGTTCGTGCCTAGGGAAATCACCGCCTCAGCAGTTGTCGCCTTTGGAACCACAGCTCCTTTCCCAATCACTCGAACCAAACCCTCGTCCAAGTTGGGCGAAAAACCAGCCATCCCTAGAAATCCAAGAACTTCAACAGACGCACCCACTTGCACTTCATTTGTCAGCGAGGTGTGAACCCTCAGGCCTCCAGAAGCATCCTGAAGAACAAAGCCATCGCCGGGAAGGGACAAGGTCACCACTCCCTCGACCTTTATTCGATGTCCGGCGACCCGGTTGGGGCTGAACATCGCCGCCAACGCGATGGGCGTGGTTTCGATCGCAAATGGTTTAGGTGGAGCCGCTCGGAGAATCTTCACGTGGTCCAATCCGGGAACTTGCAGAGTGATGCCCACCAACTGTTGTTGGGCGTTGAGCTGAGAAGAGCATGCACCTTCAATCATCACCCTTGCGTCGACCAGATGGCTCGGAGGATTGGCATCGTCCAAGCCGGGAATGAGCGCTTTGAATCGCCCATTCCGGGTGGCTACCGTGAGGTAGGCGTGTCCCCATTTTTGCTCCACTCCGCGCACAACACCTTCCAACTGGACCCAGTGTGAATCGAGTGTCCCATTCGCCAATTCTGTTAGGTCCACATGCTCGGCCGGAGGAAAATTGGTCGTTCCTAGAACCCGCACACTGGTCTTGACCGCCTCCGTCAAAAAACCGCCCGGACTGGTTTCCCCGCTGAGCTCTACCCATTGTCCAGAATGGACGTCAGACTTCTTTAGGTTGAAGTACATTCCCCCGCCCGAATCCTGAATGAATGCGGTGCCCCATTCGGGGTCGGCAAAAGTGATAATTCCGCGCACGAGGATTGGAAGCCCTTTCGTCGCATCTTCTCTGGAAAGCCTAACGATGTCGGCGATGTTGGTTAGCGCCAATTGAGACGTTGGCTTTTTAACCTGCTCAGGTTTATTGGCGGAAACTAAAGACGGGCTTACGGTCTTGGGCTTTTCAAAATAAGAATAATCGAGCACCGGCCCGCTCCGACTCGATCGTAGAAACCCCCACACATCCACCCTGTCGCCAGTCTGGAGTGGATCACTTTGAGTCGATCTCGCCACGATTGAACCAGTCGGATCGCTAATGACCAGCGATTTACCGGGCAAATAAGAGGAAGCCGAACCACTCAAGTGCACTCGATTGTTAGTCCACGAACCGAGCTCTTGGCCGAGCACGGTACTGATCGCTATTACGGGGATGTTCAGTGGATCCGCTTTCGATTGATCGAGAAGCTGAATATCATCCACACTAGGTGAGAAAAGAATTCCTTCGACGAGTTTTCCGCGCTCGGCCTTGCTCCCGTTTACGCCGCGAATGTGCACCAAACGGTCGAGAAGCCATCTGAAATCCTGCCCCTTGGGCTGCCCCATCACGAATACCACACAATCCTGGTCGTTCCCTTGCAACGTTAACTTAAGTCTTCCCGACCCGGCCTCCGCCACCCTCACCTTCCCAGCCACGCCCACCCACTGGCCTGGTTGAGTTGCCAAACTTGCCGCGTCGAGGTACTTGGGTGTGGGAACCTTCTCTCTACCCACCACTAGCAGACTCTCATTCGTCAGGACGGATTTACCACCCATCTCTGCGGTTTTTCCTGTGATTTGGATGGATTGCCCAAATTTGGGCTGAATCGAAATTTTTTTGGATCGAAGTAACTCGTTTCGACGCCGTCGTAAACGTAGAGCTGATTCCATTCCGCATCGTAGCACACCACCACGCCGTTTAGCCTCACCGCCAAGGCGTTCCGGGCAAGTTTAGGTTCAAGGGCAAATAATTGACGTAGTGTGCCAATTTCCGAAGGCGGTGGTTGTTGGGCCGCGACACGGATGGCAAGAATGCATAGCCCGAGGAAGGTCAAAATGAACTGCCACCTTAGTGATACAGAACACTTCCACTCCCCATTACCGCGAAGGCTGGGCAAGTTCATCATTTCATGAGGCAAAGTCAGCGATTAACCGACGGGGCTGAGTATAGGATCGACGCTGATGCAGAAACCTTTACTAAAATGGGATGTTGCAACCCGTGGATTCCACTGGCGGCCGACAGTCTTCGGGAGTATCACCATCTCAACCGAATTATGCTAATCATCACCGGCTGTATCGTTGGGTTCGTGGCGTGGTTTCTGGTAAGTTACCTGCTGGCAGGGCTTTACACGGTCAACCAAAACGAGCGAGCGGTTAAAACCATCTTCGGTCGCGTCGAACGCGTTGGCGATCTCACCACCTCGGATGATCCCATAAGCGAGCCTCTCAACGCCGATGAAAAAACTCGTTACACCTACCCACAGGTCCGAGTGATCATGCCCGGCGGACCTTACTTCAAATGGCCTTGGGAGAAGATCATCAAAGTCTCCATTGCCACAGAGACCCTCAATATGGCCCGCGATCCAGAGGATCCCACCGCCAATGGCAATGGTTCGATTTTAGAGGCGGTTACCAAAGATCAGCTCAACACCGGGTTGACCGGCCAAATCCGCTACCGCGTCAGCGAACGGAATCTTTATGCCTATCTCTTCGGCGTAAAACGTCCCCTCTCGCATGTCATGGGGTATTTTGTTTCGGTCCTGCGCGAGCGCATCGCCAATTTCGAAGTGCCTCCGGCAGGCAAAGCCCCTGAATCAGCCACTACCGGTTTGGATATCGCCTCCGTGGCGGGCATTTCCATCAACGACATCCGCAAAAATCTGCGCGATCTCAACGAGCACATGGACAACGAATGTCGGTCTTCCGCCGCCCGCTACGGCATGGTCTTGGACGCCTCGCTCATTACAGGCATTGATCCCCCGCCTGAAGTGGAATCCGCCTTGGCCGCCATTAACACAGCCTACAACCAAGTGTCGTCGGATATCAGTCTGGCTCAGGCCGGGGCAGACCAAAAAATTGTCCAATCACGGCGCGCTGTGGAAATCGAGACCCTGCGCGCGCAGGCCGAGGTTGAGCCGCTCTCCCGCATGGCTTCGCAGCTGAGCGATCTAAAGAAAAGCGGCTCCGGTGCCCTGACCGCCTATGTCAGGAACGTCCGGCTGGGGTTGTTTGAAAAAGCCCAAAACGTCTTTGTGGAGGCACGGAAATGACTTCTCTTACTACATTTGCCATTGCCGCTGGAGCCACTTTTTTCGGCTGCTTCATGCTGGTTCCCTTGCTTTTGGGCCTGGCCCGAATTCTGGGCTTGTACGTCATCATCCCTGAGCGTTGCTGCGCCGTGTACATCCTGTTCGGCAAAGTCGTGGCCACCATCGACGAACCGGGTCTTCACATCCTTTTCACCAGCATGGGCTGGCGCGCTTTCGTGGTGAACTGGATGGGCAAACGACACATCCTCGACATGCGTTTGGACCAAACCTACCTGCGCAGCCAGCCGGTCAACTCAGAGGAGGGCGCGCCGATGGGCATCGGCATCTGGTACGAAATGTTCATCAGCGATCCCGTGGCTTACCTCTTCAAAAACACCGACCCTCGCGGATCACTTGCAGCCAACGTCAGCAACTCTACCGTGCGGTGCCTTAGCAACCTGCCTCTGGGGGCCATGCTGATCAACCGCCATCCCATGAGCAACACCGTCCGCGCCGAGGTTTCGCCCAAATCGCATGAGTGGGGCTATAAACTCGGCTCCGTCTACATCCGTAAAGTCCATTTCCGCGACGCCGGCATGATCCGCCAGATCGAGAGCAAAGTGGTCAATCGACTGCGCCAAGTCACCTCGGCCATCAAACAGGACGGCGCCAACCAAGTCAGCATCATCACCAGCACGGCCGAACGCCAGGCCGCTATCGAATTCGCCAAAGCCGCCGCCATCCGTCCGCAGATCGTTGGCGCAGCCCTCGAAAACATCTCCCGCGATCCGGAAGTTTCCTCCGCCATGTTCGAAGTTTTGGAAACCCAAAATATCATCACCCACGGCGCCAGAATCACCCTCATCCCCGAGAAAAACGAAATCCTCTCCCAAGTCCTCGCCTCTGAGGTCTCAATGCAACCCCCCGTTCCCCCTATGATCTCAAAATCATCCGGCCTCACCCCCGGAATGTTCGGCACAGGCTTCGGCCAACAGTAAGTCCCCCACTGGTAGCGCCGCATTCTTGTCGGCGTCTCCCCTCCAAAACGCCATCTGCCCTCAAGTAGGCGTTTTGATTTTGATGCGGTCTTCCCCACGCCCGCTTTTTGCGGTAGATACTAAGGCATGAGCGAATTTGATCTGGTGGTGATCGGGGCGGGGCCGGGCGGATATGTGGCGGCGATACGCGCGGCCCAGTTGGGGCTGAACGTGGCCTGCATTGAAAAGGAAGGCCCTCTTGGAGGAACCTGTCTGCGGGTAGGTTGCATCCCCAGCAAGGCGCTGCTTGAAAGCTCACATTTATTCGCAGAGACCAGCACCCGACTGAAAGATCACGGCATTAGCGTGCCCTCCGTTTCCTTTGATCTTGGAGTCATGATGCGCCGCAAGGATCGCGTGGTGAACGGTCTCACCAAGGGCATCGAGGGTTTGTTCAAGAAGAACAAAGTTACCCGCTTTCTGGGACATGGTAAATTCGTGGGCCCGGGTCGCGTTGATGTGGTTTCAGCCGCTGGAACGACTGAGCTTACCGCGAAACACATCATTATTGCCACCGGCAGCAAGGTCAGCAACCTGCCCGGCGTGGCGATTGATGGCGACCGCATCGGCACCAGCACCGAGGCTTTGTCATACGCCGAAGTTCCCAAACAGCTGATCGTAATCGGCGGCGGCGTAATCGGCTTGGAGCTGGGTTCAGTTTGGAATCGTCTCGGCGCCAAGGTCACGGTGCTGGAATACCTGCCCAACATCCTGCCGGGCATGGATGCGGAGTTGGCGGCGGACGCACTGAAGATTTTCACCAAGCAAGGGCTGACCTTTCATCTCGGTGCCAAAGTCAAAGGCGCGAAAGTCGAAGGCAGCAAGGTCACCGTGGAAATCGAAGGAGCGGAATCGATCGCTGCGGATCGCGTGTTGATGGCCGTCGGGCGCGTTCCGAACACCGAAAACCTCGGACTCGAATCCGTGGGCATCCAACTTGATCCACGTGGACGTATTCCCATTGACGCCCATTTTAAGACCAGTGCCGCCGGGGTTTACGCTATTGGCGACGTCGTGCCGGGCGCCATGCTGGCCCATAAGGCTGAGGAGGAAGGCATGGCCTGTGCCGAATTGATCGCGGGCAAGCACGCCCATATTGATTACAACACCATTCCCGGCGTCGTTTACACTCACCCGGAGATCGCTTCCGTCGGTCAAACCGAGGAACAGTTGCAAAAAGCCGGCATCGCTTACAGCAAGGGCACCTTCCCATTCCGCGCCAATGGTCGGGCTCATGCCACGGGCGAGGTTGAAGGAAAAGTCAAAATTCTGGCCGATGCCAAGACCGATCGAATTTTAGGTGTCCATATTATTGGTGCCCATGCCGGAGATTTGATCGCTGAAGCCGCAACTGCCATGACCTTCGGCGCGAGCAGCGAGGACCTCGCACGCACTTGCCACGCGCACCCCACCATGGCCGAAGCCATCAAGGAGGCAGCTCTGGCGGTTGACAACCGAGCCATCCATTTTTAGGATTCATGGGTAACATTCGCCTAGGAAGGGGGCAGAATGGCTCTATGAAGATAACTCAAAGGACATCAAAATCTCGCTCGGCTCAGACGCCGTCGAACAAATCTAAATCTCAGACACAAGTTCCCATCACTATAACCGGTAGTCTGCGGTAAAATGTTTTATCTGAGAGTTGCGCCGATTTTGCCTTGGAGTTCTTGGACTAGTTTGTCGTGGGCGGCGTTGACTTCGGTGTCGGTTAGCGTTCGCTCGGCGTGGCGGTAGGTGAAGGCGTAGGCCATGCTTTTTGCGCCTTCGGCCACGCCCTGTCCACGGTAAATATCGAAGAGTTCGACCTTATCCAAATTAGCCAGTTTCAGTTGGCGGGTAAGGTTGAGCACGGCCTCGTGAGAGGTGGTTTCGGGTACGACCATGGCAATATCGCGGCGGATGGTCGGGAAGGCTTGGAGGGCTTTGAAGGAGCGGGCGCTGTTGCGACGGGATAGAATCAGGCCGAGGTTCAGCTCCGCCAAAAACACTGCACCACGCACGTCGGCTTTTTTGGCCAAGGCGGGAATGAGTTGGCCGAATTCGCCGACGGTTTGTTTGCCGAGTCCGATACTGGCTGCTTCAAGGTACAGTCCAGCAGGCAAACCTTCGCGGCGGGTGACGCTGCAACCGCGCAGGCCAATGGCATCAAAAAGTTCTTCGAGCGTTCCTTTGAGATCGTAAATATCGAGGCTGGCGTCGCGCTCTTCGCCGGACCAGAAAATTGGGGAGCGACGACCGGTCAGGGCGATGCCCAAGCGAAGTTCTTCGGTGACGGTGGTGCCGCTTTTGACAAAGACACGACCGATTTCGAACAAGGCGGTATCGGTTTGGAACTGGCGACTGTTGTGGCTTAGGGAATCGATCAAACCGGGCAGCACGCTGGGACGAAGGGCGTCCATATCGCTGCTTAGGGGATTGGCCAACATTTGGACTTGGGCGGGATCAATTACGGCGAGTTTGGCGGACTCCACTCCAATTAAGGTCTGGCCTTGGGCTTCGGTGAGACCGAGTGCGATGAGGGTTCGGCGGACTTCGTTCAGATGATCGTAGGTTTGATCGTATTTATGGGTGCCAATGGCACCACGCGGCGGGGTCGAAGGGATTTTGTCGATGCCGTAGATGCGGGCGACTTCCTCAATGAGGTCGATTTCCGATTTCAGATCGATGCGGAAAGAGGGGATGGTGACCTCGCTGGAATCAGTGCCAGGCACGACTTCGAGGCCTAGTTGACGTAGGAATTGATCCTGAACGGACGCGTCGATAGGCATTCCCAGCAGGGCATCGGTTCTGCCGTGGCGAAGGATGATTTTCTTAGGGGCAGCGGGGGTGGGATATAGATCAATGACTCCCGCGACGGGAGTGCCACCGGCGATCTCGACGATCAATTGGGTGGCGCGACGGCTGGCCCAATCGCAGATGCCGATATCGGCACCGCGCTCGAAGCGATAGGAGGCATCGGAGCGAAGCTCCAGCTTCTTTGAGGTGGCGCGGATGTTTTGCGGTTGGAAGGTGGCACTCTCCAGTAGGACATCGACGGTCTGAGCGCTAATTTCGCTGTTCAATCCGCCCATGACTCCGGCCAAGGCAACACCCCGGGTAGCGTCGGCAATGAGGAGATTCTGGCTGTTCAGAGTGCGCTCGATTCCGTCCAAGGTGGTGAATTTTTCACCCTCAGTGGCGCGGCGGACCACAATGGTGTGGTCAGTCAGATTGGCGAAGTCGAAGGCGTGCAGAGGCTGGCCGATTTCGAGGAGAACGAAATTGGTGATATCGACCACGTTGTTGAGGCTGCGCAAGCCGACTTTTTCCAAGGTGGATTTCAACCAAGCGGGGCTGGGACCGATTTTCACTCCGCGAATGACGCGGGCCGTGTAACGTGGGCAGAGCAGGGGGTCTTCAATGGTAATTTTGGCCAGACCGAGAACGTCCTCCCCTTGAGGCAAGGACGCAATGACGGGGAGACGAAGAGAGTTGCCGGTGACAGCGGCGATCTCACGCGCGATGCCGATGACGCTGTTGAGATCGGGACGATTGGGAGTGATTTCGAGGTCGTAAACGACATCGCTGCCGCTGCGGCCAAGGTGTTCGGCGAAAGGCTGTCCGACTTTGGCGGCGGGATCAAGAATCAAGAGTCCATCCGCATCGCTGGCCAGGCCGAGCTCCTGAGGGGAACACATCATGCCTTGGGATTCAACGCCGCGGATTTTGCCGACTTTGATAGTGAAGGGGGCTTCACCGGGTTTGGCGGGAAGGGCTGCGCCGGGGAGAATGAGCGGGACTTTGTCGCCCGCCTGGAAATTCTGGGCACCGCAAACAATCTGGCGTTCGCCGGTGCCGTCGTTGACGCGACAGATAGAGAGCTTGTCGGCATTGGGATGTTTGTCGCGGGTGATGACTTGTGCGACCACGATTCCCTCGAACTCGCCCCCGAGCTTTTGGATGCCTTCGACCTCGACTCCGAGCATGGTGAGGCGTTCGGCCAGATCCTCGGGGGTGCCGGTGAAATCAACGTATTGCTTCAGCCAGTTTAAGGTGATTTTCATGGGGGTTGGCTAATCAGAACTGGCTGAGGAAACGGACGTCATTCTGGTAAAACATGCGGATATCGGTGATGCCATAGCGGATCATGGCGATGCGCTCGATACCGAAACCGAAGGCCCAGCCGGTCCAAACTTCGGGGTCGTACCCCACGTTTTTGAATACTTGAGGATGAACCATGCCGCAACCGGCGATTTCGAGCCAATCCTTGCCCATCTTACGCACGAGAGCGCTGGAGAAATCGATTTCGTAGCTTGGCTCAGTGTAAGAGAAATAGTGAGGGCGGAAACGAAGTTTCACCTCATCGCCGAGCAGTTGTTTGAAGACGAATTCGACAGTGCCCTTGAGGTCGCTCACGGTCACATTTTTGTCCACGTACAGGCCCTCAATTTGGTGAAAGGTGGGGTTGTGGGTGGCATCGGCATTGTCGCGACGGTAAACACGGCCAGGGACGATGATGCGGATGGGAGGCGGTTGCTTCTCCATAACGCGGATTTGCACGGAGGAGGTGTGGGTGCGGAGTAAGGAACGACTTCCGCCTGCGAGATAGAAGGTGTCCTGCAGATCGCGCGCGGGATGGTCAGCTGGGGTGTTGAGGGCGTCGAAGCAATGGTGATCATCCTCGATCTCCGGGCCATCGGCCACGACAAAGCCGAGTTTGCGGAAGCTTTTGACAATGTCGTCGGTGACTTGGGTGAGGGGGTGTTGATGACCGGCGGTGCGGCGGCGTCCGGGGAGGCTGAAATCAGTGGCGATCTTGGGCAGGGAAGCGCTGAGTTCCAATGTACCACGTCGTTCGGCCAGAGCGGCTTCCAGAATATTCTTGGTCTCGTTGAGGCGTTTGCCGGCGGCGGGCTTTTCCTCTTTGGGCAACTGGCTGAGTTGTTTCAACAGAGCGGTGAAGGCTCCGTTTATGCCGAGGGATTGCGCTCGTGCGTTGTCCAATGCTGCAAGATCCGCCGCTTCTGCAAAAGATTTAAGGGCGGCTTCGCGGACAGGTTCTAGTTGATCAAGGAATGACATCGGTTGCTCCCAAAGAAAAAGGGCGGCCAAGATGGTGCTTGGTCGCCCTGGTTAAAATCAGCCGGAATCAGATCAGGCAGCCTTGGCTGTCTTTGTCTTCAGAGCGTCTTGGGCAACCCCAACGAGGAGGTTAAACGCAGCGACATCAGTGGCGGCCAAGTCAGCGAGGGCCTTGCGGTCCAGCGCGACACCGGCGGCTTTGATGCCTTCCATGAAGCGGCTGTAAGTCATGCCGGCAGCCCGGGAGGCCGCGTTGATGCGGACCTGCCATAGGGCGCGGAATGTACGTTTTTTCACCTTGCGATCGCGGAAGGCATACTGCCTACCGTGGTCGAGGGCGTCCGCTGCATAGCGGTAAAGTTTGGAGCGGCGCATCCGGAAGCCTTTGGCGGCTTTGATTGTCCGGATACGGCGTTTACGTGAGGCTGGCCCGTTTGTGGCGCGCATGGTCTATTAACAGTTGAAATTAATGGCTGAACGGTAGGTTCTGGGTGATACGGTAAACATCGGTCTTATCGACCATGACCGCTGTACCCAGCGAACGGCGACGATCAGAGTTCTTCGTCGCGAGCAAGTGACGCTTGCCTGCGCGTGAACGCTTAACTTTACCGGAGGCGGTAATCTTGAACCGTTTGGCTACCGCTTTGCGGGTTTTGATTCCTTTTGGACGTCGCATACTATTTATCCTATCGAAAGAGGGGAGACCATACGTGGGTGCCCGGGAGGCTGCAAGGAAAAAGAACGGATTTTTTCGCTGGCTCGCGATGGCAACTAACAGAAGAATCGTGTCAACTTGTGGAATTATCGGGATGTTAACGTGCGATTTTGATCTGCACGTCGTCTTTCATCTGTTTCCAGTCAGATGTTGCAAGTTTTCTTCCCCTGTTGTTTTGGCCGCGAGCGCCGGTGTGGGCTTGGCACCATATCCGTGTATTTCCAAAATCGAACGGGCATTTGATAGCGGCATCCATCCGGTCGGCCCGTTCTATTTCACACGCTTCCTGCATGGCTTGGAAAGTGGCAAGACCAAGACATATTACCAATTTGGGTTGCACAATTTCAATTTGTGGAATCGCAAATTCAACTGCTGCGCTTTTCAAGACAGACCTCGGAATGGTTGCCGATATGCCCCCTTGTTTAATGAACGGGAACAGGTTAGTAGCGAAAATTTCGCTTAATTTCACTTCAAAAGTGCCATCCAACAACTCAATGAGCCGCTTATTCGTCGGCAGTCCCGGGTAGTGTCCTTTCTTTTCAACGTCGCTGTGGAAACCGCTATTGATGGAATCATGTGAACTCCAGTCTTGCAGCAAGACCATAATTTGAGAATCGAGATTCTTGGCGGATTTTGTGTATGGCGATACGAAATCAGACTCATACCGTCCCTCGTAGTAATCGCCAACGGAAGCATATCCCGGCCATCGAGTTTGTTGCCGTTTTTGTCCGAGTGCTTTCATTTTTTGTAGCTTGCTCATATGTGATTGATGACCTCTCGATGTTTCCTAAAGCACTGTTGATCGGCTAGGCGCGTGAGTGGGATTGACTTGAAGTTAATTTAAGGGAGAAAAGTGCTCGGATTCTTTGCGTGCTTTTTCGACGCAGACTTCACGCCAGCCTTTTCATGGTTACTGCGAAATCCTTCATTGTAGCCTTAATGACACTGGAAACCTCAGGTCGAGAGGGGCGCGGACGGATAGACGTAAGAGTGATAGTCCCACCCTGATGGACTTCCAGTTTCAATTGGTCTCCCGTTTTGAGATGCGCCAAGTCCACGAGAGTGGCATCGAAGATGATCCCATTCGAATTGCCGACTTTGCTGACGGTCTTGATCATTGAGTAATACTAGGTTTAACAACCGTGAAACTCAAAGCGTTTGGGAGTTATTCTGTTAATCATCCTGAGCCACACGATAATAGACCGCGTCGTGGCCGTTGAGTAGGAGGGGAGAGATTTGAAGGCTGATAGTGCTGTTGGTCTCGGCGGCGATGAAGTTCTCGGGGGTGGGTGGGAAGGTTGAGAACCATGAAGGAGTTTGGAGATCGAAGGTTGTTTCGAGCCGGTAGCGCTTGCCCACTATGGTGGGGAAACTGATTTGAAGGAGTCCGGCGGCATTTTTTAGGGCAATCTCAAGCGTAGTACCAAGAGGCGGACCGAAGGCTTGTTGGTACTCCGCCTTGAGGGTAAGGCCGGAGGGGGCGGTGTCCGAGGCGTTTTTTGTGAGCGTGCCGAAGTAGCGGTTTTCCCACCAGTCGGGGAGGCCATCGGAATCCGAATCACGTTGGGTTGAGGTGGTTGGCGGTGCTTGGGCTTGGAAGATATCGATGAAGCCGGAGGTTTCGCCGTTTGCCATCAGATCGGTGGCACCAGAGGAGAAGAGGGCGACGGATTGAGATGGACTTATCATGGCGTTTCCCACGGGACCATTTGCGGGGCTGTTGGTGTTGGTTGAGTGTGAAAGCAGGATGGTTTGATCAGTTTGCAGGTTGTAAAGGTAGGCTTGGCCGAAAATGGAGGAGATTTCTGAGACTAAGTTGCTGCCACGGCTTTTGAAGGCGAGCCAAACCCCGTCACGTGAAAGAGTGGGCGCGCTGCTGGCGCCTACCACAGGCGTGTTGGGCAAGCCGTATGCATGCGTAACGAGCCGGGTTTCGCCGGTGGGAAGGTAGGTGACGTAAACCTGACGGTCGGCGAATCCCAAGTAGGCCGCGTATTTACGGTCGTCTGAAACCACCACCGATTGCGCATTGTATAAATTGGCGATAAGCGCACCGGTTTGTAAATCCACGATGCGTGTCTGGTTTGAGGAAGTACTTAGTTCAAATGAACTAATCAGCAGAGTTGAGTCGGCAGAAAAACTGAGGGCCAATTTGGTTGAGGTAAAACCACGATTGGGGGGCAACCCTTCGGTAGCTGATTGGAGCCACTGATTGGTTCCGGTGGGAACGGACTTTAGGTACAGGCGCACCTGAAAATCTGGGCCGAATTCCAAGCCAGTGGTAAGATTGGTAAGTGAAGAAGCGAAGGCGAGGGTCTTGCCGTCTGGGCTAATTACGGTGCTGTATGCCGAAACGGTCTGATCATTTCCATCGGCATCACGTACGGCAGGCAAGGCGGTGTCATTCAGGGTGTCGTAAATTTTGGGCCAGTTTTTGAGAGCAGTGTTGTAAACGACCCATCGACCGTCATCGCTCATGGAGTAACTAAGGAGCTTGTTCTTTGGGACTGAGTTGTTAATGAGTTGGTCGTCCACCGTGACGAGATGGTTGGTTTTGTTGACGATATCGCGTAAGACCAGCTGAGGCTGAAGGTTGGTCATCTTTCGCTCGGTCATGTTGGTGGAGTAGGTCAGGATCAGGGTAAACTTGCCGTTTTTGGAAAGCGCCCAATCAACCGCTCCTCCAATAGTGCTGTCCTTTAGGGGTGAACCATTGATGTCCACAGTCAGAAGGTCGCGTGCGCCAGTCTGAAGGTTTTGCCGGAGGAGCGACCATTCCCGCGTTGCAAAAGGTTGCAGGATCGATGGCTCGCCCGTGGCAAAGATGCAGTAATCTCCGTTCTCGCTGATGGCTTGGAGGTTCAATTTACTGAAGCCGGTGTGTCCTGGTTCCATGCTGCCGGGAACCTTGGGGCTTTGCAGGGTGATATCGCCGGAGGCGGGATCGAAGGAGAAAATGTCGTAGCGCTGGTTTTCATCCGCCGGGACGTAACCGCGCTGAATGGTGTCAAAGACTATTCGTTTGGCGAGGGGGTCCATATCGGCATTGCCAAAGGTTTCACCCGGGAGGACGGGATCGCTGGTGATTTGGCGAGTTTGACCAGATGGCACATCGCCGAGATAGAGATGGTAGGGGGAGAGGTTGGTGCCTAAGGATTCGCCATAGAGAATTTTGTTGCCGTCCGTGCTGACGCCATAGAGCCAATCAACAGACACGATGGAATTGGTGGGGGCCGGAAAAATGGGAACAACAGGACTGTTGGTCTTGGCGTCCCAATATTCCAAGCCTTTGGTAGTGGCAAAAAACAGTCTGGAACCATCCGGAGTGGAGACAAAGGGAACTGAGGTATTAACGGCAATATCAGTCCTTCCCGCAAGGGCATTGGTAGGCGACGAGGTAAATTCGCCCCGCAGCACATCCATATATTTTCCCGAAGGTGCTGGTATGTTCTTGCCGAAAAAATAGTACAGGCCGTTTTCGCTGATCGTGAAAAGCTCAACGTTATCGCGAATGCCGATCCCTACCGACTGAGGGCGATCACTGGTGTGCGTCAGCAAATCACGAATGATCATTTTTGTCGTGTTGGGTGATCCTGGATTCAGGCTTACGTAGATCGCGTGTTTGGCGTCGGGGGCCAAAGAGAAATCACCAATGGAGTCGTATTTAAGGACACCGTTGAGGGGGTAGGTGCTTTCCAGGGTGAGTTGGCCGGATTCGAGGTCGGCCAGGTACAGGCTGTAGTTGATAATGGTGGCGGCGGTGTTACCCGGCGGGATGTTGCCGATGGCGGAGTTCTGGCTTGAGAATAGAATTCGGCTTCCGTCTGTACTTATTTCCGCCTTCTCGATGCCCCCACTGGAGGATTCCACGCCCAGATCATGGGCCACAAGTTTCCACTCGCCGGTTTCGAGATCAAGGCGGAAGAGGTTGTTTTGGCCGCTGACAGTTTGAGGAACAAGATTTGTGGCGTCGCTTAGGACCAGCAGGTAGCGGTCATTGCCCGAAATGGCCAGGGCGAAGCTGTTGCCATTGGCTAATTGGAGATCGGACGATGAGAGGGTGAGCAGACGGGTTTGATGGGTGAGAAAATCTCGCCGGTAAAGGTGGTTGACGCCATTGTCGGTCAAATCCTCGGTGAGGCCCGAGCCTGTTGATTCAAAAATGCCCCAGTCGCCTGAACGACTTAAGCGCATGTTGGCGGAGTCGGCCTCCGGAGTGCTGCTGGGAGTGAGGTTGGAGGCTGGGGAGGATACGGTTCGGATCGCTATGTCACCCAGTGCGGTGCCGCCCAGTACCAACGATGAGCAGAGGATTAGCGCCGTTTTATTGAGCCAAGTTGCCATTTTCATGATCTTATTTGTGACTATTTAAGCCGCCAACTGATGATGTTGGCAATGGGAATCAATGTTGATTAATTCACTTGAACCACCCTGTAATAGACGGTGCTTTGGGCTTGGATGTCCTGCTGCGGGTTGCCTACGAATGTCGTGGTGGTTTCGGTGGCGATGATTGTTGAAGACGAATTGGGCCAAGCTGTGTTGGAGAGGTCTGAGGTGTTTTCAATGCGGTAGGGTCTGCCGACAATGGAAGGGAAGGTTATTTGCAATTCGCCAGTGGCGTTGTCGAAGCTGGCTTGAATTTGAATGCTCCTAAAAATGCCGACATTTTGTTCATATTCCTGTCGGACACTGACACCGGAAGTGCCTTTGTCCGACTTGGTTTTGAAGAGGTCGCCGTAGTAGCGATATTCCCACCAGTCGGGCAGGCCGTCGCCTTCGGAGTCGCGAGGGCGATTAAGATCGGTCCGCAGTTCGGTTTGATAGAGGTCGGTCACTCCCGAGGGCTGGCCGTCTGATTGGAGGTCGGTCGCTCCGGAGGTGAAGAAGAGGGTGTCGCTGTTGCGCGACATTCTCAGGGAGCCACTGGCGCTGTTGGCTCCGCCTTTTGTGGTGGAGGCTGCCGATGCAATAAGTAGCATGTCCGTGTGAATGTTGTATTCGTAAATTTGAGGGAATCCACTCGGGGTGTATTCGGTGAGGTTGGATGCGGTGGAGGCAAATGTCAGCCAGGCTCCATCGGATGAAAAGCTGGGTGCGCCACACGAGCCGAGAGCGGGCACGTCCGGCTGACCGTAGGCGCGCGAGACGAGCCGGGTTTCGCCGGTCGGCAAGTAGGTTAGGTAGACCTGTTTTGAAGTGTAGGAGATCGAGTCCATCCCCACTAACATTGAGCGTAAATAGGCGGCATATTGCCGGTCTTTGGAGACCACCGGGTCAGAGGCGTTCTGAAACCGACTGATGTTCGTTCCTGTAGGGATGTCAATAATGGCGACTTTTTCGTTTTGTTGTTTTGAAAGTGTAAGGAGGGTTGAATCGTCGGAGATTTTGATGATGGTAGGCAAAAAGCCTTCAAAGTCAAAAGGCAGCCGTCGGTTGGTTTCGCTCGTAAGGTCGCGAATATACAGCTTATAAGGAGCGTTATCGAAAACCCCTGACGAAAGCCCGTAGGATGGGGAAATGAAGGCCAAACCGCGACCGTCCGGGCTGAGGGACCAAGCTCGAATTGTCACGCTGGCTTCAGATCGGTTCAGGTCCCGCACAGCCCTGTCGACCCGGTCATTCAGACGGTCGTAGAGCATCAGGGAGGTGTTCCGTGAAGTCGAGTAGACCACCCTGCGTCCGTCGCCGCTCATGGCGTAGCTTAGGATGGAAGATGAGAATGGGTGTGCGGAATCATACCCTTCATCTGCGCTGACCAGATAATTGGTCTTGCGTTTGATGTCGTGAAGGATCAGTTGAGTCTGAGAATAGGGTGCGTACCGGGATGCCAGATTGGTGGCAGCGGTGAGCATAAGTACGAATTTTCCATCGCGCGAAAGCACGGCGTCCAGAACTGGCGATGTGGCGGGAAGTCCAGTGATATCCACGGAAAGCAGTTCGCGTTGGCCTGTTAGCAAGTTTTGTCCGAACAAACACAGGTTGGTGGCTTGATAAGGCTGGAGGAGTGCGGGTGAGACTGAAAAGAAAATGCAGTATGAACCGTCATCGTTGACCGATTGGGCAGGCATCCGGGTATACCCAGGCGCTCTTGGTTCCGGGCCGTTCACAGCTTTTGGGGTTAGGAGAGTGAAGGCAGATGATTCAACATCGAACTCAAAAAGATCATGGCTGCGGTTCAAATCGTCGGTCACATAATCGGGCTGCACGCTGTCAAAAAGGATCTGCCGGCCTAACGAGTCCATAACAGCGTTGGCAAATGATTCGCTCTCGCTGTCCTGTGAGAGGGGATGGGTGATGGGTGTGATTTGGCCGGTTGCTATATCGGTGAGATATAAGCTGAGGTTGGTGTGAAGAGCGCCGGTTGGATCCACGTTGGAGCCGTAGAGAAGTTTGTTGCCGTCGTCGCTCACGGCATAGGGCCAACTGTTGGCGGGGCTGCCATTGGTAGCTACCGTCGAGACCGGAACCAGATTGGTCGAGGTTTCGGCCTCCCAGTAGACGATGCCGTTGGTGTTGGAAAAGAAGAGTCGAGATCCGTTGGTGGTCGAGAGCACCGGGGTACCCGGAAGAGTGCTCGTTGGATACGATGCGGTGGCTTTTGTGAGATTGGTCGTTCCAAATTCCCTTCGAATCAAGCTGAAGAATGGGCGGTCGGTTCGGTTGCCGGTTTTAGCAAGAAAGTAGAATCGCCCGTCTTGGCTGATTGAAATTGGGATGGTGTGAGTTCTGTCGAAGGTGCCTTGGGTGGTGCGCTCGCCGGTGTGAGTCTTAAAGTCGCGAACTACCAGCAGCAAAGGTTCGACAGGGGAGATGGACAAAGGGGCGGGTATGTAAACTCCATTATTACCATCCGGGGACAGGACGAAATCTGTTACATTGTCGTACCCCCCGCCGTCGAAGTCGCTTTCGATGGTGATCTTGCCGGTTTCCATGTCAGAGAGGAGCAGGTTGTTTCCCGTCACCGTCGGTGGAAAATTGCCCAAGGACTTGTTGGCGCTGGTAAAGAGAATGAAACGGCCGTCTGAGGTGATCTGGGCCGCGTTCACTTTTCCGCTGGCGGAGGTTCGGTCGATGTCGTGATTGACCAATTGCCAAAGGCCGGTGTCGAGGTCCAGTCGGAAAAGATTGTTGCCACCTGTCACGGTGTTGGTGGTGAGATTGGTGGCATCGCTGAGGGCGAGCAGGTAGCGGCCGTTACCAGACAAGGCCAGCGCGATGGATGAGCCATCAGCCAGCTTTTGACCGAATTTGGGTCGAGTCAGCAAACGGGTAGGGCCTTTGGGTAGCACGCGGAGGTATAGGTGGCCGATGCCGGGATCCGTTTGATCCTGCGTAAGACCTATTCCGAGGGAGTGGAAAACGCCGAAATTTCCATTGGGGCTGAGAATCATGCTCCATGATTCCGCAGGAGGAGTGCTGCTGCTGAGCCTGGGCGACGGGGGGGTAGAAACGGTTGTAGTTCCCAGCACAGCGAAAACAGAAAGATGCAGTAAAAAGGCGACGGGTACACAAATTGCCATGTTTTTGAGTGGAATCACCTTTTTCATAGGATCATTTAGCAAATGAGCGAGATATCATTTGTGTGAGGCGTGGGTGCGCATCCAGATGATATCCGCATCCTTACTGCTTTTGATGGAAGGGTACTGCAAGGCGAATGCAGTAATCTTGGCATTTTTTGCTGAGGCCTGCCACTTATGCAGCGCGGCGCTGCCGTCGGCGAATGCAAACGAACCCGCTCCATCGTGATAGCTGGCTGGGAGATCGATCCATTGGCTGACCAAAGGATTAAAAAAGCCGCAATCGTTTATGGAGTCAGGGTGTTCATCCGTGTAAACCCAGACATCCGAAGGAGCGGGCTTCATCATGTCGGAAAATTTTTTGACATGAGTAAAATAAGAGTCCCAAGGGCCCGATTCGGCATTTCCATCGCCCACCCCAAAATTGGCCGAGATACTACGCACTCGCTCACCACGCCCGGACTTGCGTTGAACATCGCTCAGATACACGTCAGAGGGACACTTGAAAACAGTAGCCTTATAGCCAAGGTAGGGACTCAGCCGGGCAAACTTGGGATGGGTTAGGTACAGTGTGTTGGTGTTGGCTTGGGTGTCTTTCCAGTCCAACCACCCGAGGATCCATGGAGCTTTGGCCATATTGGCGGCAAACATGCCGGCGTCCTGACTTCCGTCACCGGCTGGGTTGAGGTTCCCAATAAATCGACCGTCGTTGTCGGCGGCATAGGTACTAAATGCGAGGATGAGCTGTTTCTTGTTGCTCACACAAAACATGCCGTGGGAGGCATTTTGGGTAGCGGACAAGGCTGGAAGAAGTAGCCCAGCCAGAAGAGCGAGAATGGCCGTCACTGCGACCAAGTCAACTATGGTGAAGCCTTGGGAGGATTTGTCCCTCGAACGATTGCCTTTTGTAACATTCATCTTAATAACAGTTAATAACAGTTAAGCAGTGGATGTAAATCTGAACCAAGGGAATAGGACTGGTTAGGCTCGGTCAAGTCCACACTTTGTCTAAATCAAGTTACCAATGGCCACTTTTGTCGCTCCATAAAAGCTCTTGGCTTACGAATATGGAAGTGCGCGGCGTTAATCCACTTGGACCACTCTGTAATAGACGGTGCTTTGGCCTTGGAAGTCTAGTTGGGGGGCCCTCAGGAAGGTAAAGGTGGTGTCAGTGGCGATGATGGGAAAGGTGGAGGTTGGCCACGTCGGGTTGGAAAGGTCGGACGTGTATTCGACCCTGTAGCTTTTACCCACGGTGGAGGGGAAGGTGATCTGCAAAGCACCGGTGACATTGTTGAGGCTGGCATTAATCCAGATGCGTCCGGGGAGGGCGACGTTCTGTTCGTATACTTGCTGAAAGCTGACACCGGAGGGGCTTATGTCCGAACCTTTCCTGGAGAGGTCGCCCAAATAGCGGTTTTCCCACCAATCAGGGAGGTTGTCGGCATCGGAGTCGCGTGCGAGGTCAGTCTGGTCCGGCAATGTCACGCTATAGATATCGAGGAAACCAGAAGGCTGCCCCAGAGCTTTGAGGTCGTTAGCCGGAGAGGCGAAAAAAACGGTGGGGCTTCGCGAGGCGATCCGTGCAATCCCGCTGATTTGGTTTGCGCCGTGATCCCCATATTTTGACATGGAGATCAATTGCAGGTGATCGGTCAGCACATTGTAAAAATAGAGCTGCTGGAATACGGCAGAGGGTACGCCCGATAAATTCGTGATCGCCGAGGAGAAAACCACGCCTTTGCCGTCGGGTGAAAAATAGGGTCGCCCATTTGAAAGTATGTTTCTATCGAATACAGGGGAAGTAGTGATTCGGGAAATCAGTCTGGTTTCTCCGCTGGCCAAGTGGGTTAAATAAATGTTCTTTTTGCGGGGGAAATAGCGATCGAAAGCCACTCGGTACGCAGCATAATGATGATCAGAAGATACGGTGACGTCTTGGGCGTTTGCTAGCGAAGCGATGGGTTTTCCTGAACGCAGGTCAACGATAGCAATTGCGAACTCCGAAGGATGGATGAGAGTGCTTGAATTTGCGGAGAAAGTAAAGGTACTTGGATCAATGCCCATTGAACCTTGGAAGTATGTGCTGACGCTGGCCTCGGGAAGCCAACGATTGGTTTGTGCCTCTAGGTTTCTAACGTAAATGTTCACAGGTCTTACCGCTTGAAATTCCGTGACAAGGTTGGTGGCCGTGGAAATAAATGCTAGGTTGCCGCCGTCAGGACTTAGGGTTCAAGCGTTGATTTTCAAGTCCTGCGTCGTTCCCTGCAAATTCAGGACAGCTGGTTTTGCCTTATCAGTCGAGAGGTCGTAGATCATGGGAACTTGGGTCCGGTTGGTGCTGAAAACCACTCTTTTTCCATACCTACTTAGAGCATATTGGAGGTCATCTTTGTAGGTGAATACAAGAGGATCAAAACCGCGCCGCCCCACGGCATTGAAAAGTAAATGATTGGTTTTCCCTTTAATGTCACGGAGAATTAATTCATTCCTAACGGTGACAGTGGAAGCTGATGTGCTTGAAATCGATGCGGTCAACAATAGGACAAATTCGCCGTCACCGGATAGCATAGCATCTTCAACAGACCGATTGGCCAGAGGCAGTCCGTCTGCGCCCACTGATAAGAGTTCGCGCTTACCTGTGATCAAATTTTGACCAATCAGGGAAAGGGACGTGGTATTGAACGGTTCAAGAATTCCTGGGATCGAAGTGAGAAAAATGGCGTAAGAGCCATCATCGCTCGTGCTTTGGATAGGCATTCGCGTGTAGCCAAGAGCTCTGGGTTCTGGGCCAGCCTCAAGCTTGTGCGTCACCAGGGTGATGGCATCAGCTTGAGGATCATACGCGAAAATATCACTAACCCCGTTCAGGTCGTTAGTGGTGTAGCCGGGCTGGATGCTGTCAAAAAAAATGTGTGTGCTAGATTTATCCATGATGGCGTTGCCGAAGGGGTCGCCAGGGAGTTCATCCGCGAAGGAGCGGGTGATTCGGACGGTGGACTTGCTGGCTAAATCGGCCAGGTAAAGATGAGGTCCTGTTTCCAAGCCTCCAGTCAGGTTGACACTAGAGGCGTAGAGAAGTTTGTCGCCGCCTTCCGTGATGGCGCAGGGCCAGGCGAAGGATGGTTTGCCGTTGGTGGGGGCAGGCGAGACGGGAATGAATGTATTGGTTGTGTTGGGCCTCCACACCATCATGCCGTTGGTGGTGGCAAAAAAGAGACTTGATCCATCGGGGGTGGAGAGCATGGGGGTGTTGGCGATGATGCTCATCGGGTAGATGTCTTTGATCTCGGCGATGTTGGTGGTGCCGAACTCGCCTCGGGTCAAGGTGAAGAAGGGATGCGATTGAATGCTTCCCGAGCGGGCAAAAAAGAAAAAACGGCTGTCAGGGCTTACAGAAACTACTTGGGCAGAGTTGGTGTTTAGAGCTGTGAAGGGCGGACGAGCGTTGGTGCGGGCCATCAGATCACATGTCACCAACTGCACTCTATCCTCTTTTTTTGAGGGACTGACCAAGTAAATGGCGTTTTTGCCATCAGGGGCGAGGGCGAAATCAGTTACATGGTCGTAGGAATCGAGGGAGGTGTTGGTAAAAGCGTTCTGAAGGGTGATCTCTCCCGTTTCAAGATCAGCCAGATAGAGGTCAATCCTTCCCCTGTTGGTGATTGGTTTGCAGATGAAGTCGCACTCATAGATTAGGCCTTTGTTTGAGCTAGAGAAGAGCACGAAGCGACCATCAGAAGTCATCTCCGCTTTGACCACTCCGCCACTGGCCGAAGGGAGGTTGGTATCGTGGTTGACCAATTGCCAAAGGCTGGTTTGTAGGTCCAGACGGAAGAGATTGTTTGCGCCGGTGGTTTTGTTGGTGGTGAGGTTGGTGGCGTCGCTGAGTGCTAATAAATAGCGACCATTGCCTGAGATGCCCAGCGCGATGCTGGAGCCGTTGGCCGGTTGCTGATCAACTCCGGACCGGGTGATCAGGTGCGTCTCTTCGGTGAGCAAATTGCGGTGGAAAAGATGTCCTACTCCGCTGTCGATTTGGTCCGCCGTAACCCCCAGCCCTTGTGAGTGGAAAATGCCGAAGGTGTCGTCGGGACTCAGAATCATGCTCCACGATTGAGCCGCAGGAGTAGCGCTGTGTGTTTTTGAACTGGAAGTGGTGAGGGTGGTTATGGCCAACTGACCCCACGCAGGATGGTTCAGGTTAATTAGCGCGATCAGCGAGGCTGACCACATGCCGAGAATCTTGGTCAAGTTCATGCGTTTAGTAGGAAAGTTGGAGCATGTCTTGAATTTGTCATTTGTGAGGTGAGTGCTCGCGCATCCAAAGGATATCCTTGTCATTCGGATTGACGGGGGGGCTTAAATTAAAAAACACTCCCAGCGGCACGTTTTTCGCGGAAGCCTGCCATTTGTGCAACTCAACATGGCCATCCGCACAAGCAAAGGTGGTACCCCCTTCGTGATAACTTGCGGGTAGGTCAATCCACTGGTCTTTGTAGGGATTAAATAGTCCTGGATCGTTAATTGAATCCGGATGCTCATCGGTATACACCCAGACTCGGGAGGGTTCGGGTTGGACCATTTCGGAAAATTTTTGGTTTACGATGTAGTAGGAAGAATCCCAAGGCCCATTTGGTGCGTCTCCACTTCCGACCCCAAAACTAGCCGAGATACTGCGCACCCTCTGAGACCATCCTTGTCGCCGTTGTTCCTCACTAATGTACTGATCGGAAGGACACTTATACACGGCAATTTTTCGGCCTAGGAACGGGCTTAGACTTGAAAATGGAGGAAGGGTCAAGAGGTAGAAGTTGGTGTTGTCTTGGGTAGTTCGCCAATCCAAAGAGCCGGAAATCCAAGGTGCTTGAGCTTGTACAGATGAAGAGGGAGGAGTTGAGCCACTGACTGCGCTTGAGGTGAAATTGCCGGGAAACCGACCCAAGTTATCCGACGCATAGGTGGTGAACGCTATGATGAGCTGCTTTTTGTTGTTGAGGCAGAACATGGCCTGGGAGGCTGCCTTGGTGGCGGCGAGTGCTGGAAGGAGTAAGCCAACCAGGACGGCGAGGACGGCGGTTACCACGACCAAGTCAATGAGGGTGAAGCCCTCGCGGGCTTTGATGGATGTGCAAATGCCGTTGTTTATATTCATTCAGATCGCCTTTTTAAAGTAGATCATACGACAAGGGGTAGCGAACACGGCCGAGAGCATTACGTCAAGTGCGTGTTTAAGATTATAAACACTTTCATCTCACCAAAGACCCTTGAGGGCACTTCCAAAAATGGCATGTTTTAAAAGCAGGCTATCCTAAAGGCACATTTGGAACCCGCATAGGTTGTTGGCCCGCCCGTTTGAATGGAG
>JANYDC010000070.1 GCA_025359965.1 Pedosphaera sp.
CTATTCGATGACCCACTGAGCTTAGGCGTGCGAGGGTCTTTTCTTTCTGCGAAGTGATATTGCAGCTATACCTTCCACCGTCAATCAGTTGCCGCCAAGACGTTTCATCCAGTAGCCGGGCTTTCTTTTGGCGTGCATCACGGCCACGATCCACACGCGATTGGGTTGCTCCAAATAGACGACTGAGTAAGGAAACTCAGGCGAGAGAGCACGCTGAACCTTGGAATTAAAACGCAGGAATCGTTGAGGATCACGACTAACTTCCTTTACCAAGCGTTGAATCTCCGCATCAAAGCGAACTCCTAGTTCAACGCTGATGGCAGAGTGATATTCAATGGCTTCAAGATATTCCTTGCCGGCCTAGGGATGAAAGACAACCTGCTTCACCGGGCGAGGATGCGTCTGGCTTTCTCGAAGATTTCTTCGGCTGGAATGCCTGGAACCTTGCCGGTTTCGATTTCTTCAATGCGCCGACCAATCTCAGCCTTCCAAGCAGCTTCGGTTTCCGGATTGCTGCTGTGCAGGTCTTCGGTCAGACGGACCACCAGCTCACCGACCTGCTCTGGTGTCCAGTGGCGCGTTTCCTCAACGATTTGTTCCAGTGTTATCGGCACAGGCTGACCATACGACATTTCAAGTGTGGATTCAATAACCTTGGCGGAGTTTGTCCGTTTACCCCTCGTCTAGCTAGGTTCACGCATTCTTTCAGTGGTTCCAAATTTTGGTGAGCAATGCGAACAACTCCGGTTCCTCGTGCTGCAATTCGGCGCGGTTGAACGGGAAGAAATCGTTTACTCCGAAAAATGATTCGGTCATCTCGGCGAAAAACTCTTTTTGATCGGTGAGGGCGTAGTGCTTTGTTAGTTTTCCATTGATGTGGAGCACACTGGTGTATCTGCCGCTGTCCTTGAATTTTTGGTAGGCAGCCAGAATCTCCGCGTTTTCAAAACCCAGCACCTGATCGTGGTAAGCGTGAGCCAGTTCATGCAGCACCGACCAAGGCTGAACTCTTTGGTGGGCCAGGCTGGAGAAATCGGAGGCATCGGGAATGTGGACGCATCCTTGCAGTGCGGTGTCGTAGCCATTCTCTTTTAGCCAATCCGCGCTGGGATGGTATTGGGCCGAGTGCAAATTGCCGTGAGTGCGATCTATTTGGATGACCACTTTGCGCAATCTTCCGACTTTATCCGCTGGCAGCATGAATTGAATTTCATACAGGCGGTTCGATAAGATGCGGAGAGCATGGTTCCCCAGTTCTCGATCCGCTCCACCCAGCAGACGGTCGTCCACGCGCACCGTCCAGCCTTCCATTTGCTTCACGGTGTGGGACAAGGGTTTCGATGGGTTGGATTCCCCGGCGGTGGCCGTGAGGCATGCGATAAGGAGTGCGCCCGCAAACAAAGCTCCGACAAAGTTCATGGTAGTCAGTATACAAAAAAGGACCGGCATGAGCCGGTCCTTTGCGAAAACGTCAGGGTTTCAAAATTACTTCTTGAAGCTCATCCATGAACTCTCTGGTTCGTGGGTGGCGCAGGGGGCGTTGGTGGGAGCATCGGCCGGGCGGGCATTGGCCTGGACCAACGATTTGCTCAGCAGGTAGGCCTCAACTTCGTCGCCGCTGATATCGGGCAGCATCGTGCCGTTGATCTCGACGCAAGGGCTCAGCATCTGGCCGCTTTTTTCGATCATTTCCTGACGTTGGCGTGAGTCGTTGATGATGTCGCGATCCTCAAAAGGGAGGTCGTACTTCTTCATAATGGCCCGCACACCCATGCTCCAACCGCAGGAGGGCTTGAGGTAGGCGATGATCTTTGGTTTGTCGCTCATAATTTAAAATCCAACTGCATTCTGCCACAAAGGCGGGCCGTTGCAACTGGCAGCTTGCGGGTGGGTATTGCCCAAACCTTACGCCAAGAAATGCGGAAATGGCATAAGCGTTGAAAATCTGCGCGGTGTTTCTTACGTTGATGGCATGAAAGTTTCACTTGGACGATTGCTCTGGGTTGCGGTTGTTGGAGCCCTCTCGTGCAGTTGTTTTGCGGCTGGAAAGCTGGTGACGATCGCAATTATTCCTAAGGGGACTACTCAGGAATTTTCGCAGGCCCTCCACGCAGGCGCAATCAAGGCCCAGCAGGAGCTTGTTGCCCAGGGGCTTAACGTGAGATTGCTATGGAGGGGGCCGATGAGTGGGGATGATTATAAGACGCAGATCGAGTGGATGGGCAATTATACAGCGCGGCGCGTGGAAGGTTTGGTGCTGGACCCGGCAGACTCCAAAGAGTTGGTTTCTTCGGCGGAATTCGCCATCGGCGCAGGCGTGCCCGTGGTGGTGATCGATTCAAAATTGCAGTCCGAAAAAATCACGGCTTTTATCGGAGCGGATCAATTTCGTGCCGGGCAAAAAGTGGGTGAATATCTTGGGAAACTTATGAACGGCGTGGGCAACGCTTTGGTATTACGCGGGCCCGCTGGCTCCAATAGCGCTGGGGAGCGTGAGGCGGGTTTTTTTAGTGCCATCACCAACCATTTTCCGTCGATTAAAATTCTTTCCACGACGAACCGTGCGGGCGGGACGTTGGATTCCGCCCTTATCGCCGCCAGACGATCGCTGGCACAATTCGACAGCAAGGTGAACGGGGTCTTTACCTCAAGCGAGCAAACCACGGTGGCGATGCTGCGGGCTTTGCGGGAAACTCAAAAGGCCGTGGGCATCGTAAAGTTGGTTGGATTTGATGCGGCGCAAGAATCGGCTGAAGCCCTGCAAAAGGGAGAATTACAAGGGTTGATGGTGCAGAATCCAGTGAACATTGGCTACCTTGCCGTCAAGACCGCTGTGGCTGCCTCGCAACACAGCAAAGTGTCCCCCAAGATCAATGCGGATTTCGTACTCATCACTCAGGAATCATCTGCTCTTGAGGCAAATAAGGAATTGCTCCATCCGACCTTGGCCCCCTAGCGCTTTGGGGCGGCTCCTGCGTTTTGCAGAAACTCGTCAAGTCTTCGGGGTGAGACCGGGTGGGCGGTGCCGAGTTCCTGGGCGAACAGGGAGACGCGCAATTCTTCCAGCAGCCAGCGAAAATCCTCCCGCTGAACCGCCTCATCCGCCGCGATATCCTTGCGTGCTGACCAACCCTTTAGGGCGTCGACAAACGGCACCAGCACCTTGGCCCTTTCCTGATCTTTGGGCGGATTGAGCGAGGCGCGCTCGGCTCGGATCTTGATCGCTTTCAGGTAACGTTGGAGATGCGGCAGTCGCTCGGGTGGCACGACGCTCAAAAAACGCGGCGGCAGCAGCCGTTGCAAGTCGTCCTTCAAACCGAGGTAGGTCTTTTTGGTCAGGAGCAATTCCTGACGCAAATTGAGGATCGGCTGAAGCACCGTCACCAACTTGCTGCCCAACCCATTGATTTCGGCCTTGGCCTGTCCGAGCATGCTGTTGAACTCGCGTTGGGATAGTGAGGAGAGTCTTCCGCTGCGGAAAAGTTGGCGTTCCAGATGATCGCGCGCGGTGGTGGTCAGTTCATCTCCTGGACCCAGCGTGACGTAGAGCGGCTTGAGTTTGTCGAGTGCGCGCAATTCGCGTTCCAGCCACGCCAGATCCTTGGCCATTTCCTGTCGCGCAAGCCAAAGAATGGTGCAACGGGATTCAGCTTCGGCCGCAGCCAACTGACGGAAAAGACGGATGGCCACGTGCCCTTCCTCGCAGCGCAACCCTGGAAATGCGATGATGGGAAGCTGGCCCTGTTTGCCGATTTCAACCTGACGCGGCACATCGCCAAAGGTCCAACTGGTAAACCCATCGAGCTCGTATTTCTTGCAGGCATCGCTCCACATGCGGTCTCCGGTGGGCACCTGCATTTTTGCAACATGGGCTTTAACTTCACCTAAATCACGGCTCGCAGTCAGCACTTTTTGACCGGGGCCCTCCACCGTGATGCGCGGCCGCAAGTGTGCGGGCAGATCGTTCAGCACCCATGAAGAGTCAGAGATATCGATACCGTATCTCTGTCTGATAAACCGAGTCAGCGCACGGGGCAATCCTTCGATGCCGGGATGCATTTCGGCGGAGATTTCGCGCACCTTCTGTTCGATGGGCATCAAAGGCACTCTAAGGCTTTTGGGGAGTGCTCGCAGGAGGGCTTCGATTTGTTGCACTCTCAAACCGGGCACGGCCCATTCGATGAGACCCGGTGGCAGAGCCTGGGCAATGGGGGCGGTGAGCTTGAGGGAGACGCCATCGTGATCCTCACCGGGCGCGTAGGCGTACTCAACCGGAAGACGGACTCCGTTGATCTCGACGTAGTCGGGGAAGGATGAGGCATCGACCTCGAAATTCTTTCCCTTGGTGAGATCCTCCTCTTTCATGAACAATTCCGGCGCGCCCGCTTGTTCGCGGACGAGACGGTTTAAGTCATGCAGCGAGGAGATGTTTTTTAGCCGCGCCGCGTAGAAGCGGTAGATGCGCTCGTCGAGATGTGCGAGGTCAAAGCTGCGCAGACGTGTTTGGTAGACCTCGACTTTCTGCCGCATTTTTCGGTTGTGTTCGAGAAAAGCGGGCGAGGTGTCGATGTCGTCTTCAAGCAGCGCCCCCCGGATAAACATTTCGGTGGCCTCCTCCGGGTTGATCTTGCCGTGATCCACCCAATGGCTGAGCAGTTCCATGCCGACCAATAAAACTTTTTCGCGGACCACCACCCGCCCGGCCGAAGCCTCCCAGTGAGGGTGGACATAGGTGAATTGGCAGAGGTGGCGGCCCAAGTCTAACACCCACTCCGGATCAATCGCCGCCACTGTGCGTAGATACAGCCGAGAGGTTTCCATAATCTCGCCGGCCATTAGCCAGGCTGGCTGATTGGTTTTGGCTGCGGGGGGCGCGTCCTCATCCGCCACGGGCCGAAACGCTTTGGCTTTGGTGGGGTTTCTTTCGAACACACCCGAGCCGGGAAAGAGCATGACCTGGCGATTACCCAATGCTTTGTAAACGTTGCGTTCTTCGCGCTGGGCGACTTGCGATAGCAGGCCAGTCAGGATCGAGCGATGGACCGCGCGGTACTGAGGACCAAACTGCGACTGCTTGGGTTTGGACGCGCCGCGCATATCAGTGGCAGGGTCGATAGCTGGGCGATCGAGCGGCCGCAGTGATTCGACCGAATCACGCACTTGGGTGTGGAGATCCATCCACTCGCGCATCCTGCGATAGGAAATAAACTGCCGGTGGCACCATTTGCGGAGCTGGCTTTGGTTGGAGAGCTTGTCCGCCTGCTCATGGAAATGATCCCACAACCCGAGCAGAGTAAAAAAATCCGAATCGGGCGAAACAAAAGCTTTGTGCGCGGCGTCTGCTGCGGACTCTTGTTCTGGTGGGCGTTCGCGTGGATCAGGGATGCTTAATCCGGTGGCAATGATACACACCTCATCCAGCACACCTTCCTCGCGAGCTTGTAGAATCATGCGGCCGATGACCGGGTCTATGGGCAGGCGACCCAACTCGCGGCCGAGTGGAGTAAGCTGTCGTTCCTCGTCGAGTGCGCCGAGTTCCTGCAGGAGTTGATAACCGCCTTTGATGGCTGCCGGACTGGGCGGGTTGATAAAGGGAAACGTCTCCACATCGCCGAGTGCAGCGGTTTTCAGACGCAGGATGACCTCCGCCAAATTTGCCCGCTGAATCTCCGGTTGGCTGAAAGGGGGGCGGACCTTGTACTCCTCCTCGCTGTACAGGCGGAAGCAAATGCCATTCTGCACGCGCCCGGAACGTCCCGCGCGTTGATTGGCGCTGCTTTGCGAGATCGGTTCAATGGGCAGACGCCGCGTGCGCGTGCGCGGGTTGTAACGGCTGATGCGCGCGAGCCCAGGGTCAACGACGTAGCGGATGCCCGGAATGGTCAGCGACGTCTCGGCAATGTTGGTGGAGACGATGACTTTTCGCCGATCCGAAGCGCCAAAAACTTTTTGCTGCTCTGAGGCGGAAAGCCGTCCGTAAAGCGGGAGAAGTTCAACATGATTCCCAAGCTTGCGGTCGACCAGATCGCAGGTTTCGCGGATGTCCCGTTCGCTGGGCATGAATACGAGAACATCCCCGCCACCCGGTTCGTCGATGATCAAATCAATCACTTTGGCGGTGGCTTCAATATGATCCAACCCCTCACCGTCCTCCTCGTTCACGAGTGATTCAGGCGGCATGTAAATCATCTCCACCGGAAACATGCGCCCGGAAACTTCAATCACTGGCGCGTCCCAAAAGGCCTTGGAGAAAGTGGCGGTGTCGATGGTCGCGCTGGTGATCAGCAGCTTCAGATCCTTGCGGCGGGCCAAAAGATTTTTCAGATGCCCCAACAGAAAATCGATGTTGAGGGAGCGCTCGTGGGCCTCATCCAGAATGACCACTTCATAATCACGCAGCTCCGGGTCGCCCTGAACCTCCGCCAGCAGCATGCCGTCCGTCATGAACTTCAAACGCGTGACCTTCGTGGTCTGGTCGCTAAACCGAATTTTGCAACCCACTTCGCGTCCCCACGTCACTCCCAATTCTTCCGCCACCCTCTTTGACACGCTGAGCGCTGCAATCCGCCGGGGTTGAGTGCATCCGATGCGTCCGACGCGGCCAAAACCGGCCGCCCAACACATCTTGGGAATCTGAGTGGTTTTGCCCGAGCCCGTCTCGCCCGCCACAATCACCACCTGATGCTCGCGAATGGCCGCGATGATCTCCTCCGCGCGGGAAGAGATCGGCAACTGGGGCGGAAAACTAAAGTTCAGCTCGGTTTCCATGAAACAGGGGCAGAAGGTCGCACAAAATCCCTGCGTGTGCGACATCGTATCTCACGAAAACTTGGGAGCGTAAGCCTTCTTGCCGAAGAGTTAACTGCAATTTATGCCTCGCGAACGAAGAGAGGAAACGTCTGGAAGAATGACAATGGTCGAAGTATAAAAGCAACAGGCTGGTCGATGTGATCGGCCTGAGCTGTTAGGAAATGATAGGAAGCCGCCAAATCAAACTGCTTGGCGCTTGCGTAGCAGTCGGAACGTCTTTGCTCCAAACGGAGCCAGAAGCAGGGCGCAGGCAAGGTAGGAGGAAGCCTCGGGTACGGGGCTTGGTCGTTGCCCAGGTTGCAGATTAAAGTCGTCGAGGTAAGCGGGGCCAGGGCTGGTGCCGTAAATGTGAAAACCCGTCAGCAACTTGCCGTCGTCGAGGTAGTCAATTAGGTTTATGAAAGTCCAGTCGCTGCTGCCGATTGGTATTTTATTTACAATTATGAGCTCCGACGAAGTGTCGCTATATGAGAGTGTCACCGCATTGGCCAATCCACCATCTCGCTTACCCCAGAACGACAGTTCCGATATCGACGACGTTGGGATTGGGGTGAAGGGCTGACTCGCGAAATCTAGTGCTTGGCCGGCAAAGGAATAGTTGCCTGTATGGGCCTCGGCACTCGTGACTGTTTTGGACCCACCACCTGAAATCCAGCCGGTGAAGTCTCCGGTTTCAAAGCCGGGGTTCTGGAACAGATTGGAGGCTTGTGAGGAGGCTGAAGCAACGAAGAATGCTGCCCCTCGCAATAGAGTAGATAGTATTTTTTTTGTTTTCATGTGGTTTCGAGTAGAAATTATCAAACTTGAATTTTAAATTTTAAGCGAGTCAAATTTATAGCAGGAGCTCCGGCATCCTTGCCGGCGAGTTAACTGCAAGATATGCTCCGCGAACGAAGGAAGGAAACGCCTGACGGTGCCTTGATCTACTTTCAAAAGCGGCAAGCGTGCGAAACTTGACGTCGACCTCAGCCTTTTTGGCTTTAGCCACCGCATTGAGAATGGAATGGCATCAGCGGCGTTTGATGGAGTCCGGGTTTTCTCGCAGGAACCGGCCAAATTCCACAGTGATGCGTTGGACCACTGGATCTATGGGGTACACAACGCCATTGGCGGCTTGGATAGCGTTGCGCGGACCAGCAAACCGGCAGCCTCGTCGTAATAAGCACCATCAGCTAATTTTGCATAACCCTTTTCCACCATCAATTCGTCCAGTGCCATTTGAGTGGGTTCAGTGCCTTTGATGGCAGGTTGAGAGGTGACAATGATTGGTTTGCCGTCTTTTAAGGTGATCCGTTCAAGTTGAATATTGTCATTGAAAATGCGGTTTTGGAGGTCAAGGCGGTCAAATTATCGGATGAGGTTGCCCCATGCGTGATAGAGCCCAAGGCGATTCCATAGCCCCTTTGTTTGTTCAGTAAAGTCGCCTTGAGGTACCGTCGTGATTTCTTTTCAAAAAAAACACTATGCTCCCCTCCTTGGGCAAATTTTGGTGGAAGCCGCCGACTGCTGCCTAGTTTGCCGTTTTCTTCGGCCCACTGGAGGAGCCTGCACTGCTCCGCTTTAACACGGCTTGAGCGCTCTGCGTAATTTGCATCGTGGTCTGGAGTTGGCGAACCGCCTCCACGCGCGAAGTTAGCGGATGATTCAAGCGCCCCTCGAGCGTCGGCCACGACGGCTTTACTATTGTCATTTGGCGTTGCATTTATCTTTGTTCAGTATGGCATGGGTATGCCGTTATTGCTAGCTTTATTGCACGGTTGCCAAGCCTGTTTTGAGACACATTATCAGGGAGTGTTTTTGGATCCTTGCAGACAGAGGTGTGAGCACTTCAACCGTAAAAGCAACAGGCCGGTCGATGTGACCGGCCTGAGCTGTTAGGAAATGATAGGAAGCCGCAAAATTAAACTGCTTGGCGCTTGCGTAGCAGGCGGAGTGTCTTTGCTCCAAACGGAGCCAGAAGCAGGGCGCAGGCGAGGTAGGAGGAAGCCTCGGGTACGGGGCTGACTTGTCGATCTGTTTGCAGGTTGAAATCGTCGAGGAAGGCGGGGCCAGGGCTGGTGCCGAAGATTTGAAAGCCCGTGAGGGACTTGCCTGCGTCGAGTTCGGACGTCAGATCCACGAAGGTCCAGTCGCTGCTTCCGGCAGCCAAGGTGTCTACGAGCACGAACTTCGATGAATTGTCACTGTAGGAGAGTGACACTGCATCGAATAATCCTCCCGTGCGCTTACCCCAGAACGACAGTTCTGCGATCGACGACGTGAGGGTTGGTGAGAATGACTGACTCACAAAGTCAGAGCCAAAGCCAGCAAAGGAATATGTGCCGCTGTGGGCTTCGGCGCTTGTCACTGAGGCACTTGCTCCACCTGAGGTCCAGCTGGTGAAGTCTCCGGTTTCAAAGCCGGGGTTCTGGAACAGATTGGCCGCTTGTGATGAGGCTGAAGCAGCAAAGAGTGCTGCCCCTGCTAATAGAGTAGATAGTGTTTTTGTTTTCATCGGTATTGGTACTACCGTTATCAAAACGCTATTTTTGAATTTAAGCAAGTCCAATTTGTGGACAGTATCGATTTGCAAGCACTGGAGTGTCGTTATATGAGTCACTAATTGGTCTTTCTCCGCTCAAATTTACTCAAAAATAAAGGATAAGCCTCTGCTTGTCCCTCTTGGTTCGCTTTGTCGCCAAATACCGATTTCTGTGTCCCTTCGTTCCTTTTCTGTGGTTTAAAAATTCCCATTCTTTTTTCGAGGGTCGGACACTCTGTGTCCTATGGGGTGTTTTAAGATCGTGGGAATATGAACACCAACATCATCGAACTCGAAGACCGTAAACCAAACGCCAACAACGTCTTAGCCAATCTGCCAATCGCCGATCAGGACCAAATCAAGGACTGGTTGCAAACCAACTCCTACTCCGCCACTGTCGACAAAATAAATGCCCCTCGCCCCGAAGGCCTCGGCCTCAAAATCCACTACACCTCCCTGCGCAACTACTACCTGGACCACATCCAGCCCGAAAAACTCGTCGAGCAACAAGCTGATCAAGACCAAATCCAGGACCTCACCGCCGTCTCCAACAAAATCCCATACTTAAACGCCGTTTCCAACCGCCTGCAAAAACGCCTTTTCGACCTCAGCCTCAACTCTGCAACCCCCCTCAAAGAAATCGAACGCCTCCTCCGCTTGGTCCTCCGCATCGAAAACCTTCAACTCAAACAACAACAACTGGCCCTCCTCGCCGCTTCCTCTGTAGGCCGGGTCCCCAGACCCGGCGTCCCTCCGACGACTCCTGCGCACAGCCTGAATTCTGTGCTGACTCCCGCCGTACCCACTCCGCCCGTCCCCAAGACCACTGGACCCAACATCAAACAACTCGAAGCCGACCTCAAGAAGCTGCTGGCAACCAGCCGAGTTCCCTCCAATAACAAAGAAAAACAAGAAATATCAAGTTTCCCATCCACGACACCAAAGGTCATCCTGACCACACCCAACATCCCATTCCCCTCGATCAAGAAATAACAAGAATTATCAAATTCAGAACATCCGACCGGCACCGCGCGAAGCAGCCTCGGACTGCGGTAGGTCATATTTTCCCGGGGTTTGGAGGTCAAGTGGCGTTTCTAAAAGATCGCTGTCTTGCGCTATGGCGAATATTGGGTACAGTCCATAAACGTGTTTTGAACGATGACCGCGTTGTCGCGCCATAATTTGGCGGGCAGGGGTGCCTCTGTTGGGCGCCAGTGGATCGATGCAACACGCCATAGACAATGAAAGCGATGATTCTTGCCGCCGCCGGAGCGGTTCTGTTGGTGGGTTCTCTCCGTGCCGAGGATGCCAAGCCAGCCCTGGCCGATCAGAAACAAAAATCCAGCTATGCCATCGGCATGAATATCGGCTCCAGCTTCAAGAAGCAGACGGTCGAAGTCGATCTGGATAGCCTGATCAAAGGCCTTAAGGACGGCATCGCCGGCGACAAAGGCCTGCTCACGGAGGAGGAAATGAAAGATGTCATGGAAATTTTCCAGAAAGACATGATGGCCAAGCAATCGGCCAAGGCTGATGTGGCTAAAAAGGCCGGCACCGATTTTCTTGAGGCCAACAAAAAGAAAGACGGAGTGAAAACCACTTCTTCGGGTCTGCAATACAAGGTCATCAAAGAAGGCACCGGCCCCAAGCCGAAAGAGACTGACACCGTCAAAGTGAACTATCGCGGCACTCTGCCTGATGGCACGGAATTCGACAGCTCCTACAAACGCAATGAGCCCGCCACGTTCCCGTTGAACGGCGTGATACGTGCGTGGACCGAGGGTGTGCAGCTCATGTCGGTGGGATCCAAGTACGAGCTGTACGTTCCCTCCGAGCTGGGATACGGCGCACAGGGCGCGGGCGGATCAATCCCCCCCAACAGCACTTTGATTTTTGAGGTGGAACTGATCTCCATCGAAAAACCAGCTGCACAGTAAGTTTTAGGACGGACCACGATCCGCCCACTCAACATACGGAAACAATATGAAATTAATTCGACTGGCGATTGTTGGAATCCTAAGCGTGGGTGTTTCCGCGGCGTTTGCCGCCGAGCCCGCAAAAGTGGAACTTAAGGACCAGCGCGACAAGGCGAGCTATGCGATTGGCTTGAACTGGGGCAATAACATTCGTTCGCAGGGAGCGGATCTGAGCGTGGATGTGATTCTGCAAGGTTTGAAGGACGGCATGGAAAACAAGCCTGCGGTGCTGTCCGAAGCACAAGTTCAGGAAGTCATGAAAGCCTTCCAGGCGGAACTTCGCACAAAGCAGGAAGCCAAGCGCAAGGAACAGGGCGAGCACAACAAGACCGAGGGCGAAGCTTTTCTGGCTGAAAACGCCAAAAAAGCAGGAGTGATTACCCTTCCCAGCGGGTTGCAGTACAAGATCATGAAGGAAGGAACCGGCCCGAAGCCCAGCGCGACCGACAAGGTTGCTGTGCAATATCGTGGCACGCTGATCAACGGGACTGAGTTTGATTCCTCCTACAAGCGCGGTCCTGAACCGGCCACTTTCGGTGTTTCACAGGTGGTCAAGGGTTGGACTGAAGCTTTGGAATTGATGCCGGTGGGTTCCAAATGGCAATTGTTTGTTCCCGCCGCGCTGGGTTACGGCGAACGCGGTTCCCGCAACATTGAACCCAATGCCACCCTGATTTTTGAGGTCGACCTCGTCGAAATCAAGAAAGCGGTGGAAGCCACCGAAGCCGTGACGAGCGACATCATCAAGGTGCCCTCTGCCGAGGATTTGAAGAAGGGCGCAAAAATCGAAGTGATCAAGCCCGATCAATTGCCCCCTCAGCCCCCCAAGAAGTAGTTCCAATATTTTTCACAGCCCGGTGACGATATTTCGTCACCGGGCTTTTCTTTTATAGTTGGGTGCCTAAGGGGAACGGAAGCGGTAGACGCGGCTCGGGTGACTGGCCCCGTCGGGATCGGAAAAGAGAGAGGAGCCGCCAGTGAGGGTGTTGGTCCCCACCGGAACCCAGACGGGCTGGGTGAGACTGTCGGAGGCTTCGACGACGACGGGGATGTTGGCGGTGCCGGTGATTTTGAACCCGAACTTGCCGTCCCTGACGCCGAAGGCCGGGTCTTGAGTCGATGCCGAGGGATTCCATAGCACAGTGGGACGTCCCGAGAAAGTCGCTCCCCAGCCGGTTTTTCCTGGCAGGTAGTAGATGGTGGTGGGAGGGCCGAACGCGGACGAATTTGAACCGTGCTGGTCACCTTGAAAATAGACTCCGGTCAGGCCGGTGCAGCCATAAAACGCAGCACCCCCGATGTAGGTGACGCTGTTGGGGATGCTCACGCTGGTCAGGCCGGTGCAGCGAGAGAACGCATAGTCCCAGATGTAGGTGACGCTGTTGCCGATGCTCACGTTGGTCAGGCGCGTGCAGTCACCGAACGCATACCTGTCGATGGAAGTGACGCTGTTGCCGATGCTCACGCTGGTCAGGCCGATGCAGTATTGGAACGCAGAGCTGCCGATGTAGGTGACGCTGTTGGGGATGCTCACGTTGGTCAGGCCGGTGCAGCTAATGAACGCACTGTCTCCGATGGAAGTGACGCTGTTGCCGATGCTCAGGTTGGTCAGGCCGGTGCAGGCATAGAACGCTGATTTGCCGATGGAGGTTAGGCTGTTGGGGATACTCAGGCTGGTCAGGCCGGTGCAGCCATAGAACGCCTCGTCCCCGATAGAAGCGAGGCTGTTGCCGATGCTCAGGCTGGTCAGGCCGGTGCAGCCATAGAACGCAGCCCCCCCGATGGAGGTGACGCTGTTGCCGATGCTCACGCTGGTCAGGCCTGTGCAATAATTGAACGCATAGTCTGGGATGGATGTGACGCTTTTGCCGATGCTCACGTTCGTCAGGCCGGTGCAGTACCTGAACGCACCGTCCCCGATGGAGGTGACGCTGTTTGGGATGCTCAGGCTAGTCAGGCCGATGCAGCCTTGGAACGCATAGTTGCCGATGGAGGTTAGGCTGTTGCCGATGATAAGGCTGGTCAGGCGGGTGCAGCCAGTGAACGCACGTTGCCCGATAGCGGTGGGGCTGTTGGGAATGCTTACGCTGGTCAGGCCGGTGCAGCCAGTGAACGCATCGTCCCCGATAGAAACGAGGCTGTTGCCGATGCTCAGGCTGGTCAGGCGGGTGCAGCCAGTGAACGCGTTTTTCCCGATAGAGGTCAGGCTGTTGGGAATGCTTATGCTGGTCAGGTTGACGCAACCACGGAACGCCTCGTCCCCTATGGAGGTGAGACTGTTGTCGATGCTCACGCTGGCCAGGTTGATGCAACCACGGAATGCAGAGTTGCCGATGGAGGTGAGGCTGTTGGGAAAGCTTACGCTGGCCAGGCCGGTGCAGCCAGCGAAGGCCTCGTCCCCGATAGAAGTGAGGCTGTTGCCGATGCTCACGCTGGCCAGGCGGGTGCAGCCAGCGAACGCACTTTTCCCGATGGAGGTTAGGCTGTTGGGAAAGCTTACGCTGGTCAGGCCGGTGCAGCCATAGAACGCAGAGTCCACGATGGAGGTGACGCTGTTGGGGAGTGTATAGGCGCCGAACCGGTTTCGAGGATACAGGATGAGGATGGTTTGAGTCTTGTTGAAGAGGACGCCGTTCACACTGCTGAAGGACGGGTTGGCTCCATCCACCGAAACATCCGTCAGGTTGGTGCAGCCACTGAACGCCTTGTCCCCTATGGAGGTGACGCTGTTTGGTATGCTCAGGCTGGTCAGGCCCCTGCAGTCGGAGAATGCACGTTTCCCGATCTCGGTGACGCTGTTGGGTATGCTCAGGCTGGTCAGGCCGGTGCAATAATCGAACGCATAGTCTCCGATGGAGGTGACGCTGTTGCCGATGCTCACGTTGGTCAGGCCGATGCAGTACCCGAACGCCCAGCCCCCGATGGAGGTGACGCTGTTGCCGATGCTCAGGCTGGTCAGGTTGGTGCAGCCACTGAACGCCTTGTCCCCTATGGAGGTGACGCTGTTGGGGATGCTCACGCTGCTCAGGCTGGTGCACAGAGCGAACGCACCTTGCCTAATCTCGGTAACGCTGTTGGGGATTGTATAGGTAAACCGGTTTAGAGCATACATGAGGATGGTTTGGGTCTTGTTGAATAGTACGCCGTTCACAATGATGAAGGATGGGTTGGCAGCGTCCACCGAAAAATCCGTCAGGCCGGTGCAGCCATTGAACGCATAGTTCCCGATGGAGGTGACGCTGTTGCCGATGCGCAGGCTGGTCAGGTTGGTGCAGCCACTGAACGCCTCGTCCCCGATGGAGGAAACGCTGTTGGGGATCCCCAGGCTGGTCAGGCGTAGGCAATAGTAGAACGCAAGGTTCCCGATGGAGGTGACGCTGTTAGGGATGACCACTTCGGTCATGTCGCTGCGGCCATAGAAAGCCGAGTTCCCGATGGCCCGGACGGGGAGGCCGTCGATGGTTTCGGGGATGTTCACTGCTATAAGTATTGCCGAAGGTGCGTACCCGGTGATGGTAATGGCTCCGTTCTCAGCCTTGTAATGGAGTTGGGCGCGGAGAGTCGGAACCGACAGCATAAGGAAGGCGCAGAGGAGGAGCCACCTGGCCAAGCGAGAGGCGAGGGAAAGGGCGAAGGTCGAAGGGCTTTTGGTGGGTGCAACGGTGTTCATACCTTTAGAGTGCTGATGTTCCGGTCTATTCGCTGGCCTGAAACGGATTTAGAACAGTAGTATGGATTCCACATCCCACAGTCAATGGTTTCGAAGCCTCCCCAAGTCGTCGGAGGCTGTCACGAGCGGCATCATCAAGGTGCCGTCCGTCGAGGATTTGAAGAAGGGCGCAAGAATCGAAGTGATCAAGCCCGATCAATTGCCCCCTCAGCCCCCCAAGAAGTAGCTCCGATATTTTTCACGGCCCGGTGGCGACATTTCGTCACCGGGCTTTTTTGCATTTTGGTTCTGCGGTGCTTCGCTCATCCTGCCACAGCGAGCGGTACCAAAAAACGTTCGTGCTGGAACTTGCGTTGACTATGTTGCATAATAGCTACTGAATTTATGAGCATTAAAACCTGCGTGTTTCTCGGCATTGATTCGCAAGCGCAAGCGGTGGCCCGGAGGGCGGTTCAGCAGATTCTTCCTTCGGTAGAGTTTCTCACTGTGAGCACGCTTGATGATGCTGTACAAGACCCATGCGGTAACGGGTGTGCGCTGGTTGTTTTACATGGGCAAGAAAAGAGCGAATGGGTCAAGGCAGCGGCAGCGAAGGATGCAGGAGGGTTACAACGCTGGGCGCTGGTTGTGTATGGAGAGGATGTTCAGGCGGAGGGCACCGAAATCGTCTCTCCCGCAGAATGGATTGAGCCTTTTTTGATTAGGGCGTTCCGTTCGTCCCTTGCACAACATGAGCTTACC
>JANYDC010000093.1 GCA_025359965.1 Pedosphaera sp.
CGGACAGGCGGTTCTGGCAGGCGAAGGACCCACAGGAATGGCTTTGGATGAATCCCGCAATAGACTGTATGTCTACAACCGATTTGGTGCCTCATTGGCAGTTGTGGATACCGGATCAATGTCGATTCTAAGCACCTTCGCGTTATTCGATCCCACCCCAATGATGGTGAAGCGAGGCCGTCGCCATTTTTACAACACCTTTAAGTCCTCTGGCCTGGGCCAGGCTGCTTGTGCTTCCTGCCATATTGATGGGCGGTTCGACCGGCTGGCCTGGGATTTGGGTTCGCCCTTGGGCGAGATCAAACAAATCACCAAAAAGAATTACAATTTTGCCCGACTGGCTCCGGCAAGCACCAATAATTTTCACCCTATGAAAGGTCCGATGGTCACCCAGACGCTAGTTGATATAATGGGGCATGAGCCTTTCCACTGGAGAGCCGACCGCTATTCCATCGAGGAATTCAATGTAACCTTCCAGGATTTGCAGGCCGCCGAATCACCTCTGACTCCGGAGGAGATGATGGAGTTTAAAGAGTTTCTTGCGTCACTCTTCGTGCCACCCAACCCATTTCGTAATCTGGATAATACCCTGCCGACACAACTGGATTTAACCGGACATTTCTCACTGGGGCGGGGGCGCAGTAGTTTTGGAACTCCTTTGCCGCGAGGCAACCCAGTTCATGGAGTCGCCTTGTTTCGAGCCAACGATGCACAAGGGTGCATCGTGTGCCATACCCTTCCCACCGGTCTTGGAACCGATATGAATTTTGTGGGAAACACCTGGATCCAGCTGCCCTTGGGCACCAATAGCGAGCATCATGTTGCCTTGGTCTCGACTAATCGCTCGCTAAATCTGCCATTCAAGATCGCTCAGTTGCGCAACCTTCAGGACAAAATGGGGTTTGATTTGGCTTCCGACGTTAGTCAGGCCGGATTTGGTTTCGGACATGACGGGAGGGTCGATTCCCTGGTCCGGTTTATACAAGATGGCTTTGACTTGCGTGATGATCAGGATGTGGCAGACATGATCGCATTTCTATTGTGCGTCAGCGGTTCTGACCTTCCAGAGGGGTCGCTCATCGACCCGATACGATCACCAGGATTGAGAGGGCGCGATGTCCCAGCCGGCGTGGGCAGACAATGGCTTTTTTCACAGAACGTCACCCAGCCGGATCTTTTGGCCTTGATCGCGCGAAACGACCCATCAACGGGCCGGGTGGATTTTGTGGCTCATGCACTCCGCGGAGGCCAGCGACGAGGGTGGATGTATGATCGCGACTTAAAACTGTTCCGCGGGGAGCGCTCGGAGGACAACTCCAGCCTTAGCTCGCTCATTGCAAAAGCTTCGTCAGCGGCTCCACTCCTTGTGACCGCTGTTGCACGGGGTACGGCAGAGCATCTGGCCATCGACCATGATGGCGATGGATACTCGGACGCCTTGGAGGCAGAGTTGGGAACGGACCCGGGCGACCCGCAATCCAATCCGGGACCAAATGGTTTCCAGCTGAACGGCGCCCACGCAGTTGATGGAGGGTTGGCCATATCGTGGAAGGCACGGAACGGAGTACGGTATCAAGTCCAATCCAGCGTCTCACTGGTCAACCCCGACTGGAAAGACACCGGCCTCCCCATACCCGCAATTCCACCGATGATGGAAACGGTCATCAATATGGGCGAAGCGGATCTCACCCTTTATTTCCGAATTGCACAACAGGAGGTCCAATGAATCTTCCAAACCTGCCCTCGGCGCTCTTGGTAACTGCAATGTTGGGGCTGGAAGGCTGCATGTGCCTGGCCCAACAGACCGTCAGCATAAATGTTAAGAAGCTGGCCACTGACAAACTTCAGCTAGGTTGGCTGGTCAAGTCCCTTGTGCCGGCCGGTGGTGTCCAGGTTTTTGCCCAGTACCAGGTAGAGGCCAGCTCAAACCTCAACCAATGGATGGCGTTGACAGAAGCAATTGTAGGAACTCCCTTCGCAGGGAAGGAGCTAAACGTCACGGTTCCTTTCGAGACCAACAATCTATTCCTTCGGGTGCATGTCATTTTGGATTATACTGGAATTGATCTGGCTGGACTCCGCGCCAACGGGGCAGATTTTGGTCAGGCAACTCTGGCCGGTGCCGAGATGTTCAACTGCGAAATAAAATCGGGCCGATTTGACAAGGCCGATTTGCGTGGAGCGAGCCTTCAGTTTGCAGCCTTCAACAATTCCTCATTTCGAGAGGCGATATTGGTGGGGGCTCGAATGTCGGACGCCAATCTGGCCGGCACGGACTTTTCGGAGGCTGATTTGTCTTAAGCCGACCTAGGGGCGTGTGATCTTTCCGATGCTGATTTTAGAGGAGCAAATTTGAGGGGCGCTATCTTAGACGGAGCCACAGACAGCTTCACTGATTTGCGCGGCTCGAAGATTGATTCCACGACCGTACTGCCCCCCAAACTGGCGCTGATTTGGAACGTGGTGAATACAAAAACTGATGAACTTGAACTACGAAATTCGGATTTATCTTTGGCGATATTAACGGATGGATATTTGGTGGGCGCGCGCGCCTCAGGAGCTGATTTTAGTGCGGATTCACTCCAAGGTGCCCGCCTCGAAGGGGCAGACCTGACAGGTGCCAATCTACGGTTTGCGGATCTGAGAGGATGCACCATCGACAGCAAGACCAGACTGCCTCAAAAATGGCTGAAAGTGTGGCAGGTTTGCAACCAGCCAGTGGCCGGCCAAACTCTAACCAACCTTGACTTAAGCAATGCGTTTTTAAGCGAAACCGACCTTGACGGTGCAGACATTTCAGGAACTGATTTTTCTCTTTCGTTGTTTTTTCGATCTTCACTGCAAAAGTCACTTCTGATCAAAACCAAGCTTCAGGGGGCCGATCTATCGGAGGTCAATTTAACAGGTGCGAACCTGACTTCCGCCAATCTCATCCAAGCAGTGCTAAGAGGCGCCGACCTGACGGGGGCCACGCTTCGCAACGCACTCATTTCCGGAGCTGATTTTACGGGCGCCATTTTCTCGAACACCACCATGCCGGATGGCTCCATCCGGGAGCATTAGAGGTTTGGAGAGCATCCAGGTGAAGGTGAATTTCAACTACGGACCTAAGTGAAACGAGCATTCCAACTGTCCGAGGAGTACTGCTCATGCGCCAACGATACCATTCGCCCCAGAGGCCAACGCTCAACCAGGGATGAGGCCTGCCACGATTCCACTAATGCTTGGATCAATTGCGGTTTGGCAAGTGGAAGATGAGTGAGGAAGTCGGCGTGGGACCGGTGCCCGCGATAGGCAGGCTGGGAAGAGGGCATGCGAAGGCAGCGGTCAATGAGGTCAACGGGCAGCGAGAGCAGGAAACATCCATGGAAAACAAGAGCTTCACGTTTGCGGCGCTGGGCGTTGCCGGACACTTTTCGTCCCTGCCACACAAGGTCGGTATGGCCGCAGACCTCTACTCCCTCCCCAAGGAGGGAGATCAAGGCGGATTGCTGCCGGTCCATAACAAAGCGATTGGTGGCCGTAATCGAAGAAAGAGCTGGGGTGGCATCCAAAGGCAAAACGAGGTTGTAATTCAGGCAGCCCGGCCCTTGGAGCACGGTGCCACCCCCGCTGCATCGCCGGAGAATCGGGATGCCCAAACGTTCGCATTCCAGGACATTAACCTCAGTGTCGCGTCGGTTCGCGTAACCCAGAACAACAAAGGGCTCAGGCGATTCCCAGAATCGCAGAGTGGGGCCAAGCTCCCCTGCTTCAGTCGCATCCAGCAGTGCTTCATCCAGTGCCAGATTCTCGGCGGGCGAGTTGAATGACAAATCGCCCCAATGCAGGTTGCCAATGCTCATTTGGCCGGAGCAACTGGGGTGAGCTCGGCACGGATTTTCTCTACTTCCTTCGTGAGCCCAAGTTTCATGCCCAATTCGATAAGCTTATTGCGGACGGTATTTGCATCCGCGTAATTAGGAATTTTTTCCAACAACAGCGACAGCACATTAAATGCATCCTGCGGCTGGTCCATGTTTTCGAGGCGTTTTGCCAAAAGGAGGCAGATGCGCACCATCTGTTGGGGGCTGGGTTTATTGTTAACAGCCTGAACGTAGGCTGTGATGGACTCTTTCAACTTTCCCTCGCCAAAGAAGAGCTCTCCCGCTTTTTCCAGCATGACAGCATTGGTCAGCCCCACCTTATGACTGAGCAAATAGTTGAGCATATCGGACGGCGCGACCCGATTGTTGTTGAGGGAAAGGTTCACCACCCGGACGTGGCTCCAGCTGACCAGAGGATTGTTCTCAGCGTCCAGATAATCGTGAAGCTTGGGGGCGTTTTGGGCAAAAGGGGAATAAAGAGGATCGCCAACCACAATGGTCTGCCACGAAAGCCAACGCTGCGAAGCCAGCGCTGCCTCACCCATGGTAAAACCAAGAAACATCCACCGGCTCAAGAAGACGGCGATATCAGGAGTCCCCACAAGGTAAGGTTCCTCGGTGCAGCCCATGGTCACGGTGGCTCCCTTTGCCAAAAGCGGGCCCGCCCAATGGTTATTTGCCGTGCGCAAGATATTAGCACTAAAAGAATGGAGGTGATACGCAAAGGCTCCATTCATAAACTCCAAAGGTATTTGGGCAAGCGCCCCATTCATTTCACTGCTGTACCAACCAGCATATATGGCGCACTGGCTGAAAGGGAACGCAGTGGGAAAAAGTTCTGGTTGATTGTCAACGACGGTGTCGAAGCCATATTTCTTTGCGTCCGCTGCCGCGCCCCTGAACATGTCGTCTCCCGGTTTATATTCTCCGGAAGTCAGGCCCCTCAGGTCAAAATAAGCACGGCCCCACAACCCTTCGGTCTCCGCCAGCATCGCCTTGTCCACCAATGCACGGGCAATCGCAGGAGTGGGACCATCTAGGCGAGCCACGATGAGTAAACCATTCGTGGGATTAATCGTCGCAAGGTTGGTGCTGGCAAACCCAAGATTATTGATCGGTCCAATAATCGGGAGATTCTTAGGGGCCAGAGGCAAAAGTGCCAGCTCGCTATCCACAGACGCGTGGTTGTGACGCAGTGACTCCATTAATTTGGTGGCCTCGATCTCCTTGGTCAGGATATCCTCCGTCACTTTCACAGGCACTCCGTAACATAGCACAAGATACCGAATGCTGGATTCCACCACGGACTGCTCCGCTTGTGCATTTTTCCCATAAACAAACAACTTTTTCTTCTCTAAGAATTCTAAAATAGGCTTCTTTATCGAAGAATCGAACTCAGGACGGCTTATCTCTTCAGCTTCAGAAAGTTTGAGGCCCAATATCTGGCCGGAAGGAATCTTTCGGAGTTCAGCGTAGTGAGTGGCAATATCCTTGGATGCGGCGGATTTGGAATTGTAGACCACAACCACCTCTTGACCTAGTTTTACCGCGTCGTTGGTGTTGGCAAGAACTTGAACATCGAAGAGCAATATCCAACCCACAAGCGAAAGGAATCCAGCACACGCATGACGAATTGAAAACAGTTTCATGCTATAATTCAGGACGTAAAAACAGATTTGCCATTGGAAATGGTAACCGCAAGACCATCGTGGGCAAAAGTGATATTGGGCGGCATCTCAGCCTGATCGAGATCGTGATCGTAGTCATGAGTCAGGTGAGTTAAAAAGGTTTCTTCAGCCGCAATGCGCCGGGCCATGGTGAGCGCTTCGTCCAAACACATGTGGGTCGGATGCGGTTCTCTCCGCAATGCATCTAGCACCGCCACGCGCACCCCCCGAATTCGATCGATCACAACGTCAGGCACCGTTTTACAATCGCTCAAATAAGCCAATTGGGGAACACCCCCCTGTTCAAATAAAAAACCCAAAGTGGTCATTCGACCGTGAGGAAGGGCCAAAGGAGTGATTTGCAGATCGCCCAATGCGAAAGGACCAAGGATTAAACGAGGATCAGGATGAAAATACCCTTTGGGCACAGGTCTCCCATCAAAGGCATAAACAAAAACCCGCCTGAGGTCATCCATGGTGGCAGGGCTGGCATAAACAGGGAGCGAACCTCCCATTATATCGCAAAATCTTCGACAATCATCCATGCCCATGATGTGATCTGCGTGCGAGTGTGTCACCAGCACCGCGTCAATAAGCTTAATATTTTCGCGTAAAATTTGCAGACGAAACTCAGGAGTGGTGTCGACCACGATGCGAACTTCCTCCGTCTCCACAAAAATAGACGGCCGCGTGCGATGATTTTTGGGATTGGCAAGAAAAGACGGCGGGTATTCGAAACCGATCACGGGAACTCCCTGAGATGTGCCCGAACCTAGGAAACGAAAGCGAAACCCGGGCACGAGCGGGCCTTTCTCTGCTGGAGAGGTTAATTGGGTGGGCAACGGCTGTTCCATCTCGAAAAAATCTTGGCGGAATCTACCACAAGCAACAGTATTGAAGCGAAATATTTTTCCATGTTGATCGCCTTACGAATCAAAAATCTGGCCTTGGCGTCGGATTTGACCGTCGAGTTCCAGCCTGGCTACAACGCCATCAGCGGCGAAACCGGCGCGGGCAAATCCATGCTCATCGGCGCTCTCAATCTGGTGCTCGGAGAACGGGCGGACAGGACTTTAATTCGGTCGGGAGCGGATTCCTGCGCCGTGGAGGCCGTTTTTGATGTTTCCACAGTTTATTCTGAAGTGAGTTCAATGATCGAAGAAAATGGCCTTGAACCCTGTGAGGGCCAAAGCCTGATTCTCAAGCGAAGCTTCACCTCTACCGGAACCAACAGGCAGTTTGTCAACGGCTCGGCCACAACCCTGGCCGTCCTCGGGCAGATCGGCACCCTGCTGGTCGACATGCACGGCCCCCATGACCACCAATCGCTGCTTAATCCAGCTCGACAACTTGCCATTGTGGACGTCTACGGAAGCCTTGGAGAAAAGGTCTCCCATATCGCGCAGGTCTTGAAAAACAAATCTCAGCTGATTGCTGAAAAAGCCTCGCTCATCGTCGACGAGCGCACCTACCAGCAACAAATTGATTTGCTTCGGTTTCAAGTCACAGAAATTGAATCGGCCAAACTGAAGCCTGGTTCGGAGGAAACCATCGAGTCTGATTATCGGAGAGCCTCCAATGCGGCACGGTTATTGGAACTTTCTCAACATGCCTTAAACCAGTTGGACGGAGAGGAATCTTCGGTGCTAACCCAACTAGGCACTGTGGGCCGTCTGCTTCAGGATTTGCAGAGGCTGGATTCTGGAGCCCAGAACCTCGCATCGCTCCACGCGCAGGCCAGCGAACTAGTGGCAGAACTGAGAGATGGCCTGAGCACTTATAGTGAGCATGTCGACATTGATCCTGCGCGCTTGCAGGAATTGGAGGCGCGCGTAGACCTGCTCCAAAGCCTTCGCCGCAAATACGGCTCAACGGTGGAGGAAATCATCGCTCACGGCGCGGAAGCGCGCGCCAAACTGCAGTCCATGGAGGGACGCGAAGAAACACTGGCGCGGATCAATCGGGATTTGGCCCAACTCGACGAACAAATAACGAAGGCTGCGGCCCAACTCAGCGCACTGCGCAAGAAACTGCTGCCCAAACTTGCCAAAGGGGTCTCAGCCCAGTTACACGACCTTGGCTTCAAACAGTCCCTGTTTGAAATCACCGTCACCCCGCTTGCGGAGGTTGGCGCAAGCGGAGCTGATCATCTGGAGTTCCTCTTTGCTCCAAATCCTGGAGAGCCGTTGCAACCCCTGCGCAGCATTGCATCGTCGGGGGAGATGGCCCGCGTGATGCTGGCCATAAAAACTGTTTTGGCCGCGGAGGACCGGGTTCCATTGTTGGTGTTCGACGAAGTGGATGCGAATGTGGGGGGTGAAACCGCGCGCGCCGTCGGCCTGAAAATGAGGGAAATTGGCACCCAGCGACAAGTGCTTTGCATCACCCATCTGCCACCGGTAGCCGCAGCGGCACAGCATCATTACGTAGTGGAAAAAACCGTCCGTGAAGGGCGCACCTTCACCTCGATTCAATTACTGGAAGGCGAGGCACGCGTGACGGAATTGGCGCGCATGTTGGGTGGCCAATCTGGTGCCGCTCGCCTTCATGCAGAGGAACTGCTGCGCTGAAAGTCACGTGAACTTTTCATGTATTCCAGACATCTTCAGGGTTTGCGGAATAAACCCAGTCCGATTGCCGTCCATAGTGCGGTAACACCTCGAATCATGTGTGTATGCAAAACAACGGGTCTCAAGACCGCTGCCAGAGTCATCCTGATGACATTGGCTTGGGCGATTCTTCTGGCATCCGGCCAAGCAGAACAGATCCCTCCCATTTCAATCGCCAAGATCAAACGTTCCAAAACAGTCGACTTTTCACGCGAAATTCTACCGATCCTCCGCAAAAGCTGTCTGCCTTGTCACAACGCCAATGATGCAAAGGGGGAGGCCATCCTTGAAACGCCGGACTCTATCGCCAAAGGCGGCGAGACAGGCCCATCCGCAGTGCCCCGCAAACCCAAAGAAAGCCTTCTTCTCCGACTCGCCGCGCACGAGGAAAAGCCGTACATGCCTCCCAAGAACAACAAAGCGGATGCTCACCCGCTTACACCGGACGAACTGGGGCTGATCTCTTTATGGATCAAGCAAGGTGCCAAGGGTGCAGTGGAATCAATTCCGGTGCCGTTAGTTTGGCAGAACCTGCCTGACTCGCTGCAAGCCATTAACGCATTGGCCATGACCAAGGACGGTTTTGAAGTAGCCGTGGCCCACGGGAATCAAATTAGCCTTTATCAACTTCCCACTGGCATTGAACAGGGGGCTTTGATAGACCCAAGTCTGGCAAACCCGAAAAGTGGGATGCCCCTCATTCAAGGAGCGGATCGAGATGTGGTGGAGTCGCTGGCCTATTCTCCAGATGGCCATTGGTTGGCTTCTGGAGGCTATCGCACGATTCGACTGTGGGAGAGACAGCCCGAAGTACACCAAACGCTTTTTCCAAAAGTGCCAAATGTCGCTGGATGGTCTCTGCCCAGCGCAAACGGTAAAGCCTTGCTGACCGCAACAGCCAAGGGGGGACCTCTCAATTGGTGGATATCTGCCACGAACACGCCTTCGGTGCTGCCCAATAATTCAGCCCATTGGATTCAAGCAGCTTTTTCACCAGGCGCACTGGAAATCGCCCTCTTGAAAGGAGATGGAAAAATCGAGGTTTGGCAACGTGGCCAAATAGAGCCTGATCGACAAATCATCACAACCAACCAGTCCACAGAAATTGTATGGCTTGGTTCAAGCAAGAAACTGGCTGCAATCGGTCGTGGAATTATGGTTTGGGAACCGGGATCGACCAATGCCCCTCGTCTTATCCAAGGAGATCAAACTTGGAAATTGGGTGTCGCGGACTTACATGGGCTCGGGGTTGCGGCCGTAAGTCCTGACAATTTAATCTGCGTTTGGGATTTGAAAGGAGAGAAAATTCGCGAGATCAAAAGCACAGAACCAGTCCGAGCACTGGCACTCGACATAACAGCGGAACGACTTGCTGTTGTCAGCGAAGGACGCTTTAGAATCCACAACATTAAGACAAGTGCGGTGACTGCCGAACCAACGCATGACGCACGCTTGGAAATTGAATTAGGACGCAATCAACGCCTACTTGTTTTAGCAAAATCAAGCGTCGAACTTAAAAAGCAGGCAAAGGAAAACGCCGGGAAGCAGGTAAAAGCTGAAACTGAGGCGCTGAAGAAAACAAAGGAATTGCTGGCTGCAACAGACAAAACCCTGACGGAAAAAACCAAGCCGCTTGAAGAGCGAATCAAGACCAGAGATGCCACAAAGGAAGAACTCTCAAAGTCCACTGACGAGCCAAAGAAAAAGGACTTGGAAAACAAACTCAAAGACGCAGAAAAAGAACTCAAAGAGGCAATCGATGCTCGGGATCAGGCCGTCAAAGCTCAACAGATTGCCTCACAGAACCTGGAATTGACGCAGACCGTTCTGGCCAAGGCGGAACAGGATCTCAAGAATTCTGAGGCTGCGCTTGCCTTGAGCGAAGAGACGGTCAAAAATCGTGAGGAAACAACAAAACTTCTTGAGGCTCAGGTGGTCGGAACTGAACTCAATCCCATTTCCATCGTCATCCAAATCGACACCAAAAAAGTGCTCGTCGGACAATCAAATGGCGTGGTGCTATCGTACGACTTGGGAAAAGGCTTTGCCTCCCAACGCTGGCAATTGGCCACCAACGGATGGGATGCCAACTCTTTGCTCAGCATGGAATCGGCAGCCATCGGATGGCGTGATGAACAGCATCGTTGGCGGTCTTTAGAGTTAAATCCCAAATGGAAACTCGTTCGGACCATTGGGGCGGATCGCGGTGAATCCCCTCTCGCGGACCGAGTGGTTGCTCTTGCCTTCAGCCCGGACAGTCAAACGCTCGCCAGCGGAGGCGGAATCCCCTCGCGCTCCGGCGAGATTAAGATTTGGTCAACAAAGGAGGGCCGACTGGTCCAGACCATGTTAAACCAACATAGCGACACTGTGGCGGCACTCGCATTTTCACCCGATGGCAAACAATTGGCGTCAGGAGGTACCGACAAAATGGGACGCATCCACGATGTGGCCACAGGACGGATGATCAGGGTTCTGGAAGGCCACACGGGCCACGTCCTTGCTGCGAGCTGGCGCGACGATGGTAAAACGCTGGTCACTGCCGGAGCCGACAAGCTGGCAAAAGTCTGGGACATTGAGTCGGGAGAACAAAAAAAGACCATCTCTGGCTTCAGCAAAGAAATCACTTCCTTGACACACGTGTCCGGATCCTCTGAATTTTGGGAGACCTCGGGCGAGACCGTTAAGATGAGGCGCGAAGATGGAAGTGAAGTACACGGTATCCGCGCGGAAGGCGATTATTTTCAGGCAGGCGCCATCAGCAGCGACGGTGCCGTAGTAGCCGCGGGTGGGATCGACGGCATCCTTTACATCTACAACGGCCAAACCATGGGATTACTGGGAAAAGTGTCTGTCGGGACGCGTCCTTCAAAGCCGTAGACTCAGACGGAAACTCTGTTTTCAGTAAAATTCCTAAACAGCCGGAATAAATTGCTATTGCCAGCCGAATGATTTGCGCAATCAATAAACGAATACATATGGTGAAATTACGTATTTTATTAATGGCCGTGCTCCTGACATGGCTTTCCTCGAACTCGAGAGCAGGCACCGTCGAAGCGACACAGGACATGGTCGCAGCAGCCAAGTCACTTCTGGCATCGCTGACCTCCGACCAAAAAGTCAAAGCCACCTTTGATTTTTCAGGGCCTGAACGCCTAAACTGGCACTTCATACCCAAGGAACGAAAAGGTTTGCCCCTTAAAGAAATGACCATGGCCCAACGGCACCTGGCCACTGCGCTGTTATCCAGCACTTTGAGTTCAAGAGGAATGATAAAGGCCGCCACCATTATGAGCCTCGAACAAATCCTGCTCGATATGGAACAAGGCAAAGGACCTATCCGTGATCCTGAACGATATTTCTTCAGCGTCTTCGGCACTCCTTCCGATTCAGGAACATGGGGATGGCGTTGGGAGGGACACCACATGTCGCTCAACTTCACTTTAGTCGAAGGAAAGATCATCGGCCTTACCCCCTCATTCATGGGATCAAATCCCGGCGAAGTCCGTGTAGGTGACCGCACTGGTTTAAGGACGCTAGCCGGCGAGGAATTTACGGGACGGGCTCTTGTGACCTCACTCTCACCTGCACAACAGGGACTCGCGATTTACACCAATATCGCCCCGGCAGACATTATCAACCTCCCCGACCGCGAGTTGAAATTGGTCGAACCCTTTGGCATCGCCGGTGATAAACTTGATGCCAACCAACAACAACTCCTGATCAAGGTTATCGAGGAATACGTTCGCCGGTATCGTCCCGAACTGGCCGATGCGGATATGGCCAGAATCCAAGCCGATGGCTGGGGCAAAATTCATTTCGCGTGGGCTGGTTCGATGGAAATCGGACAGCCTCATTATTACCGTGTTGAAGGCACTGATTGGCTCATGGAATACGACAACACCCAAAATAATGCCAACCATGTCCACGCAGCATGGCGTGATCTCAAAAACGAATTTGGAGGCAGTGCTCTCAAACGCCACTATCAGAACGAGCACAACACCAAGTGAGGCTGCCGATGATTGACAAAACGGAGTCCGCCCCCGACGTAACACCTGTTGAACCCGAGTTTAAGGCCGGTCAGCACTGCGAGCTGACCATCCATGATCTAGCCTTTGGAGGAGAGGGAGTGGGGCGTCTGGGAGAGTACATTGTCTTCGTGCCGTTCGTAATTCCAGGCGAGCGCGTCCAAGTTGAACTGACTGAGGTCAAAAAACGTTTCGCGCGGGGCCGCTGTATCAAAGTGCTGGAAAAATCCGGAGATCGGGTTGAACCCCGCTGTAAATACTTCGGCGAATGTGGGGGCTGCCAATATCAGCATATTGCCTACACCACTCAAGTGCGCCTTAAGGGCAAGCAGGTAGGCGACCTCTTTGAACGAGTGGGTGGTTTTGATCGGCATTGCGTTGAACCAATTATCCCCTGCCCTGCTCCTTATGGTTACCGCAACCGGATCATGATTCGGACACAGTGGAACAAACAAAAACAGGGTTTGGAATTCGGTTTTATCCGCACCGACAACAAATGGGTTGTTGATGTTGACTCATGTGCCATCGCCGAGCCGGCACTGAACGCGGAAATCTTGAAAGCCCGCAGCAATCCTCCACCCAAAGGCGGATTGAAAGTAGTCTTGCGGATGAATCCTGAGGGCTGGGTGGTTCCTCGGGATTCGTTTTTCCAAAACAATTTTCATCTTCTGCCCAGGTTGGTGGACGGTGTGCGCGAGGCATTGCGACGCTTTGGATCAAAATACCTGATAGATGCCTATTGCGGGGTCGGCTTTTTTGGATTGGAAATGGCCGCCCAACTCGACGGGGTGATAGGAGTGGAGTTGGACAGGCCCGCCATCAATGCCGCGCGCCAGAACGCGGCGGCTCGCAATGTCTCCAACGCCGAATTCATTCACGGCGAGGCGGAATTATTGCTGCCGAAATTGTTGGAACGATTTCCTGTGGAGCTAACGACCCTATTGATGGACCCTCCACGCGCAGGACTTCTCGCCGGAAGTATCGAGGCCATTTTGAACTCCGGGGTAAGCCATGTGGTCTATGTATCATGTCATCCGGCCACACTCGCCCGCGATCTGAAATTGCTTTGCGCCTCCGGTCAATTTCGTTTGGACAGAGTCACGCCTTATGACATGTTTCCGCAAACACAACATGTGGAGTGTGTGGCCGAGATTGTGCGCAACACCAAGGGTCCGGTAGAAAAGACCGGGTTGGGAAGTCCGATTTAATCATTTAGTCCATGCCAGAAAAGAAATTCAGTGAAGTCCCTAAAATGCAGCGAGACTTCTTCGAGAAGGGCAACGCCGCATTGCAAAAAGCCAACTGGGATTACGCCATCGCCCTTTACTCGCAAGTGCTTGCCGCAGAACCTGGTTTCTACGAATGCAGGGAGTCCCTGCGGGCTGCCCAGATGAAAAAGCACGCCAACGCCAGCACTGGTTTTTTCAAGAAGATGGTGGGCACCGCCAGTTCCTCCCCCCTGCTCGCCAAAGCACAGCTCAAGCTCAGGTCCAACCCGGCGGAGGCCATGGAGGCGTGCGAACAGATTCTAAACAGCGATCCCAATTCCGTTTCAGCCCACAAGACTCTGGCTGATGCCGCTCTCGCCCTTGATTTTCCCAAAACCGCAGTCCTTTCGCTAGAAGTTGCCTTTCGGGCTTCGCCTAGGGATGCCAATCTGGCGGAGAGATTGGCCGAGGCACTGGTGGGACTGGGTAATCTGGACCGGGCTGAAACGATTTACGATGAACTCCTTCGCCTCAAACCCAATGATCAGGAGATCAGTCAAAAAGTAAAAAACATTCATGCCCAGCGTACCATGCGCGATGGCAGGTATGACGAAGTGGGTTCTGACACCATCAGCTATCGTGATTTGCTGAGGAACAAGGAAGAAGCCGTGTCTCTCGAACAGGCCAATCGGGAAATCAAAGACTCCGATGTGGCCGGCCGACTGATTGCCGAGCATGAACATCTTTTGATCTCCGAGCCCAACAACGTTAAAAAACTCCGTCTGCTGGCCGAACTCCATGCGCAGAAAAGGGATTATGCGACCGCACTTTCCTATTACGAGCGCATTGCTGAGATGGACGGAGGGGCCGATCCCTCAATCGAACGTTCAATTTCCGACATCAAGGGAACGCTCTTGGACGAGCAGATTAAGGCACTGAATCCAGATGTTCCTCACGAAGCCGAAGAAATCAGCCTCCTTAAAGCAGAGAAGGCCGAAAAACAATTGGAAGACGCCCGCAAACGAGTTGAACGTTTTCCCACCGACCTCGCGCTTAGGTTTGAATTGGGAGTGATGCTCTTTAAGCTGGGAAAAATAAGCGAGGCCATCCAAGAACTGCAAAAAGCCCAGCAGAATCCCAATCGGCGGATTCAAGCCTTGAACTACCTGGCGCAGTGCTTTGCCAGTCGAAACATGAACGACCTGGCTCTACGCACCCTTCAGAACGCCCTGAAAGAAAAGCCTGCTTTTGATGACGAAAAAAAGGAGCTGACCTACTTGCTTGGTGTTGTGCTGGATAAAATGAACCGCAAAGAAGAAGCCATCGAGCAGTTCAAACTCATTTACGAAACTGATATCGGCTACAGGGACGTTTCCGACCGTGTTGATGCCTATTACGCTGCGGGCGGGCAATAACCCTTCTGATCAAACTCTGGAAAATCAAAAGGGGCACTCCGACAAAGGAGTGCCCCGGCAAAAATCAACAGTTTACTCAGGCCTTGGCCGCAGCAGCAACAGGCTTCTTGTAAGTCCGTTTCGGTGCTTTGGTAATCAAACCTTTTTTGATGGCTGAAGCGGTGACGCGAATATAGCGCACTTCCCCATTCACCACAGCTTTGACGCGCTGAAGGTTCGGGAAAAAGCGACGCTTGGTGATCGCGGTCACATGCGTACCGATACCACCTTTTTTCTTGGCTTTACCACTACGCCAAATATGAGAACCTTTGATTGGTCCGGTTCCTGTAATCTCACAAATTCTGGCCATAAATATCTAAATATGAAGTGAGGAGTGTACGCCGATCATCAGCCAGTGCAAGGCCTAAAATCAAAAAATATTCGCGCACGATCTGAAACGCCTGTAGTTCCATGGCTACTCTGCTTCGCCAGCATCCTCCGAATCCCACTTCGGGAAGACTTCCGGCTTAATCTCGCCCCGGCGAATCAATTCCTGAAGATCCCGGATAATGGTGCGCCTCGCCACGCCAAACTCTCGGGCAAGGGCTGAAATATTGGGCCGTTCAGCGCTCTTTGAAACTGTTTTGCGGAGTTCGGTCTGTCGGCTGAGCCGGTCCGTGGATCTGCTGAAAAGAAATTCAGAATCAATTCTGCGCGATCGTTCCAGAGCTTCAAACCCGCGCAAAACCTCTCGTTCCCCGCATTCCTGTAAGGCCACACCAACAGTCCGGGTCAAATCCTCCAAATCCACTGGCTTATTGATGCAATAGTGGGCTCGGCGAGGCCCCTGCAAGGCTCCAATCTGTTCCTGAACCTCCAAAGCACCAGACACAAGAATCACCGGCACGTGAGGCGCCAGCTCCTTCAATTCAGGGAGGTAATCCAACCCAAGATCCCCCTTATCCAAAATATGATCCAGAATGACCAATCGAGGAGGGTCCTGAGGAATGCTCTTGAGAGCGTCACTGCCTGTTGTGACGCGCGTTAATCGATAGTTCTTCAGAGCCTCCTCGTACAACTCGTATTGGAGATCATCGTCCTCGACGACGAGAATGTGAGGTGTGCTCATGGATAGGCAACAAGTACACCCATCGAAGCACTACTTCAAGATGCGTTTTTAATGCCAATAAAGAGACTGAATACGGAACCCTCACCCTGCTCCGAATGAACCGATAAGCCGTAGCCGAATTCCTTGGCCAATTCAAAGACCATGGAAAGACCGAGCCCCGTTCCTCGACGGGCTGAAAGACTTTTGGTAGTGAAGAAGGGTTCAAATATGCGGGTTATCACATCGACTGGCATTCCTGCTCCTTGATCCCTCACACTTAGTTGCAAATATGCTGAGGCAGGACTGGGCGACAGAACCAGATTTTGCGGCGGAAAATCCCGGCACATGGAAACCTCAAGCCTGATCACCCCCCGCCCGGGCAGCGCATCCATCGCATTCAACATCAAATTGATGAGAATTTGCTGAATCACTTCTCTTGCGCATTGAATCCTAGGGACGGCCCCTAGGGTCACCACCTTGCACTCAATTTCCTTCGGCATCCGATCCGCCATTAAACGCACCGTCTCGCGCAAAAGCTCCGCTGGATCACATAACACTGCTGCCTGGCCGTCGCTCCTCCCCAGACCCAACATTGATCGCACAATCCCAGCCCCCTGTTCGACTACTTTTTGAATGCGGTCCACCCGCACTCGCACCTTTTCAGTGTCATTCACGTTTGACGCGATGATTTGGGCGGATCCCCTGATAATACTCAGAATGTTGTTAAAATCATGGGCGATGCCGCTGGCAAGTGTCCCAAGGGCCTTCATCTTTTGACTATGGAGAATCTCCTGGTTGGCCTTCTCAAGTTCGCGGGTCCGATCAGCGACGATTTGCTCCACCTCCGCGTAACTGCGAACCAGCTGGAGGTGCCGATTTACAGCCAACCCAGCCAAAAAAAGAATGATCACCAAACCTAACACACTGACCGCCACCAGACGTGGGTCTTTAAACCAAGGCACCACCACCATGAAACTGGACTGAACCGAACTTGGATCACGGTTGCCCTGACGGTCCATGCTGCGAATCTCCAACGCATGCCTGCCGGCTCCCACATCCCTAAATACTTTCGAAGTGACCGTCGAGAACAGCGTCCATTGACCTTCGTCGAGCTTGTACGAATACAAAAGCCGCTCAGCTCGTGTTTGATCCCACTTGTCAACACCCCGAAATCGGACCAGCGTGCCTTCTTCCGAGGACGGATCAAATATAGGTTCCAATGTACGAGGCGCATCTGTATCGCTTGCGGGAAAATAACTAACCAGTCCGCGTCCTGTTGCCACCAGAAGATTGCCATTGCGGTCCGTTGCAAGGTCGTGGACCACCCCTGAAGGAAGGCCCTCCTCAACCTCGTGATGAAGCCATGTGCCGCCAAAATAGTGCCAAATTCCGCTGTTTGAAGCCACCCAAACTGTGCCATCCCGTGTGCTAAGTATGGAGTTGGGACGGTCAATCTCAGTTTGAATCACCTCCCAGCGGCGGTTGCGAAGTTCAAATATTTTATCACTTGTGCCTGCCCAAATCCGGCCTTCACCCACCTCAGCCACACAAACGGGACGTTCAGAAGCGATGCCGCTCGAGACCGGCATAAACTCCACAGTGACTTCCCCTGCACGCCGCACGGCCAAACCGTTTACCGTACCAAGGTAGACGTCCCCCGAGGTTGTGGGCACCGCATACCATACATCCGCCCCCCAGCTTGCATCTGCATCAGGCTCAAGATAATGACGAAACGTAGTCCCATCAAAGACCTCGATCCGAAACTGCGCGCGCCCATCCAGTGGATGGGTTTTAAACAGCAACGATCCATCATGAAGCTGGCCAATCACACGAATCGCCCGTTTTGCAGGATGCTCAAGTCGGCTAAACTTACCCTCTCTCGAGGAATAAAGAAGCGACCGTGTCGCAGTACCGATCAGAACCAATCCATTGGTGAGTCGGTACACGCCGTCTCGGGCCTGAAAGATAGGGTCAAAGTCCTCGGGCCAGGGAACCAACTTGCTTCCCGTCTCCCGCCACTCTACCAGCCCCTCACTCGTGGCAAAGCAATGCAGACTATTGGAGGACGAATTTTCAAGCGCATAAACCGGAACATCAGCCTTCAGCAAACCCGCCGGGGACCGCCATAGTGAAGGGCCATAACGTTGAACACCCTCGCCGCTGCCGATCCAAAACGTTCCGTTGGTAAGAGCCAGGGCATCATAATTGGGTCCGCCACTGGTGTAGCGATCAATCGGCACAAAATTGGAGTTTTGCATTCGAACCAGGGAGTTATAGCTCATCGCCCACAGCGCTCCATCCCAACCTCGCCACACCTGTCGAGTGCGATCCTCGTGAAACTCGGAAAACCACACGGACTCTGAACGAAGTTCGACGATGGCCCTGCTTGCCCCCGCGCTGTCGAAGTTCGCCACCGCCACTAAATTGCCGGCTCCATCCTCAGCAGCGCGGATTAATTTTAGCAGCTGATGTCCTGCGGGAAGCTGAAATACTTTCCTTTCTGACGTTGCTGAAATTCGGCGCAGCGGCCCGGAAAGTTTAAGAAAGCCCATCTCTGCAATAACCCATATACCTCCGTCCGACGCTTCAAACATCTCGATAAATTTTCCCAGAGCAAATTGCTCCTGCATCAGGACGACCGTTGATACAGCCGTATCGCTGGCATACTCGAAAAGTTGGCCAGGCAGCAGAACGAACACACGGTTCACCTCGGCTGCTACCAGGGACACAGGCCTGAGCTGGCGCATCGGGTTGTTGCGCAACTCATCGCGCATGGCAACAATCGTGTGCCGCGACCATTCACCCCGCTCATACAAAAGCAAACCCTCTGCGGATGAAGACCATATCTGGCCGGAGCGGCTCTCGACCAAGCGCGAGTTGCCAGCCTCAGGCAAATCAATTGTGGTCCGGGTATAACCATCAAACAGAGTCGCAGCTGGGACCTCCCCATGCCGAACCCACAGCCCTCCTTTGGGCGTCAGACTGACCGAAACTGGATACCCATTGGATAGGCGAAACGAACGCATCTGAGTGCCGGTCTGCGCCCGGACGGACCATCCAGGGACGCTCACCAGCACCAGACAGGCGATCCACAAAAAGCAACGCCTCACTAACGCAAACAGGTTCACACCAGTCATTTTAGTCCAACTCGGGATTCCCAACCAGCCAGATACTTGACCGTTAAAAGAAAATCCCTGAGCGTGACGACTAAGCTTCCGCCCCGCTCAAATCGGCGTGCCGAGGTTGAAACAGCGGGGTGCAATGAAGCTATGGCTCCCATCCTGCCCAACCTTCGGGAAAACTCCAGATCCTCGAACCGTGACCACTCGGGAAATCCACCCATCCTTGCCCACGCGGATTTGCGAACAAACATGGCTTGATCACCCAAATGCCAACCCAAGGTGCGATTGCGCAGCGAAGCCAGTCTGCAGGTCCAACGCAGAACCAGGGAAGGGCTTCGAAAGGTTCGATGAAATCCTCCTCCAAGCAAACGCCAATCACCCTCCATGGCCGTTAGCAGACTCTCGTAATGCGCCCCATTGATCCAAGTATCGGCATGCACGATCCAAACCACATCTGCACAGACAGATTGGATTCCAAGATTGATCTGAGGCCCCCTGCCTGCCACCTTCGACTCGAGCACTTCAACCCCCAAAGCCCGAGCCACCTCTACAGTCCCATCGCTGCTTCCTCCATCGACCACCACGACGCAAAGCTTGGGCCGGACGGCCAGGAGACGCGAGAGCGTTTCTGGAAGCTCCTTCGCTTCGTTTTTGGCTGGAATAATGACCGCAACCGAGGTCATTGCTTGTTCACGGCACGCGGTTCAAAAGTTGGGGAGTGGCCTCAGAAGCCAGCTTTTCCAACCGCGCATGGAGCAAGGTGGGCGATGACAATTTATCAGCCAGTGATTTCGCCCCTTCGCTCAACAAGCTGACCATGTTTTTGACATCCGAAAGATCTACGAATTCCGGTCGGATTTCCTCGTTTCGGCCGCAATTGTGGTAATTGCCAAGAGCCACGCAGAGCGCAGCCACCGTGTAGCCGTATTCCTGCCATGCAGTTCCTTCGCAGGTTCCTCCACTCATCAATGCCCTTTGATACTGAAAATTCTTCTTCTTATCGGCGAGGCCAAGTGCCAGCTCATGGAAAAACCGCGAGGCCCGCGGGTCAAAAATAGAAGCCCTATCCCCCACCCTCAGGATCACACCCTTGCCCATCTTGACCGGCGGCAATTCGCGGCTGGTCTCGAGAGAAACCACCAAGGCCTCCTTTGTAATTTTCCCGGCCTTTCCTGCTGCCAGCGTACCCCCAAAACCCACCTCCTCTGCACGAGTCAACAACACAGAGGTATGCTTGGCGGCAGGTTGCCCTTTGATCTCGATAAGCACCGCCAGTGCCGATGCCGCCCCCACCAAATCATCACAAGCCCGCCCTTTAATTATCTCCCTTTTCAGCTTGAACGGAGGCAAGTCCCAAACCGCAAACGAAGCGGACTCCACCTTCCTAAGCGTCTTAATCTCGAACTGCAGATGCTGACCGTCAATTTTTCGCCCGAGTGCAGCCGGTTCGTTGCCAGGAAAAAGCCGCAAAGAGGTTCCTTTCTTAAAATATTCCGAGGGAACCCCTCCAAGAAATTCAGCCTTAAAGACCCCTTTGCCTTCCTTGGATAATACACGAAACCCGGGATGATCCAAATGCGCAACCATCAGCATCCGGATTGCCGAAGGGTTTGCTGCGCCTATCAGCAAGTTGCCAAACTGATCTTTCTGCACCTTCATCGCATTTCTTTGGCAGATTTGCGCAACCGCCTTCATAGGTAGGTCCTCGAAATAAGGCGCTGCCGGGCAACGCATCAGGACCTCAATCAATCCGGCCAAACTCTTTTTTTTCATTCCGGTCGAAGAAACAGTTCTCCAGCGGCGTCGGCAAAACGAATGCCCTGTGCATTCAACCTGAAGCCGACCTCATCCACCTCCGCCCATCCGCGCTTCTGGAGATCGGCAATTTCGGTGCCCCACTGATCACGCAGATCACAACCCGTTAGTTGAAAAAATTCCAACCACCCCCAACCCACTGGCATGCGCAGCCCAAAAGCCGCAAGCTCGCCCAATCTACCCTTTGCACTTAAAACCTCACGAGATTCAAGTGGCAGTTCACCCTTTTCCAACTGCTCACAATACATAGTGGTATTCGACCAGTTCCTTGTCCGATCCCCGAGGCGCGAGTCACTTGCGGGAATGTACCCAGCAGCCGAAGGCCCCAAGGCCAGAACAAACCGTCCACGCCAATAGTGTGTGTTATGGCGGCAGGCCAGCGCGGGCACACCATCAGCACCCAAAGCCCCGCGCGCAAAATTCGCCACCTCATAACGAGTCCAGCCATTCTCAGCGCTGCGCTGAACCAGCAGCTCGTACATATCGCAGGCCAGCTCTTCATCCAAATCAAACTCGCCCGCCTGCAATTGCGCGTAAAGTGGCGTGTCATCCTCGTAAATCACCTCATAACAGGAGAGATGCTCACTCCCCAGCGCAAAGGCTTCCGTCATGGTCCTTTCCCACACTTCCATGGTCTGCCCTGGTATGGCAAACATCAGGTCGATATTGACGTTATCAAAACCTGCCGCTCTCAAAATATCGAAGGACTTAAAAACAGTCTCCCTGCTGTGAATGCGCCCCAGCCTTTCCAGCAGTGTCGTATCCAATGATTGTACCCCCATCGAAATACGGTTCACCCCAAATTCCCGCAGGAGCTTGGCCTTGTCCAGTGATACCGTGGCCGGGTTGCATTCAACCGTCCATTCCTGGGCACCCAACAAATCAAGCCTCTGCATGGCCGCGAGCACTTTTTCCCACTGCCTGAGATTGAGAATCGAGGGAGTTCCTCCGCCAAAGAAAACCGTTTGCGGGCGAACCCCGGACGCCGCCATTTCCATCTCGCGAATCAGCGCTGCCACATAGCGATCAACCTGATCCCCGCCCGGCAAATGAGAATAGAAGGCGCAGTACTCACACTTGTGCGCACAAAAAGGCACATGCACATACAACCCCGATACCTCCGAGGCTCGAGGGAGCGCAGCAAAGGCTACTGGTTCAATTTGAGATAACTCCACAAGGCAACGGGTGTGAGGCGAAGGTTGATGTAGAATGGACCAAACTCTCCATATCGGGCGGTGACCTCATCAAAGCGCATTTCATAAACGATCTCCTTGATGGCATCCGTCTGATGCGCCATAAGCGTAACGCCCCACTCATAATCATCCAACCCGGTCGAACCAGTGATCAATTGGGAGATGCGCCCTGCAAACTTGCGCCCCACCCGGGCATGTCCGGCCATCAATTTTTTGCGCAAATCGAACTCCAAACGGTACCAGTTGTCATCCCCCTGACGGCGCTTGCTCATCGGATAGAACCCCATGATCTCCCAATCCGCCATTTCGGGATACAGGCGGTACTGCTCATACTGGGCATGCCGCTTCTTCAACTCCTCCAACTTCGCCTCAAAAACTTCCGATCCGGGCTCCAGTTTCTCCGCGATCAAACCCTGCTTCATCTCCTCTTCGCTCGTCACGTAATCCGGCAGCTCCGTGATGCTGAGATAAGTAAAATGGCGTACCAGCGTTCCTGCCGGAAAACAGGATTCAAACGCAACCTGCATCGCACCCACTTCATCCAGCCGAGCCGCATAAAAAATAACCGCAATATCCGACTTGCCCCCGATATTGGCATAGGTCGCAATCTTTGGATGGGATGGAAAGGAATTTTGCGCAATCAGACCCGATAAGCTGAGAAGAACTGTGCTGGTCTCAGCAGTAGTTAACTCGGACCAGCCCACTCGATCTATATCATAGAAAGCGTGAATCAGATGGATTCCCTTGGACAATTTCACTTCAGGCACACTCATGGCGTTTATTATGGCACGGGGGTCAATCCAACAACAATACTTGCTCCAACAATTGAGGCAACTGCTGAACCATCGCCTCGTCAAAAGCCACTAGCGTTGCCCCCGCAGTGACTGCTGCGGCATGCAGCTTTTCGTCTTTGCGCGTGGCAAACGCCAGAACAGGAATATGGTTGGTAACATCAGCCCGCCGAAGATCACTAATGACCTCCGCGACACTTCCTCGCTGACTGACCAAATCAGCCAGAATCACCAAAGGCTTGTGTTTAACCGCCGCTGCAGTCAAAGCGCCAATATCCTGCACCACCTCGACGCGGTACCCTACGTCCTTCAACCGGTTTGCCAACTGGCTTCCGGGGAACAATCTTTCGTAAAACAATATGGCCAGCGGTGTCGTCATATCCAGAGCGTCGCGGGATTACACCACCCCCCGGAAAAAATGCAAAATCTTTTGGAAGACAAATGTTTTGAAAGCCTCCTATCTCGCGCTATGCTCTCACACGACTTGCCAAACAACCCTTCCCGAAATTTGCCTCGACGCTCGTTCATCCAACTGATGACGCTGACAGGAATTCTCAACGGATTAACTTCTCGAAGGGCGTACTCGGAATCGTCGATCGGCCGGCCCGCCCCGGTTATCAACGGCATCCCATACGTCAGCCTGCAATCCTGGGCCGCCTTCAATCATATGGACTTGCGCTCTCCCAAAAACGGCGAAAAATCCGCCGACCTCACCGCGCGCTGGGGCAGGGCCACATTTCTTATCGATTCTCGCAGTGCTTCCATCAACGGCGTCAACATTTGGCTCTCCCATTCCGTCCGCGACGATGGGGGCCGCGTCCTCATTGCCGAGCGGGATATGCGCACCGTGCTCCAACCCATCTTGCTTCCCAAACCTCCCGCCAGACCCAGAAGAATTCGCACCATCACCTTAGACGCCGGCCACGGAGGCAAAGACCCCGGTTTCATGCTCGGGGCGCGTTCTGAAAAAAACTACACGCTTTCCCTTGCCCAGGATTTGGGGGAGATGCTTCTGGCCGCTGGCTTCCGTGTGATCCTAACCCGCAATTCCGACACCTACCCCGAACTGGAGGATCGCCCTTCAATCGCGCGGCGGGCTGGATCGGATCTGTTCATAAGCCTCCACTACAATTGCGCAGCCAGCTCTCCCGATGCCAATGGCGTCGAGGTTTACTGCTCCACTCCCCTTGGCACCTCATCAACCAACGGTGGCGGCCCCAAGCAACTGCCCGAACCCTCCAACCGGTTCGACGACCAAAGCATTCTGCTCGCCTACGAAGCCCAAAAATCCATCGTCCGCACCCTCCAACTCAATGACCGAGGAGTACGCCGCGCCGGTTTCGTCGTCCTGAACAAAGCCCCCATGCCCGGCATCCTCATTGAGGGTGGCTTCATGTCAAACCGCGACGATGCCAGAAAAATCTTCGATAGATCCCATCGCAAACAAATGGCCCGCGCCATTGTGGACGCCGTCTTCGCATACAAACGGCACGCCGAACGCGGCCTTCCGCCCCAGTAGCCAAACTTTGAGGTGCGGCGGGGAGGCCTCGGAGGCCGCCCCACCGCTTTCTCCATTGGATCATCACCACCTGCGGCGTAAACACGAAAAAGCGGCGCCAGAGTTTTGCTCCGGCACCGCTCTTTGAAAGAACATGAAATCAATACTCCTTGCGTCCGCGCAGACCGGGCATCGGCACGGGATACTTTCCATCCGCTCCCACCAGCACAGGGGCCGCCGAGGTCGCCGTGAACTTATCGCTGTTGGGCGACATCTCGTGATCGTCCTTCAACATTTCTTCGTAAGTGATCACCTGACCAGTATGTGCGGCCTTGCGTCCCATGGACGTAACCAAACTCGCCTCTGTACCACGCTTAACCTCGTTGTAAGGAGTGTTGTTGCGGATCGCGTGGATCAAATCATCCCACTCCGTCTGATAAGGATTAGGTTCCGGCTGCGGGAATGCCCAAGTCAGATCCTTCTTAACCACTTTGTGCCCCTTGTAAGTGCGGCATTTTCCAGGGCTGTGGCCTGCTGTGGATACCACGCCCATCCCCTTCGTGCCATGCGCGTAACTGGCAAACTCATCATTGCACCCGCCCTGATTGCGCCCATACATGAACAACTTCGTGCCGTCATCAAACGTGTACTCCACATTGTAGACGTCAAAATTCTGGTCGATCGCCTCGCCGCGAAAATGCCGGCCGCCAATCGCCTGAGCCTCCACCGGCCACGAACCCTTCATCCACGAACACTCGTCAATCTGGTGGATGTAAAAATCACTGAAAGTTCCACCGCTCGCCCAAATGAAACTGTGGAATTTCTGAATTTGATACATCAAATCAGTCATGCCGCCCGGATTCGGAGGAGCAAATCCCACCATCGGCCCTGCCATGCGATACGCCCGCATCATCGTGATATCCCCAATCTCGCCCGCTCGGATGCGCTCCAGCAACGCCTGCCGGGCCTTACAATGCCGAACCATCAAGCCCACCCCGACCTTCATATCCTTCTTAACCGATTCTTCCCCCAACTTAAACATCCGCCGCGCTGAAGGAGCATCGGGGGCCAGCGGTTTCTCCATGAAAACATTCACGCCCTTCTCAACCGCATAAGTAAATTGCACCCAACGGAACGCACAAGGCGTGGTCAAAATCACCACATCATCCTTCTTCAGGCTGTCAATCGCGTGCTTGTAAGCATCAAACCCAAGGAATTTCTGGTCGTTAGGCACCTCCACCTTGTCCGAAAACTGCCGCTTCAACGCGTCATGGCTCGAATTCAGCTTCTCCGGAAACACATCTGCCATCGCCACCAGCTTAATTGGCCCGCTAGAAGTCGAAATCGCATTCTCCGCCGCGCCAGTGCCCCGACCGCCGCAACCCACCAGCGCAACACGCACAAGATCGCTGCCCGCCGCATGTACATGCGGAAGCGCAATTCCAGCCAAAGCCGAAGCCGCGGCAAGAGTTCCAGTCGTTTTGATAAATTCCCGGCGAGTGGGTGACGCCAGTGGCGTGGGTTCAGGGTTCATGGTTGTAATTAGAAGACGAAGTGGGCCAAGAGGCAATTCAAAGATTGCAAATCACGCTCTTTTTTCAGGACAACCGTTTTTCAAAAACCCAAGGCAAATCCGTCCGCCGGTTGCCAAAACCACAAAAATGACACTTGCAACCCGTAGGCAGAGGGAGGAGTTTAGAAGATAGACCTTATGGAGGCCACATGCTCACCATTATCGGAGCGCGGGTAAAACGACCCGCAAACCGGGATCGTCGCCGGTTAGGGATCAGCAGAACAGACCAAAAACGCCATGAGAACTCCAAAACCCGCTTTCCGTCACCTCGCGGCGCTGCTGGCCATCGCTGCACGTTTCTTCTTTCTCAATTTAGGGCAGGCGCAAACCTCCACAGACATTCTGGCACCCCTTGTCAGCATCGAGGCCTCCGTGCCACAGACGCGCGAGCCCTTCTGTGATCCAGACATCTGCGACGCCGCTCCTCCCGCACCGGGTGTGTTCGTCGTAACCCGCCACACCAAGGCTTTAGAGAGTGATTTATACGTGAATTTAAGCTACTCAGGCACTGCGACGAGCAGCAAGGACTACCCTGCCCTGCCCGGCTTCGTCATTCTGCCCGCTGGCCAGCCTTCGGTCGAACTCCGGGTCGAAGCCGCCTACGACAAGCTTTCCGAAGGAGATGAATCCGTCGTCGCTCACCTCTTGCCCGATCCGACCTTGGGCCCAATTGAGCACTATCATGTTGACCCGGCACAGTCGGAGGCCAAAGTGGTCATTCACGACAACGAGGCACCAGTCGAGCCAGTCGTTAGCATTGCAGCCACCAGTCCTATCGCGGAGGAATCGTCCTCCCCCTTACGCCGTCTGGCCCTTCGGGGGCAATTCACCATCACCCGGACCGGATCAACCGAACAAGCCCTGCCAGTCTTCGTTCATTACAGCGGGTCAGCCGCGCCCGGATTCGACTACCCATTCCTCCCGTGGGTAGTGACCATCCCTGCCGGGACCAACAGTTTAGAGATCGAAGTAGTGCCCAACGCCGATGACCTTCCCGAACCCATCGAAACATTGGAGGCCACACTCTCAGAATGCCCCCCGCTCACCGATCCGCCCATCGGCATCCCATGTTTTTTCATTAACATAGACCCAGCCCACGCTTCCGCACGAATCTTTATCCGCGACGACGGCATTACCACTGCGAGCCTTGAAATCACTGCGCCTAAAAACAAGTCGGAATTCAAAGAGGGTGCTTCCATCGACATCCGTGCCACAGCCATCGATTTGTCAGGCGCAATCACGCATGTCGATTTCTTCGATGGTGACAAAAAAATTGGAGACTCGACGGTCAACTTCTTCCTCGAACCTGCCCCGGGCACTCCGGTTGCCCACCAATTCGAGTGGCTGGGAGCTGAAGCCGGACTTCACACACTCACCGCGCATGCCATCAACGCCGCTGGCTACGCCGTCACCTCGGCACCCGTTCGTATCACGATCGAGGCTGGACTGCCTCTCGTTTCCATTGAAGCCACCTACCCCGAAACCGTCGAGCCTTCCTTCCTCAGCCGCATACGCCCCGGCAGGTTCACTTTCCGTCGTACCGGCGATACCAGCCAACCCCTCCGCGTTTGGGCCGGATACAGCGGTTCCGCCACCAGCGGCAGCGATTACGTGGCTCTGCCCACCGTCGTTGAATTCCAGGCGGCCACGGCGAGCGTGGAAGTTTCGGTATTCCCCATCGACGATGATTTGATCGAAGGAGACGAAAAAATCGTTGCGGAACTAACCCAGTCGCCTCTGGCCGTTGCTCCCACTTACCTCATTGATCCCAAGCACAACCTCGCGAGCGTGGTCATCCACGACAACGACACCGAGAGCCTTGAAATCACCGCCCCCAAAGACATGTCTGAGTTCAAGCAGGGTGCCCCCATCGGCATCAATGTCACCGCCATCGATATATTTGGCGCCATCACGCATGTCTTTTTCTTCGATGGCGACAAACTGATTGGAGAATCAACCGTCAACTTCTTCCTCGAACCGGACCCGGGCACACCCGTCCTCCACGAATTCGAATGGCTGGGTGCTGCTGCCGGACTTCACACACTCACCGCCCATGCCATCAATGCCGCTGGCAACCCCATAACCTCCCTGCCCGTTCACATCAACATCATCGACGGCGGTCCGCCCGTCGTCAGTATCGCCGCCACCCAGCCTTACACCTCCGAGCCCTGCCCCGTCTGTCGCATCGGGCCGGGTATCTTCACCGTCACACGCACCGGCACCACCGAAAAAAAACTCATCGTTTTCCTCACCACCCACGGCAGCGCCACCCCGGGCGATGATTACGAACCCCTGCCCAATTCCGTTCAAATCCCCGCTGGCAGCAAATCCATCGAAATCTTCGTGGCACCCAAGGAAGGCCAAATTGGGGAGGGCGCTGAGACCGTCATCGCTACGTTGCAACCTGATCCTTCGATGGGTCCTATCGAGCACTACCTTGTCGATACGCAACATCGGGAAGCCACCGTAACCATCAACGACGATGATTCCTCAGCACTGGTCCCGGTCGTGACCATTCGCACCATTGATGCCTTCGCCCGCGAGGGCGCCAACCCTCCCAACCCTGCAACCTTCGAAGTGCGGCGCACGGGCGACACCAATTCCACCCTCACTGTGCTGCTTGCCTTTTTCGGCCAGGCCGTCAACGGCATAGATTACGAGACCATCCCCAACGAAATTACTATCCCCGCCGGAAGCCGCTCCGCGCAAATCACAGTGACTCCCATCGACGACAAAGCATTGGAAAAAATCGAGACTATCATCATCCAACTCGTTATTCCTCCCATGGCGCAGCTCGAACTGCCGGTGTCACCTCCCTATTATCCGGGCCGCCCAAGACACGCCGCCGCCATCCTCGTCGATAGCCATACCCCCCGTCCCCCTTGCCTGCACCTGCCCGATGGCCTCTTCAACCTGTGCCTTCCTGTGGATCCGAAAAATTGCTACCGAGTGGAAGCCTCACCCGACCTCCAGCAATGGACACCGATCACCACGATCCCCGTGAACGAAGGCATGGCCCACTACATCGACCCCGACGCCCCCTCAACCCGCAAATTCTATCGCCTAGTGCCCGTCTCCTGCGATTCCGAGCAATAACCGATCCGCCATCCCTTCCAGCCCTTGTCAGGACGATCAACACGTATCTCCGCGCCCATCAGCTCATACCTTTCCTCCCTCATTTAAGTCGAAAAAGCGCCACAGGCGCGCCTCATACCAAGCCAAGACCGCCGTGAGGTCCCCTCAACCTGGAGTTCAATTCAAGGTCAATGGACTAGGTAAACCGCCTACCAAAATTAAAAGGGCTTAAGGCCCGCCTTTTCCCCTGACCCCAAGGACTCTTCGTCACCTGAAACTAGAGCAAATTCCACGTTAAAGCACACCGCCCCGAAAAAATCGGCACTGTGAAGCAGTCGCCCACGCAATGCGCCTACTCTCCACAATTCGGGGCGGTTCGACTATCTAAAGGCGGTTCGCATAACCAACCAATGAACTCCAACAAGCAAAACCGAGCAAAAACAAACAACCCAATACCCAACGCTCCTTAAGCACTTCTTTTTTCGCCAAAACGCACCCCAGAAAGCAATGTTCATTAAGGCCAGCATAACGAGCCAAACCAGAGCCGCCTCCGCGCCGTACAAGAAAACGTAGACAGTGGCCAAAGCTTGAAGGTTGAAGAATGGGATCACCTGCAATTGCTCTGCTTTCATGAACGGATTGAAACCAGGATATTGCTGATCGTGCATTGGAATTTGACTTCGATTGCCCCAAAAGCAGGCGAATACAAAACCTGCCAGCTCTCATTGGTGAGTACGTTTGTTTCAACCTTGTACAAGTCCATTTTCAAACTTCGTTAAAAGTTAAAAACCTTTCTTGTTGCTTTTTAAAACACATCCCACTACCATACTCACATGCATACAACATCATTGATCGAAATTGTTCCCAGCCACATCCAAATCATCAACCTTTTCCTGCAAAAGGCCATCGACTTCATCTCCAAATCCAACGCGACCGTCAGCGAAATCAATGTCGCCCTCGAACTTGAAAACCGCGTCCGGCTAAGACTTAACAATGCCCTACAGGCCGCAGCCCAGGCAGAACAACCACCAGCGCAACCACCAAGAACCCGCCCAACCGAAGACCGCCTCCAACAACTCTTCGGGCAACCCGCCCCATCACCTGAACGAAACCCAAATCGCGCCGAACCCCCTAAACCCTCCGATCTGCCCACCGCACCAGACAACATCTCCCCCCATTTCTTCATCCTACCCCTGACCATTAAGCAGCATACTCTACAAACCCAACCAGATTCCCCTCCTCCTAATCTGCGTTAATCCCTTCCCATCTGCGGTTTAAACTTCTTTTCTTCTGTCCGGTCAGATTTCAGTGGTTAATCCCCTTTCCCAACAATTTTATCGGCCCCTAAGAACACCTTCTGTCCCCCTTCATACTTCAAAACAACTCAAAACCCGTTCCCAGCTTCAAAACAACTCCAATTGTTCTTAGGGGCCGATTCCTTTCTAGTCTCCATTCCTGAACCATACAGTCCGAACAATGCGGCGCACGCTCTTGCGTGCCCGCATTCCATTTCTTTCCCTGTAGGCCGGGTCCCCCGAGCCTTCGTTTGACACGCCCGAATCAGAGCAGGTATCCTGTTGACCTTAACGATGGACTACAAAGAGACTCTGAATCTGCCGCGCACGGACTTCCCCATGAAGGCCGACTTGGTCACCCGCGAGCCGCAACGTCTGGAAAAATGGCTGAGCAGCGATCTATACGGACGCATCATGGCCGCTCGCCAGGGCTCGCCCAAATTCATTCTTCATGACGGCCCTCCCTTCGCCAACGGTGACGTCCACATCGGCACCGCCCTGAACAAATCTCTCAAGGACATTATCCTCCGATTTCAAACTCTTTCAGGTAAACACGCCCCCTACGTTCCCGGCTGGGATTGCCACGGGCTCCCTATCGAATTCAAAGTCAGCCAGGAACTTCGTGCCGCCGGCGACACCTCGATGGACACCGTCGCCCTTCGCAAAGCCTGCGAAGCCTACGCCTTCAAATACATCGACCTCCAGCGCACCCAGTTCAAACGCCTCGGTGTGCTCGGCGATTGGGATCATCCCTACCTGACCCTTGACCGCGCCTACGAGGCCGAGGAACTCCGCATGTTCGCCGACATCGTCGAGCAGGGCTTCGTCTATCGTGGCAAGAAACCCGTCTACTGGAGCATCCCCTGCCGCACCGCCCTCGCCGAGGCCGAAGTCGAATACAAGGAACACGTCAGCCAATCAGTTTACGTGAAATTCCCGCTGGTCGGCCACCCCAACACCTTCCTGCTTATCTGGACCACCACCCCGTGGACACTCCCTGCCAACCTGGCCGTGGCCTTCAACTCCACCATCCAGTACGCCCAAATCCGCGTCGGTGACGAAAGCTACATCCTCTCCAACGCGCTGATCTCGCAAGTATCGTGGAAATGCAAATGGGAGGGCTACGAAATCATCCGCAGTCTGGACGGCGAGCAACTCGTGCAGATGGAATATCACCATCCCTTCTGCGCGCGCACCGGTAAACTTTTGGCTGGTGATGATTTCGTCGAAAACTCCACTGGTACCGGCTTTGTCCATATCGCCCCCGGTCACGGCACGGACGACTACAATCTCGGCCGCCGCAATGGTTTCCCCATCTACTCCCCCGTCGATGACGAAGGCCGCCTGGCTCACACCACCGATCTCCCCACCGAACAGCAAATGCCCGCCTCCATGCTGGGCAAAGCCATCTTGGAAAAACACGGTCAGAGCGAAGCCAACCAGGCCGTAATCCACGAACTCCTCGCCAATAAGCTGCTTCTTCACCAGGAAAATTACCACCACAGCTACCCCCACTGCTGGCGCAGCAAAACACCGGTCATCTTCCGCGCCATGGACCAATGGTTCGTGAGCATTGATCACGATCATTTCCGCCAGAATGCCCTACTCGCCATCGGCGGAGTGCAATGGGTGCCAGATTGGGGCAAAAGCCGTATCGAGGGCGCCGTCAAATCCCGGCCCGATTGGTGCATCTCGCGCCAACGTTCCTGGGGCGTGCCCATCCCCGCCTTCTACTCCGCCAATGGCGAAGCCATCCTCAACGGAGAAGTCGTGCGCAACGTCGCCAATTTGATCGCTGAACACGGATCGAACATCTGGTTCGAACGCAATGCCGCTGAACTTTGGAAACAAGTCCGCCCTCACAACTGGTCCGGCCCCGAGGCAACCGCCAAATCCTCCGACACCCTGGACGTCTGGATCGATTCCGGTTCCTCCTCGCGCGCCGTGCTCATGCAACGCCCCGAACTGGCCCATAACGCCCACGGACTCGAACGCTGGCAGGCTGACATGTACCTCGAAGGCAGCGACCAACATCGCGGCTGGTTCCAGTCCTCCCTCTTGCTTTCCTTGGCAGGCAACGGTGCCGCACCTTACAAAGCCGTTCTGACCCACGGTTTCATGGTCGATGCTGATCGCGAAAAAATCTCCAAATCCAAGCAAGGCCAGGGCGGATATGAGAAACCCCAAACCTCAGAGGCTTACATCAAGAAACACGGCGCGGACATCGTGCGCCTCTGGGTCGCCTCGCAGGATTACCGCAACGACATCGTCGTCAGCGAGGAGCGCATCAGCAAAGTGGCCGAAACCTACCGGCTCCTGCGCAATACCATCCGCTACCAAATCTCCAACCTATACGATTTCGATCCTGCGCGTCACACAGTGGCCGTCGCTCATTGGACCGGCCTGGACCGCTGGATCTATGCCCAGTTCAGCCGGCTCGAACGCGAAGTTCATCAGGCCTATGAAGCCAGTGAATTCCACGTGGCGTACCAAAAGATCAGCCAATTCGTGGCTGTCGAACTCTCAGCCGTCTACCACGACATGATCAAGGATCGCATGTATACCGATCCCGCTCACTCTCCACGCCGCCGCTCCACCCAAAGCGCCTTGCACCTCATGGTGGCAAGCCTTTGTCAGATGCTCTCGCCCATGCTCGTCTTCACCGCTGATGAGGGCTGGGAATTCATCCCCGGCAAGCCCGTCGATTCCGTGCATCTGTCTTTGTGGAAACCCTCCACCTTCACCGTGCCCGAGGATGAAACCAACGTCTGGACCGAGCTTTTCAAACTGCGCGAAGCCGTCCTGCCTGAATTGGAAAAAGCCCGCCAAACCAAACTCATCGGCAAATCCCTTGATGCCCGTGCGCACCTTACTGCGGCCCTAAAACCCGGCCTCTGGTCCGAGCCGGAGCTGCGTGAACTGCTTAACGTTTCCCAGCTCCACTTCGAGCCCGGCACCGAAACCAAGGCCGAAGTGACTCATGCCTTAGGCGTTAAATGCGAACGCTGCTGGCACTGGGAAATGGATGTGGGCCACAACCCCCTCCATCCCACCCTGTGCAGCCGCTGCGTGGAGGCCGTCACCCCGCACATTCACAGTTGAATCTGCTTTGACTGGCTGAATTAGTGTGGTTAGATGGTGCTGCTTGTGAGAAATCAGCAAGCGATTAACGATTGAAATAATAATTACATAAATGAAAAAACTTATTTTTGGCGCTTCCATGATCTGCGCATGCGCCCTCCAAGCCAGCGTCGTTCAATTCAATTACTACGGCACCATTACGGATTTCCACGGTCCTTTTGAGCCTAATTTTGCCGGATTAAACGTGGGCGATCAGGTTTCAGGGAGTTTTAGTTATGACACGGCGGCGGTCATGAACGGCGGTCCAAGTCTGGCCAACTACCAAATGATCAACCTTTCCATTAAGGCTGGCCCTCATCAGTACGCTGTTGCGCCGCCGACTTTGGAGATTGATGCCAATGGGGGATATTTTTGGAATGCTGGCGCGCAAACCGCCAATCATGAATATTTTTTAGGGCTTAAATTTGAAGACACCATTGCACCCCTTGTCGAAACAGACGCCTTTCTGCGCCCTGCACCTGATGTCAGCCTGATTGATATCCACTATGGGACGCTATTGTTTTATCACGCCCCCGAGTCAAACATCACTTACTTCAATTTTAACATTGATCGTGTAACCACCCAGATAACCCCGGTGCCTGAAGCAGGGCCTTTGGCGGGTGTCGTGGTTTTTTCACTCGGCTTGCTATCCTTCCGCCAATATACCGCCCGACAGAAACGTTCCTCTAGCTTGGCTGCCTGCTGACGCAGTATCCTTCTACTGTTCCAAATACCGGATGCGTTTGTTGACGTCGGTGTTGATCGAGTGGTAGGGCTGGGTGAGATTTCCTGCCGCAAAAAGTGTGTGGCGGAGATGCTCCATATCATCTTCGCCTATGGCATCGGTGAAGATGGGCAGCAGGTAATCGATTCCCATCTGCGATGGCCTCATGAGCTTCGCGTCATACAAGGCTGGATGCATCGAGCGCGCGTGGATTATCCCCCAGCGGTCGCGGAATCGGTTGGCATCATAGCCTTCGACGTGGAACCCCTTGGTGGCGTTGTATTGCAGGATGGAAACGGCGTTATTTCGCCCCTCCAAAAGCATCTCAACCGCTTTGGCACCAAGTTGAGCGGCATAAAACCGATCAAAAAGAATAGGCCGGCCACCACGTTGGGTGTGGCCGACTTTGCGGGTAAAGATGGCTTCGCGGGCGGATTCACTGCGCCTGTACAGCTGGAAGTAGCGGTCGCCGATCATCTGAACCAGCTTGGATCGGAGTGCTTCCGAAGCTCCGCTTAACACGACATTACCAGCAGGATCAGTGGATTTGGTTTCCGCCCCCAGCTCGCGCCCTTGCTCATCGACGATGCCTTCGCCGCAGACAATCACCACGTTCTTTTGCTGGTCGTAGATGTGTTTCACCCGCTCGACCAAACGCTCCAGATCAAGCGCCTGCTCCGGCACGAGGACAATATCCGGCCTTCCAAAAGTGGAACCCAAAGCGATGTAGCCGGAGTGCCGCCCCATGACTTCAATGATGGCGATGCGACGATGGCTCTCTGCGGTGGTTCGAATGCGCTCAACGCCCTGCGCCGAAACGAAGACAGCCGTCGCGTATCCGGGAGTGGCGTAGTTGACGATGCTTTCAAGGCCGAAGACCGTGCGCGGTTCGGTTCGTTTATATCGGAAACCACCCTTGGCCGCAGGATCGTTCACGCGCACGTATTCATCCGGCTCGCTGGCGTAATTCAGCCCCAGATCGTTATCAATGGTCTTTGGTGCCAGCACTGTGGGCAAGCGATCCGCCAAAGGTTGAAGACCGTTCAGCGTGCCATCCCCGCCGATACAGATCAGTCCCTCAATCCCCAAACGTTTAAGGCGCGCCGCAATTTGATCCAGCTTTTCGTGGTCGTTCGGATCGACGTAATCGCGCGAAGAACCAATGAGTGTCCCGCCCTTGGTGGGATCAAGCTCCGGCAATTCCTGATACAACGGATTGAGCAGAACGTGCGGCGTCCGGGGGTTGAACAAACTGTTGAATCCCTTGATCAGCCCCACGATTTCAACTCGCAACTGATTGGCTCGAGTGACAGCCCCGTGAATGGTGGCGTTTAGCGCCGGTGTGTCACCGCCCGCCGTCAAAATCCCAATTCGTTTCATACCTCCTAAGTATTGATCCCCGTTTATTCCCCGCTCAACCGGAGGGAACAACAAAAAGTGTTAAAGCACTTTTCTTGCCGTAAGGTCCGCAATATTTTAGGGCAGGCATTTTTCACGAAGACCCTTTATTTACGGCCAAAAGCAACAGGCCCCCATCGATCACAATTCCTAGGCGCAAGCACTGCAATGGCTAGAATTGTTCAGGCTGTTTAAATGCTGGCAATCAACTTGGAAGGCTGAATGTTGCGCTCTATCTCATTTATTTGCGCATGCTTGGCTGTGGAGGGAAGATCGCCAAAGACTGAACGCCGCTCCACCTATTTTGTCCGTAATGGTGGGCGTTCCTCAAGGGAAACCGTGGAGGAGGACTCCTGACATGAACGGCACAGAACTCGGCCTCCAAAAGGTTTGGAACCGAAGCGGCAAAACGCGACCAACTTGCCATCGACTCCATTACCGCAAGACTCACACTGGGCCGCGATATCAGTATCATTCATAATTGAATCGACTGTCGGCAATGAGGGCGTGGCTGTGACGCGCGGAAAATAAGCCTGACACTTTCGGCAAAGAAACTGGCCGGCAAATGCAGGCTTATTCACCAAGCAAAAGGTGGTTTCAGCACGGCTCAAGTGGCGGCAACAATTGCTGCACTCGTGTTTCACTTGGACTGCGGTGCTTGATTGCTTGATTACGTTTTCACCAGTAACACTGGCCGCATTAGACTTGGGGCCTTTTGCATGGCAGGCAACCAAGGAGGTGGCAAAACTGCTTAGCGCCTCTCGCGACACCACCTTCAGATGATCTATCGCCGAAGGATCCTCGCGTCTGATCTCCCTCACCAGCCTATCCATTCGGTAAATTCGGGCTTCGTCAGGAATTGGACCAATGAGGGAACAAGATGGCTGTACGGCAATGATACTGTGAAAAGCTAGGCGCGTCGCAAAACGACTAGGTGCGAGTCGGTGATGCTGAATGAGTTCCGCCAGGACAACGATATCGCTCTGATTCTGATCGACGGGCGAAGGTATGGCTTCCCAACGGTTAAGGTTGATCCGCTCCCATCCGCCGTTGGCATAACGGATTTTCGTGCGAAAACTCTTACTTTCAACCAGGTAAATCTCAAGGTAGCGACTGATGAGCAAATGATCCATCTGCGCAACACGCCCTTTGCACTCAATCCTCAAATCGTGGATCACTGCCCAATTTGGCGAGGCCTTCAAATGAAAATTGATATGATATGCGGCCTCCTGCTCGGCTCTGGCTCCGGCGCGGTGCTGGGCCAATTCCCGTTCGAGCCTCCTGCGATGCTCGACGGCCATGGTGTTTTGCATGGCCAGCCCGAGTTCGGAGAACGACTGGACTGAGGAGTCTCGCTCTTTGAAAATCATTCCTCACTCCTATCGACAGCTTGCGCCTCGCCCTAAACTCTACTAGGTAATTGGTTCGAGTGCACGCGGAAGCGCCTATACCGGCGGTCGAATCAGTGAGTTATGCAATGGGCAAATGGGAAGTGGCGGAGCAAAGTTGGTCGTGCAACTCCTGAACAGGTTTGATTTTGGGATGAATGAAGCCGCTGCCAATACTTTCCAGGTAGGTGCAGGCCGCGAAGGATTTTGCAGCCTTTTCGTACTCCGCAACCCAGGCCGTACGCAGATGCATTCGCTCTGGAGCCACGGGCCAGACGCCTGGACGGGGCCGCAGGTGCGCAGAAATACCGATGCGCCATGGCTTGGCACTGACGCGAGCCCGGAAACATTGCTGGTTGAGGCACATTTTGGCGTAAATGGGATCGGTGCCCAAGGCTCGAAAGCACTCAGCAACGTCAGGCTCACTCGGGTGAAAAATTTGATGGGTCGCCATGACACGCATTCCGGCGGGGGTCCGATAGAGGCGCAGATTCCAACCGGAGTGTCCTGCCAGAAAACGCGCGATTCGATTTCGCGCCACACGCTCGGCCCCACCGCTGACCTTCTGGACAAAGCGGTTAAGGAACTTGGCCGTGAGAAACGCGATTAGTAGAAAAGCGGGGAATAGGTAAGGCACACGGATTGCCCATGTGAGAATGTTCGAGTAAACCCACGCAGTCGCAACTGCGCAAAGAACTATCAGTCCAAAAATTGCCAAGGTTAAGCAGAGAGATGGTTCCGTCTGGAAATCAATATCAGCAAAGAACAAGTCTGGCGTGTTTAAGCACTGGGCTCCATAGGAATTTCTCGTGATGATCGTTTCACCGTGTCGGCTCAGAATCTCCTCGCGAATCGGAACGCCCACAGCCCCGTTGTAAGGTATCTTTGGGTCTCTAAAAGGAAGCTTTTCGCCTGAGATCAGCCGTTGCAGAGCTTCCTTGGCGCGAACATGCGCGTTAGCCTGTGCCTCGGCTTGATCAGTATCGGACCAACCAAACCGGCGCACAGTGATTTTGCGCCCTTTGACTTCATCTTGCTGTCGGCTCTCAGCCCAGAATTGTGGAACGATCATTCAAGACTTTGAAGTGCTTGCGTGGAAGCGTCGATCCACAATATAAGGATGGGATCTGAAGAAAAGGAACTATATGCCAACTCAAGAACAAATACTCTTTACAGCGCTCGAGTTGCTCGCACTCATGGTCATTGTTCGCATTTGGCGAAAGCGGCGGCACAAACTACTGATTGTTCGTGTAGTTTGATCCCTCATTTTACTGGTGCCCTTATTCGGCATCCTGATTTATTTCTTCCTTAACGAGAATCCAACGGAAAATCCGCACCCAAGCAATTTTGATCGCGCCGACGCATTGATTCTCACCAAGTCTAAATTAAGCCCGCAGTATGGACTACGAAGCATTTTATAAAAAGCTCTTCGGCCCTGTGGAAGAGCAGTTGGGCCTGCTGGATCGATCGACCCTTTTTGCTCTGATTGGTTTCGACTACGGCGGGCCCCTGAATTTCAGCACCATTGGGGCCAAAAAAGGAGGGGTTTTCATCACTTATATTTCCTGCGAACTCGCAGCACGAGAAAATCAGAAACCTTCCAGCGCAGGCAGGTTTGAATTGATGTGTCACTGCAACGACGAGGGATGGGTAAGGGAAATCCTCACGAGGGCCGGTGCCATGTCACTCGAAACCCGTCTCGACCATCTTCATACTATCGACGTCTCAGGCGTCATCGAACCGGAGGCCACACTGCGAGGTATAGTGCTGGAGCAATTTTCGACTGCCAAAATCGATTCGGAAGAATACTCGGTCCTTCGCGTCCACGGTGTCACTGCCAAAGAGCTTGAGTTCGCAATGGAGAAAGGATCTGAAGCACTGTTTGAGCATTTGAAAAAACACGGTGTGTATCCAAAGACTGAAGTGGGGCGCAGGAGCACGCTATAAGTCCAATCCTCTTGTGTTACTCGATAACTTTCGGGCTTCAAATTCAGATTTCTGTGGTCTTCGCTGACTCAGGGCCTGTGTAACTGTTGTCCCGATACGGCACGTAACCTCCGGTATCAGACGACAATCCCAAAATGGCGTCTCATTATCTTTCTCGCTGCGTTGACCTTTGGAGAGGAATTCGATTGAATGTGCAGTTCAATTATGTCCGATACAGAGAAAAATCCGGGGGAACGAAAATCGTTGGAGCAACGGGATGCCATGACCGAGCTGCAACGGCTGCGGCATTCATGCGCCCACATGCTGGCCACGGCCATATTGCGGCTTTGGCCTGACGCGTTGCTGGACATTGGGCCACCCACCGACGAGGGGTTCTATTATGATTTCGATCTGCCGGGTCACCGCTTTACGCCTGAGGATTTTCCGAAGATTGAGGCCGAGATGGTCAAGGTGACCAAGGAAAACCAGGTTTTCCAGAAGAGCGTTCGCACTCGTGAGGAAGCGAAAGCCTACTTTGCCGAGAATGGCCAGAAGTTCAAGGTGGAGCGCGTTGACGACATTCCGGAAGGCGAAGCGATTTCATTTTATACCAACGGTGATTTTGTCGACCTCTGCGCCGGGCCCCACGTCATGCGCACGGGCAATGTCAAAGCCTTCAAGCTGCTCCGGGTGGCGGCGGCTTATTATCGCGGAAGTGAGAAGAACCAACAGTTACAGCGCATTTACGGCACGGCCTTCAAGGGGCGCGACGAGCTTGAGGTCTGGTTCAAGCAGCAGGAGGAAGCCAAAAAGCGCGACCACCGCAAGATCGGCATGGAGATGGGGTTGTTCGCTTTCGACGCTGAATTTGTCGGACCCGGACTGGCATTATGGCTACCGAAAGGGACGGTCATTGTTGAAGAGTTGGAAAAACTGGCCAAGGAATCCGAGTTTGCTGCCGGATATGTGCGGGTCAAGACTCCCCATCTGGCCAAGGAGAAGATGTACCAGACCAGTGGTCACCTTCCCTATTACGCGGAGAGCATGTTTCCTCCCATTGAAATGCTGGAGGAGGACGAACTCAAAAAGCGCACCGCGCTTACTGAGCGCCGTGCGGATTTGGTCCAGTTGCAGGAGGGTTTCAGCCACGCCATTTCGCCCAATCCGCAGGGATTGACCGAAGAACAGGTCAAACGCGATATCGGCCGGATCGAAACCGAGATCAGCCTTCTAGGCGGCCGTTATTACCTCAAGGCGATGAATTGCCCCCATCACCACCGCATCTTTGCTGCCGAACCACGAAGCTATCGTGACCTGCCCTTGCGTTTGGCCGAGTACGGCACCTGCTATCGTTATGAGCAGTCCGGCGAGTTGTTTGGATTGATGCGCGTGCGCGCGCTCAACATGAATGACGCGCATATCTATTGCACGGCTGAGCAATTCGCTGCGGAGTTCCGTGCTGTGAACGAGATGTACCTGAAGTACTTCGCAATTTTCGGCCTGGATCGCTATGTGATGCGTTTCAGCACACACGACCCGCTCAAGCTCGGCCAAAAATTTGTGGACGAACCCGAGTTGTGGAAAAAGACCGAGGACATGGTGCGGAATGTCTTAATCGAGTCTGGCATCAACTACGTTGAGGTTCCGAACGAAGCAGCCTTTTACGGTCCCAAGATTGATGTGCAGGTCTGGAGCGCCATTGGCCGCGAGTTCACCATTGCCACCAATCAAGTGGACTTTGCCGTGCCTGCCAAGTTTGGCTTGGTTTATCGCGATAAGGACAACACCGACAAAACGCCGCTTTGTATCCACCGCGCCCCGTTGGGTACTCATGAGCGGTTCATCGGTTTCTTGATTGAGCACTATGCAGGCAACTTCCCGCTGTGGCTTGCACCAGAACAAGTTCGAGTTCTGACTGTTGGTGACGAAGCACCTTTGGTCGAATACGCCCAAGGCATCGTTAACGAATTGCGCGCCAAGCAGATTCGTGCCACCGGCGATTTCGGGTCGGACAAGATCAATGGCAAAATCCAAAATGCCGAAGTCCACAAAGTCCACACCATGCTTGTCATCGGCACCCGGGAAAAGGATGCGGGCAACGTGGCCGTCCGTCTGCACGGCAAAGGCAACGTCGGCGTGAAAAACCGGGACGATGTCATAACGGATATCGTGGTCTCCGCAGCAGAACGGCGGGCCTGAAGAAGCTCTCTTTGGAGTGCGGTGGCAGAAATTCAGCTTGCTTTTGCACCCCAAGTTTCCCTTGATGGGTGGAGTCAGGCTCTCACTAAGAATGATGTGCAGCTAGTCGAGGTCCTGTTGCAGTCGGAGAATTTAGAGGCACAGCAAG
>JANYDC010000095.1 GCA_025359965.1 Pedosphaera sp.
CGTAGTTGGTCAGCACGTTGCGGGCAAAGAACCAGTTGCCACCGAACTGAAAACTGACAAAACCGTCCATGGCTGTGTAGTTGCCTGAGGGGAAATTAGTCAGGAAAACATTTCCATTGAAGGTATTCTCCGTAATGACCACGTTATTCAAGCTTGAAACTGGACCGACTATGGAAACACCTGGGTCAGGGGCGTACCGAGTGGTGGCATTGATTAAATTAGTTGAGGAGGAGTAAGTGTTTGTGTCGTCAAGGTGAACAAAAGTGTTGGAACGGATTAACAAATTTTGACTCCTAAGGAGGCCCACAAAACGATCAGCACTGGAGAAATTGCAGTTTTGGAGTGTGTGGTTTGAATTCGGTGCGGAACTCTCGGATTGATAGCATACCAGCGTGCCTAGCTCCATGCTCAGCGGGGGACTACAAATCAAGGCACCAGCTTCAAACTTATTAGTCTTAATTCCTCCTATATTAGTGAAAACCGAATGCGGTCTGCCCACAAAACCGATGTCGCTGATGATAGTATTAGTACAAGGACTTGAAGCTGGTGGTGATCCAGGCTTGAATCCAATCATAAAAATAGCTGTTGATCGATTGTGCGCTACTAATAGCGTACTCGTTTTACCGGACCCCACTATTTTTGTATTGTTGCGGCTTATTCCAATCGCGAAGTTACCTGAAAAAGGACGGATCGTGTCATCTGGAATGGCTTGAGCCACGTAATACGTCCCAGAGGGCAACGTTATTTGCCCCCCATTGGTGGTAGCCGGAAGTGAGTCAATTGCCGCTTGAATGGCTTGGGCGTTACTGAGGGCGGTGGCAAATGAATCATTGTTGGAGACCAAGGTGGGCGTGATGGTTGTGGTGATCGATGGAAAAGTCTCGTCCCAAGCGGGGTAGAGGGAGATATAATTCAATCGGCCCACGAAGTTGCCATCCGCGCCGTTGGTCAGGCAGGTCAGTTTCATGACCACGTTGGTGGCGGGCAGGGAGACCATTTTGTAAAGCAGATTCTGCCAGTTGGTGGTGCCGGTTATCATCAGGTTGGTGGTGGACGCGATGGTCACGCCATTGGTGAGAAAATCCACCTTAAACACGCCGCCGGTGCTGGCCGCGCTGACGCGGGGTTCGACGGCATAGGTGCCCGCCACGCGTACGTCGAGCGTCCATTTCATCCAATCGCCCGCCTTGAGTTTTTCCACGCAATAGCCGCCACCCATGTCGTTGCAATTGGTAATGCACATCCGGCTTATCCGATAGTCGCTCGCGGGGTTGGCCGCATTATTTGTATACGCCACACCGGGACCGCCCTTGTCAAACTGTTCGGCCTCCACCACGCCCGTCACCACCCAGGGCTGGTCCAAATAGGGAAGATTGTTGGTCAAAATCAGTTCCTCGGTTAAATCCAGCACGCCGTTGAGGTCGTTGTCCAATCCGTGCAGGGCCTCAAAACGGTCGGCGATTGCCTGGGTGGTTAAAGCATAGTTGAATGTCTCCAGTTCCTCAAATTGCGCGGGCATGGATGCCGTGCCGTCTGTGTTGTTGCCAACGACCAGACCATTGGTCCGATCCGTGGCATTGGGGTAGACCGATACTCCGCCGTTCGTTGAGATCGAAGCTCCGTCGAAGAACAGAGTCGTGATGTTCGAACCATAGTTCAAAGCGATGTGGTGCCATTGGTTGGTCGGGATGGTTAGGGCTGGGCTTAGCAGCACCGTTGAGCCGGTCACGCCGTTGGTTTTGCAAACCAGGCTGATCTGATTTCCATTCGTCATTTGCAAGGACCAGTAGGCACTGGTGGTGCCCATGTACAGGAAAGGGGTGACGGAGCCGGGACCGCCCGATGCCCAAGTTGGTTTGAACCAAAAGCAGACGGCCCCGGTTCGGCAGTTAAAATTAGCCCAACCGTTCGCCTCCACATCACGGTAAACCACCCGGCTGGAGGAAGGACTTCCTAACTGCAGAGCCGTACCGCTCCAACTATTGGGAAGGGAGAAAGAGTTGGTGGTAACAGGAATTTGCCCCTGCTCGCCCTTGAGATCGGGAGTGTTGAAACGGAAATAACCGAGTCGAGTCGGCAAGCCGTCGTTCGGATTGGTTTTGTCGGTGTTGTCCACATATTGCTCTACCAGATCGCTGCGCCCGTCGTAATCCGTATCGGTCATGGGATTGGCCACGCCGGGGAAATTGGGGAATCCTGCTGCCACCTCCTGCGGGGTCATGGGGTAGTTGTAGGTTTCCAACTCATCTATCTGGGCCTGACCCACATGGCCGATCTTCAACCCGTCGGCCCGGGCTGCTTTGGCGGGATAGTGGTACATCCCGCTGGGAATGGGGAAATAATTGGCAGTAGAGGATGCGACGGCCCGCTGCTCGTAGTTACTGATCTCAGCCACGACCCCGTTAGTATACAAGGTGATGTTTGTGGGGGAGTAGGTCAGGGTAATCTGCCACCATTTGTCGTTGCCCCATTCAATTTTTCGAACCCCGGTATCGACCCCGAAGTAATTGATAAAGAGGTTGGTGCCCAGCGTGGGACCGTAAGTGGCCAAGGCCGGTTTTCCATCCGGTAAGTTGCGCCCCAAAGTCCAGACATCCGTACCGGGGCCCATGCCCACCAACTGCACGGAACTGGTCAGGAGGGTGGAATCGGCCTTGTACCAAAATCGAACCGTGCCATTCCTAGCGTTGAAATTGGGAAACCCATTGGTTTCCACGTCCCTGTACTTGATCAAAGTGGTGCTGGACGAACTGAAACGGGCGGCCCAACTGCCGGTCCAATTCGCATTGAAAGTGGCGCTGCTGGTGGCGCTGAGCTGCTGCCCCTGTTCGCCAACCCATGAGTTATCAAATTTCCATGAGGCCAGCATCACTTTTTTGACACTGGTTGGATCGCGCGGATTGGTGCCGTCGGTCAACTCATCCCCGTCCCTCCGTCCGTCGTAATCGGTGTCGGAATCATCAAAAGCCAATTCACCGGTGTCCGCCGTCCCATTCCCATTGATATCTTCGGCATAGCTCGGAATGCCGTCGCTATCGGTGTCTACGGGTAGACCGTTGCTGTTAAGAGCCACAAAATGAAAACCAATATCGACCACGGTATTGGTTTCAATGACTTGGTTGGTGGTAGTGGTGTACCAAAACAGCCCGGCATTGGTGGCGTTGCGGCTGCCGAGGTTGGCTAGGTTGGTGGCACCCTGATACCAGCGGCCCAGTGTTCCGGTGGCGTAGGGGAAATTGGTCAGGGTGATGTTGCCGCTTCCGCCGAGGCTCGTGGTCGATTGGTAGGCATTGTAACCATTGGAAATGTAGGTCGAAGCCCCAGAACCGCTTTCACCAATGTTCACATTATCGAAGTGGTTATCCTTGATATTCCAAGCCGGATTGTAGGTGGTGTGCGTGTCGTAAACAAAATTAAGGATGCCGCCAAAGAAAAGGTTGTTGTAGCAGTTGACCGTCATGTTCACGTCATACGAATAATAGCTCTTGTACAGTTGCACCGTGCAGCGGTCGAAGAGGTTGTTGGTCAACGCAGTGAGCACGCTCAGGCCCGTCCCGCCGGTTTGAGGGGAGAGGTAAAAAAAGATGCCGTGCAACTGACAATCGGTGAGTGATATCTCACCGGGATAATAGGTCGGCACGCTGAGCAGGGTTTTTGCGTTGCTGCCGGGGCCTCCGTTTGCCACATCGGTGAAACGCATCCTAAGAATGGGACGGGTGGCTGCGGAGGAGGGGATGGTGAGCAGGCCGGTGAAGGAGATGCCTGTTGTGGATGGTTTCTCCTGAACGGCATGGGAGTGCACCAGCTGGTTCAGGTTCAAGGGCGTGCCTTCGCTGATCAAGGTGGACCCGGATTGAAGGCTTAGGCCGTAATTGCCGTGCACCCCCAGCACCACGCCATTGGTCAGGGTCAGGGTGGCGGTGACTGTCACGTTGCTGGCCACATAATCGATAGGCCAGTAATGGTAGCCCACTCGCACGGAACTGGTGGTGTCCCGAAGAACGCTGGGGGACAAAACGGTGTCAACGTTCACCGTGTTGGTCAAAAGGTTCGGCGGAAAAACCGTGCGCTGTTGCAAATTACTGATGATGGAGGCTTGCAGGCCAGTGGTGCTGCCGCGATTGGTCAGGGAAGTCTGCTGGTAATGCTCCCCTGCGCCGCTGGTCTGGAAAACACTGGCCCCGGAACTGAACCATGGGGAGGCCACCCTGCTGGATAAGGAGCCAGGATCGGGCAGGTCCACCAGCAGGCAGTTAGTCAGACTGACAACGCCATGGCCGGAACTCCAGCCCGGGCAAAACGCAGCGGCCTTATCCACGGTGACATGGAAGGCGTAGAGGTTGAACATGCTTCCGGCCATGTTGGTCCCCACGTTGTACATCAACACATTGCGCAAGTGATAGTTGACGTCAATTTCACCATCCACATCGGCAAACCCATCGGCCCTGATGGCGTTGCCGGAAGCAGTGATCTGGGAGTCGCGCACTTGGTTGCCTTGATACGCAGCGCCGGAACGGACGGCAGTCTGAGCATAAGAAATGCGGATATCGTGCAGGTCGGTGTTGTCGATGTTAATGTAAAGGCTGGGGTTGCCGCAGGAGTTGGTGGCCGGACTGCCGCTGGAGCCGGTGATGGTTTCACCCACCGTGTTATCGTTGATCGAGGTAAAGACGGAAACCCGTGTCGGAGCGGTCAGGCAGGTGATGGCTCCGCTCACCGTAATACTGGCGCTGGCATTGGTTGAGTACTTTACAATCGCTCCTCCCTCAATGGTCAGCAGGGTGCTGACGCTCACGGTGTTGGTGATGAAATAGGTAGTGCCAGTAGTCAGGGTCAGGGTGCTCGCGCTGGCAAGGATAGTGTAGTCCAAGACCACGCCGCCGCGCCCCTGCTCCAATTGAGCCATTTGAATGGGTTTGGCGGGTTCGTCCGTTTTTGCCTTGGGCGGCACCTCGGCAAAGGCCCGCCCGTTGCGGGTAGTTTCGTGGCGTGCCTGCTTTTTTTCAGCGGGCACAGGAAGATCCTTCGTTAGCTGGGCGAGATCCGGAGCAGCTAGGGATTCGATGAGAAATTGGCGGCCATTCAGCTTCAGAAAACGTTTGGTCACGAGTGCGGTTCCTTCGCGACCACCGGTTAACCTAGCCCCTCCGGTTTCATCCTCCCTCATGGCCACACCGGGACCCAAGAGCAGTTCGCCAAAGGCGAGGGTTTCGTCAATTCGCTCTGGTTGAGCTCCAGCCGGGCGCTCACCGTTGTCAGGCAAGGGATTTAAAATATGTGTTTGCCGCACCGGTTCTGGATTTTGATCAAACTCGGTCCAAATCTCAACATACGAACCAGCAGGAAATTTCCAGGCCGTGGGATCGACTTGCTCGTGCAAAATGATGTCCTGAGCAAAGGATTCCTTTCGGAGGTCGTAGACCAGATCGGCTTTGATAGAGTCGAACGCATCGGCAAACAACAAGCGGGTTTTAGCAGGCAGAAGAAGCTGCCCCTGAAGCCTGGGTTTCAGTTCGGCGATTAAAAGCGAATCACCCGTGGCGGGGTCATATAAAGCAAGGCCAACAACATGGGAGCTGAGTTGAACGCCGTCCGGGGTGGAAACCCTTACTGCGCCCGGCTGGGTGGGATCACGGGCAAGACTGACTTGGTGAAACACTCGCTTTGCAGCGACCCCCTGGTCGTCGAGCTCAAATTGAGCCACGGAGGGCTGCCAGGTTTGGGAGGCGTCGTCGAAATAGTTAAGGCCGCTGCCGAGCTGAAAAATTTCATGGTCGATTTTATTGGTTTCACCTGTCTCCGGATCAATCAAGATTTCCTGGGCTGTCCAAATGTTGTAATGGCCGGAGGATTTGGCCACTTCGTAACGAAGTTCACTGGCAGGCTCACGGGCTTCGGATTGAGATAATGGGACAGCCAGAGCCGAATAACCATGGAAACCGCAACATGCCGCCGCAAATAAAAGAAATACCCTCATAAGTCGTGCCCCGCCTATTTAATTACTTAATCTTGCACCCCGATCTGCCACTAAAAGTCCGCCCAAGACTTCATGCCAGTGAAATTCTCGG
>JANYDC010000021.1 GCA_025359965.1 Pedosphaera sp.
CTGGATCCGTTCCATTTCCTGAAGTATCTGCTGACGTTTATGAGCGAAGAGGTTCATGCCAGGAAACATGCCTAGACACTAGTCACCCTTCAAGCCAAAAAACCCAGGAAATTACAGCTTTCACAATTTTGGGATGCACCCGAACTAAGCACAGGCTGTGAACCACTCGACTCCTTTGGCGCAATGTCCGCGCTAAAATGGGATGGATCAAAAAGATTCTGAACGTGTCCAGCATTAACGCAACTCGCCTACCACTGATCGCCCCCTCCCTAGGCTTCCACAATATCGGTGTTTGTTTTGTCCAACTGGGCTGTGTGCACCCATTTAAAAAAAGCATCAACTCCGATTGGAAAAGAGGACTAAACCTGTGAACGTCGAGTGGTTACGAGGACTTCGGGAGAAATTCGCGCAAAACATTACTGAACAATTGAGTCATTCTGCAATGGTCCAGCACTTGGCTGAAAGAAAAAACGCGGGGCCCGAAGGCTCCGCGTCCTGAAATGGAACCGATTAGGCAGTGAACGTAGTGCCGAGGGTCGGGCTGAACGAAGCACCCTTACCGATTGCACCGTTCTGAATGTTAGCGAGCGCAACCAAGAACGAATCACCGCCAGGAGCAGCAGCAATTGCACCAGCAGTCGCAACCTGCGCATTGGCCAAAGACTGGCTACCGCCAGCGGGGCTTTGGAAGAACAGGACAGCGTCCATACCAACGGATGCCAGATAAACGCTATCGTTAGAACCACCACCGGTACCGTACTGGGTCAAGTTTTCGACCGTTCCGAATTCAGTAACTTTAGGAGATGTATATAGTTTATTCATATTGCTATTATTTTTAAGGTTTGTTGTACTAACCGCAAACACGATAGCTAATCTACACAGGATAGTCAATTAGAATATTGAAATTTTTACTGAGCATAACCACTAAAATACCTGAAGAAACCCGCAAAGCTTTGACAACGAGCAATATGCGGCAGAAGCAAGAACCGAAAGATTTTGGGAATCATTGTGAAGGTCGCCTCAATTCCGCCACTGAGAGGTGCCGCAAATGTGATCCTTCCATCTGAAAAATTGAGACACCTTCGAGCAAGCTGTGTTTTTCCTCACAAATCGGCACATTTAACAGCCATTTCCATCACCGAGCTACGGTCACCCCCCTCACAGCCACCTGCCCCTCATCCCTTTATGAACGCGAACGTTGATTTGGTCGCGTTATGGTGCCCCCCCGGGACGGTGCTCAATATTCCCATCCGTGGGAGCAGAAGGCACAGGGCGAGTGCGTCTTATTTTTTCTTAAACTTCCCCGCCATGGAAAACAACAAGACCTCAATTTAGTGCGTGAGTATGAATGGGTTAGGAAAGCTAAAAAGAGCAAACATATTCCAAATCCGTCGTAAGACAGTGATTTGGGCTTCACTGATTAACTCGAAACCTTCAAATTAATTAGCTACAGCATTTGGCAGTAAAACAAGAGCGACAGGATTTTGTTATCAGCCGCACATTCGAACACGGCAGCCCTTGCATTAATCAAACAGAGCCAAGCAGATACACGCTGTGGACACAGAATGTTTCGAACAGCACATATATTTGAGAGCGAAGACGCGGGAAGGGGTACAGGTGGATCAAAAACTCTCACTTTGGCTCGTTGTCGGGGAACGAGCGGCCTGAAGCCTGCTTGGTTCCGCCTGAAAGCCATGAAAACGCCGCCCCGATTGGGGCGGCAGTAAACGGGAAAATAAAGTGCTTTAGGCGCGTTCCATGTATTTGCCAGTTCGGGTGTCAATTTTCAGTTTTTCGCCGGTTTTAATGAACAATGGAGCCTGAACTGTGATGCCTGTCTCCATCAGAACAGCCTTTTGGACGTTGTTCGCAGAATCACCGCGAATGCCTTCGGGAGCATCGGTGACCTTCAAAATCACGCTGGAGGGTAGAACCACTTCGACCGCCTTGTCTTCGACAAAAGTCATGGTGGCAATGCCGTTCTCGACCAAATAATTGCTCGCATCGCCCACGGTCTCAGGTGTGAGTGTGACGGTTTCGTAGGTTTCGGGGTCGGAAAAAACGAAGTCCTGTCCGTCCTTGTAGCTGAATTCCATTTTGCGGGTCATCAAAGGAACTACTTCGAGCTTTTCCGACGAACTGAAACGGACATCCGAGGACTTTCCTGTTTTGATGCTGCGGATGCTGGCTTGCACAAAAGCGCGCAAATTGCCCGGAGTGCGGTGCTGGCTGTCGAGAACCACACATACGTCGCCGTTGTAGTTGATCGCCATCCCCTTACGAATATCGTTAGCTGTCGCCATAAGTCTTCAAAAAATGATTGCAGTGTCTCTACTTCCTACGCAAATGAGACGAAACGACATCTTACCTGCCTTGGCTTGGTCTGCAAGCGGCATTTTTTTCGAGCCTGATCGCTCACACCATGCAAGGAGCCAGGATGGCATCTTTCATGCCGTGGATGATTTTTTTATCGGCAGGGCAGACTGTGGCAAGAACTCCGCCCAGCTGGGTTCGGGCGGCATCTCCATCGCCCACGACAAAGTAGTACGGGCACAGGCGCACCCGTCCAGGCATGGTGATGGGCGTATTGGAAGCCTTGTCGAACCAATCGAAGCTGACGGTGCGCGGTTTATGGTATTGTTGGAGGATGTACGGAGACCGGGAGAAGTGTTCCAACGCTTCATCCACAGCAACACTCCAATCGGCCGAAGGCAAATCACTGCCGAGGTATACACCACGGGCACCCCAGGCTTTTTCGGAATAACCTGAGACTTTGAGGATGAGATCCCGCTCGCGCTGGGACAGGGCTTTGAGCTGCTGCCAATCCGTGATGTCCAAGCGGGGATAGGCTGCGTGCGGTGGAAGGGGCGTGGGGTCCAGAACCCATCCGAAGGGTACTAGTTTGAGCATCCGGTTCAGAAAGCCTTCTCCAAGTTCCTGACGCCAGAACGTCCTCAGATTACGGTTCCAAAGCAGAGCTAGCCAGATTTTTTCTTCAAACAATGGCTTGGGCGGGGGGGTGACGCGGACGGAACCGGTGCAGGCGGAATCAAACAAGGCCCGATGGCCGGACACGGCAGCCAGATCGAAGAGTTCAAAAAAGCGGTAGACCGCACTCCCCTTCTCTGCTGTGGCAAAAGCCGGCAATTCAATGCGAACATCGACTCCGCGCGCCTTGAGCTGTCCGGACAACCATGCCATTTCAGGCCGGTAGGTTGCCGATTCCTCAGAAACGACCAAGTGGATTGGAGAGGCTTCCCCAAAAATGCCCAGGAAACCATCGATCATTCCTTCCGCGCCGCCGATAACGCGTTCTCCACCCGGAAGTCCGGAGTAGGTCTTGTTAAGCCAAGCCGTAAGGCCAATGCCACCAGGCACGCTATCCAACTCGGAGACGGCCATTCCACCTTCGGTCAGCAAAAGGTCAGGACGAATCACCCGGGGAAACTCATATTTGAGGCCTGGGTTTCGTTGCCACGCGATTAGTTCGTCGGGCTTGCCCAAATCGATCAGTTCGGCCACCCAGGCTGGTTGCCTGCCCTGGACGCTTTGGAGGTAAAGTCGGTGGCAGGCGCGGTTGAATTGAAGAAGGACCCGCCCAAGGCTCTCCAGTTCGCGAACCAAGGGTTCATCCAATAAAAACGGCGAGGGGGCGACACGCCAATCCTGGCCTGCAAACAAACCTTCGGCGGGAAGTTTTCCCTGAATTGCCTCGACGCGCTCGCGTGGTGTCATCAATTAACTCCTGATCTGACCGTCCCCAAAACCCATCCACTTGTAGGTGGTTAATTCTTCCAGCCCCATAGGCCCGCGGGCACCGATCTTATCGGTGCTGATGCCGATCTCCGCACCCATCCCAAACTCTCCTCCGTCAGTAAATCGTGTGGAGGCATTCCAATAAACCGCTGCGGAATCCACCTCGGCAAGGAATTTTTTGGCAGAAGCGTCGTCCCCCGTAATTATGGCGTCCGAATGTCCTGATCCGTAATTATTGATATGGTCCGCAGCTTCGCGCAGCCCACTGACCACTTTCACATTCATCTCGTAGTCATTGTATTCGGTGGACCAATCCTGCTCTGAAGCCGGGCTCAAAGTCCCTGCAAAGGAGGGCTGTAAAATCGCGGTGGCCGCAGAATCAGCGTGGATGGCGACTTTGCTGGCAGCCAGGAGTGCCGCCACTCCCGGCAGGAATTTTCCCGCCACAGCTTCATGCACCAGCAGAGTCTCCATGGCGTTGCAAACAGCGGGCCTCTGCACTTTGGCATTCATGACGATGCGGGAAGCCATCTCCAAATCCGCAGCGCAATCCACGTAAACGTGGCATACACCTTTGTAATGTTTAATGACCGGCACTTTCGAACAGTCGGTCACAGCTCGGATCAGGCCTTCGCCACCACGCGGCATGCAGAGGTCCACGTATAGGGTCAATGAAAGCAGTTCGCGAATCGCATCGCGGTCAGTGGTCTGCACCACTTGGATGGCGTGTTCCGGAAACTTAGGCAGAGCGGCGCGAGCGGCGGCTACCATCACCGTCGAGATGACGCTGTTGGAATAAAGAGCCTCTCGCCCGCCGCGCAGGATGGTGGCATTGCCTGATTTGAAACATAAGCTGGCGGCGTCGGCGGTGACGTTGGGGCGAGACTCGTAAATAATGACAACAACTCCGATGGGCGTGGCGATTTTTTGCAGGCGAAGGCCGTTGGGGCGCACCCTTTCATCCAAGATGCGCCCGACAGGATCAGGCAACTGTTCGACCTCGCCCAAGGCGCGGGCCATGTTTTCGATACGCTTGTCGTCCAAACGGAGCCGGTCAAGCATGGCGGTTGAAAGGCCTGCCTGGGTGGCAGCCACCATATCCCTGGCGTTCGCTTCCTTTATTTTTGCGGCGTTTTCGAGCAGCGCGGACGCCATGGCTTCGAGGCAAAGATTTTTTTCCGGCGTGGTTAAGAGCGCGAGGGCACGGGAGGCCAATTTGGCCTGTCGGGCAATCTGCAACATTTCCTCATGGAGCGACGAACTCATAAATGCAGGTTAAAGGAAACCCAAAGCGCGAAAAGGTCAAACATGGTTAGGGAGATTCAGGCTCAGAATCCATCGGATGACGGCTGAGGACCATTTCGCGAATCATCGTGCCGGTCATTTCTTTCACTGCGAGAGTAAACGGCCCTACTTCCACACTCTGACCTTCCTGTGGAAATCCTCCCAATTGGAGGGTCATCCAACCGCTCACCGTAACAATCTCAGGATCAGTAAGCGCCTCCCCGGTCAGATCCGCCAACTCGTGGAGCGGCAAAGCCCCGTCCACCCGCCATTCGGTCTCGGAAAGATTTTCAAGCAGCGGACGCTCATGATCAAACTCGTCTTGTATCTGGCCCACCAACTCTTCGAGTACGTTCTCCAGAGTCACCAAGCCAATGGTGCCGCCGTACTCATCGATGACAAAGGCCATGTGAACCTTGCGCTCCAAAAGAATTTGTAGGACGCGCTCCAGGCGGGCCGTCGGGGGAACGTACACCAGACAACGCGCCGCCGGACCCAGATCAAGGGCTGTGCCAGTCCGGTGCCTTGAGGCGTAAAGATCCTTAAAATGCACTACTCCAATGACACGATCCAAGTCGCCATCCAGGCACAGCGGGAATCGGGAAAAGCGGGTTTTTTCAGCTATTTCAACCGCTTTTTCGAGCGGAAACGAAGTGTCGATCATCGTGATTGCCTGCCGCGGCCTCATGACATCACGCGCGCGACGCCGACTTAATTCCAGGGCGTTCAAGATGATATCTCGGCCGAGAGCGGTGCTGTTGATGGTCGAAGTGGAGCTTGTCAGCAGCAATCGCAATTCCTCATGTGTGTGATTCTCGCCCCCTTCGCCTGCCTGCTTCAACCCAAGCCTAGCCATGGCCCAAGTTGATGAAATCCGCAATAACCACACGAAAGGCCATGTAATTTTCTGGAACCAGCGAAGAGCCGGCGCCACGAAAAGAGCAGCTTGGAGCGCATGGGAAATGGCCAGCATTTTGGGAACCTGCTCACCAAGCACAATGTGTACGTAGGTCAGGGCCGAAAATCCAAAGATCACCGAAAGAGTGTGGCGCAGCTCGCTTGAATGGACGCCGAGTTTGTTAAAAACAGGGGAGAGTATGGCGGACACCACGGGCTCACCAACCCAGCCCAGAGCGAGGCTCGCCAGAGTGACCCCCAGCTGGCAGGTGCTGAGCGAGGAATCCATGTCTGTGACAGCGAGCTTGGCCTGATGCGCGGCACGACTGCCCTTGCGGATGAGTTCATCCAGAGCCGTGGAACGCACTTTTACCAGGGCGAATTCGGCGAGGACGAAGAAAATATTGAAGCCAATGATGCCCGTGAGAAGAGCCAGCTTTAACAGGATCTCTGTATCATCCGGAGTTTCCATGGCTAGAAACGGACCTTTCCAAAAATGACCTGAAAAATATCCTCGGTCCCCACCACACCGACTTCTTTTTTATCCTTGGACAGCACGACTCCGAGCCGCCTCCCGGCACGCTGCAGGCGCACCAGAGCATCCTCAAGGGTCATATCCTCATCAAGAAACAAAGCGGAGGCAACCAGGCTGGCCACCTGTTTTTCCTTGTAGCGCTCGGAATCAAACAAGAGATTTTTCACGTCAAGCAGCCCGGCCAGGCGGCGAATTCTCTGGGACTCATGCCAAACGGGCCAGAGACTGCCTTGATGTTCCCCGGCCATTTTCAAAACGGATTCAACCGACGTTTGCGGAGTAATGACGGGGAACTCGCCGAAACCGCGAGCTACTTGGCGCACTGAAATATTTTGCAGGTCGAGAACCCGGTTGATGAGCCGTTTTTCCTCACTCGTAAACCCCACAGCTGATTCCTCCATGATTTCACGCAATTCCCTACGGTTGGCAAAAAGAAGCCCCTTGAAGGTCTTGCCACCCGTCATGCGCAACAACAAACGGGAAAAAAGCTCAATCAGGCTGACCACAGGCCCGAGCGCAGCATGAACGAACCGGAATGGCACGGCAGCCCAAAGACACAGTCGGTTGGGGTAAAGCCTGAAAAGTGATTTGGGCAGGTAATCACAGATTAAATAAAATACCAGTACCGCGCAGAAAAACCCTATTCCAGCCGAAATCCTACTTCCCCCCGACCACTCCATAAGGATCGCAACCGCCACGGAAAAAAAGACTATCATCCCAAGAGTGTTGCCCACGAGAATGGTCCACAAAAAATCTTCGGGGGCCTCAAGATATTGCTGCAATACTTTGGCGCGCCGCAGGCCTTTGCGAACCTGCTGGCGTATCTTCCACCGGCTTAGGGTAAAGACGCCTGCCTCCATGCCCGCGCATCCGAAGGACAGAACCGCGGCCAGCAGGAGTACCAAGATTAAAAGGGAATTCATTTTGGTGCGTGGGGATCAGGTTGTCTCAACCAGCATTTCCAGAACGCGCCGCTCGTCCACGCGCGTCGCGATCAGACGCAGACGCCCGCACTGGGCCTGGTCACCCATCTTCGGCACCACCTCCAGAATGCCCACGATCAACCCGCCCATGGTGTCAACCTCCTCAACTTCGGCGAGCTCAGGATACTCTCGACGGAAATCCTCCAACCGCATCTGTCCGCTGACGCGCCATGAGCCCTCCTTGATTCGTTCAAAAATAAAACCGGAATCGTGGCCTCTCACACGCACGCGCCCCAAAACGGTTTCCAAAATATCCTCCATACTAACGATCCCTGCCGTGCCTCCAAACTCATCCAGCACCACCGCCATGCCGCGTTTCTGACGCTGGAGGCTATTCAAAAGTTGAAGCAAATTCATGCTGGCGGGCACAAACGAGGGAAGCTCAATCGCATCGGCTATATCCGATTCGGGACTTGTGAGCAGGATGCGTGTGTTCAGAATACCGACGATGGTGTCTGGGGTTTCGTCGTAGATAGGCACGCGCGAATGTCGTGACTCACGGGCCGCTTTAACCATGTCCCCGTGTGTTTCCTCATCAGAGACCACATACAGAGTGGAACGTGGACGCATGGCGTCCGCTGCGGTTTTGCGATCAAGGGAAAGAATTTGCAGGATAATCTGCTTCTCGGACGAGCCCAGCGCGCCCTGCTGGAAAGCCATCTCGATTAATTCCGCGTACTCTTCATCGGTAAGGGCGGGCATGGGTTTGACGGACTTGGGAATAATTACCCCCACCAGAAAGTCGGTGAGTTTTTGGGTGATATCCAGCACCGGAGTTATGGCCAGCAAAAACCAACTGCACGGCCGAGCCACACGTAACGCCCAAAATTCCGGAGCGCGCACAGCCAATGTCTTGGGAGCCACTTCGCAGAAAAAAAGGATCAAGAGGAATAAGCCCAAACCCAAGGGCAGCCAGGAATAACCCCGCATAATAATCAATCCCAACACCACGGCGACCATTGAGGCATTAGCCAGGGTATTACCGAAAACCAACGCGCCCAAGGCCCGTTCAGGTTGCTCTAGGAGTTGCATGACCATTCCCCCTGCGACAGGATGCCTCTCAGCCAATTGTTTAGCACGAAAGCGTCCGAGCGCGAACAGCGCGGACTCGGCCAAAGCAAAAAAGAAACTGATGGCAATACTGGCGGTCATCACAAGACCCACCGCCAGCCACTTGAACTCCATGGACGCAACATTGTCCTACCGAGGATGCATTTGCAAACCGGCAGTCAAGGAACACAGAATATCGTCAAAGTCATCAAAGCGTGACATTTGCGCCGGGAAAATCTTTCCACCAAAGCAAAAATACGCTTTTCTATGCAGATGATTAACGACAACGCGAGCCTTGCCCAATTATTGGAGAGGCTTGCATTGTCCCCGTGGATCGCCGTGGACACGGAGGCGGACAGCCTCCATGCGTACCCCGAGAAGATCTGCCTGATCCAGATCAGCCACGCAGGTGGCGATGAACTGGTTGACCCGTTGGCTGGTGTCGATCTGGGACCTTTGTGGAAGTCGTTTGAAGGTCGTGAGCTAATCATGCACGGTTCCGACTACGATCTCCGGATGTTCCGGCGCTGCCACGAATTTGCCCCCAGCAAGATATTCGACACCATGATCGCCGCACGGATACTTGGAGAAACTGTTTTCGGTCTGAGTGCGTTGGTAGAGAAGCATTTGCAGGTTACCTTGGAGAAAGGGCCTCAAAAAATGAATTGGGCTCTGCGCCCACTGCCTTCGCGCATGGAGGTCTATGCCCGCAATGACACTCACTACCTTAAACCCCTTTACGACCTGCTCAAAGGAGAACTGGTATCGCGGGGGCGCGAGCAATGGGCAGCCCAGACCTGCCAGCAACTGATTGTGGACTGTTCAAGGCCGGAGGAGCCGGATTTGGATAGGGAATGGCGTGTAAAAGGCACGGACCGCCTGTCGCCCCGTGCCCAAGCCATTGTGCGCGAACTGTATTATTGGCGCGAAAAAGAAGCCCGAAAATCAAACCGCCCACCTTTTTTCATCCTAAGTCACGATAGTATTACGCGGCTTGCCGAGAGCTGTGAGAAAGGCGAAATCGATCTCAGCGCATTAACACCGCGCTTTTCAGACCGCCGACGCGGAGGAGTCAGGACAGCCATCGAAAAAGCCCTTGAACTCAAGCCTTCTGATTGGCCCAGACTGAAGCGCATTCCAAGCCGTTATCCCAGCCGCCAAGAACTTGATCGCTTCGACGAACTTAAAAAACAACGGGATGAATTGGCACAAGGACTCGGAATAGACCCCACCATGGTTGCCACTAAGAGCGGTCTACTGGCATTGGCATCCGAGACTGCAGACCTCCAGGCAGAATTACTGCCCTGGCAACGGCAATTATTGCAGTCGGCACCAAGTCGGCCTCCTGAACCACTTTAGGACCACTCGCGTAAACGCAGAGTGTTTAAGGCGATCGACGAGAAAAAAACCTGGTCATCAAACTAATATTTTCCCCCACAACAGCTTAGGACAAAATTCCTGCCACCAGCCGCGACAAATCACCGAAAGGCCTGACCGAAAAATACCCATTTGACAAACGTCCTGCGGTGGCGGTTCTTTAATTGGTTAGGCGCGGGGTTTGCGCCGAAATTAAAAATAGGATTGTATGCCAGCCAACGAAGGTCGTTCACCCTACGAGCCCAGCCAGCAGGGTTACGGTTATCAAAGTTCCAAACCACAGGTTATTGAAGAAACTCTGATGACAGACAAAGTTCAGATTGAGCGCAAGAGCTTTGTCTTCACACTCAAAGAAAACCCTCGTGGACGTTTTCTGCGGATTACTGAGGATGTAAATGGCCGACGGGATACCATTATTATCCCAGCAACAGGATTGGATGACTTTCGCCGCGCTCTCGAGGGTATGGTAGCAGCCTCCAGCGCCACTCCTTTGCCTCCGCCTCAAGATTAGCTGTGGGCATTGCCGATGGTTTTGCCAAGTGGTTCAAACTTCCAAGTTCGGATTGACAGTCTGCATCGTTTATCTTCAGCCATCACAGTTTTTCACCCATTGGTAAAAAAATGGCAAAACGGGCAAGATGTGGTAAATTTAAAGCATGCAACCAGACGATTCCATTCTGAAGGAAAAGCATTTTGATGGCACCATGTCTCTGAGAGTGCCGCACACCCACACAGAAAGAACCCGCCAAGAAATTCTGGCTGAGGAGGAGAAACAGCGAGAAGAGCAGTTTGCCGAGAGGTCCAAGGTGGTATCCAAAACCCTCGAAGGTATTTTGCACCGCCCGTCTAGCCGTCCGCCCGCTTTTGGCATCAATGAGTGATGCAGTAGCGGATTCCAGATTTAGCCCTCTGTTGGGTTGCCGTGGCGCGTTGATCGTGCCAGTGTGGCAACATGAAGATGATGATCTATGCGGCATTCGTAGGCTTAATGCTCTTGATGGGCATTAGCACCGTCCGTGCTGAGGCAAGCGCTGAACCTTGGCTGGTGCTGACCAACGGACATCTGATTCTAAATGGACAGCCTTTCCGGGCCTATCGATTGGAAACAGCCACATCACTCACTCAACCGTCATGGAAGACTTGGACGAACATAACTCTTTCGGCCAGCGCAGTCACACTGCCTGCGGAGGTTGGCCCGGCAGCTCCGGCCTTTTTTCGAGCACAGTTGGATGATTCTGATCCTCTCGCCGGAATAGCAACGATTTTTAGGTCTATCGACCATAATGGACTCACGCGCGATTGGCTTTACGATCAGAGTGACAAGGACATGGTGTTGGCTTTCTTCGACCCAAACTGCCCAGATGCCACCAACACCCTGATGCAGTTGGAAAATATCCAAAGCCAGTTTGCTCACGAGCAAGTCCGTTGTTGGGCTATTGCGGTTGCTTCTGGTGAAATACGAGAACAATTAACCCGGCTTTCAAAACTCGCACATTCCGCTGTACCAGTGCTTCAAGATGCAAGCGGAACAATTGCCCAGAGTTTTGGAATTCGATTTTCTGGCGAAACGGTGGCCTTTCATGTTCAGGATTTCGCGGTTTTTTACCAGGGTCCGTTTGATTCCTGGGCTCCGCCAGGTTCCGATCAGGTCACACGGGCTTTACTCTGGCAGGCATTGACCGATGACTTGGCAGGCTCAGAGGCTGTGTTGAGGTATGACACTTTTGGCGATGCCTGCCGTATTCAGGAACCGCTCTTGAGCATCCCAGACTACGCGCGGGACGTGGCCCCCATCCTCATCCAAAACTGCGTTCGGTGCCACAGCACGGGAAATATCGGCTCGTACGTCATGGATAATTATTTGACGATTTCAGACTACGCGGGGAGCATTCGGGAACGAGTGGTTTCAGGTGCCATGCCCCCTTGGCATGCCGATCCTCATTTCGGCAAGTTTTCCAACGATTCATCGCTCAAACCTGAAGAAATCCGAACTTTAGTACGTTGGGTTGACGCCGGAGCGCCTCGCGGTTTGGGGCTTGATCCTCTAACCACGATTCCCCCGCAGTCCATAGCTTGGCCGTTTGGTGTCCCGGATCTGATTCTTACGATCCCGAACCAGTCACTGCCTCCCTCTGGGCTGGTGGATTACCGCTATATCAACGTCACCAACACTCTGACAACCGATGTTTGGGTTCGAGCGGCAGTGGTGCTGCCCGGCAACCGCAAGGTTGTCCATCATGCCCTGATTTTCAGTGACCCTCTCGACAAACTGTTTGGTGGCCTTCAGGGATACTTCGCTGGCTACGTCCCTGGACAGGAGGCTGAGTATTACCCTGAAGGAACCGCCAAAAAACTTAAGGCAGGCGCAGTGCTCCAATTCCAGATGCATTACATCACCATTGGAACCATCCAAACGGATCAGACCCGGCTTGGCCTTTATTTTGCAACCAATACAGTCGGGCTAAAAGAAATCAAAACCAAGGCGGGCTACAGCACCAGCTTTGTGATCCCCGCCAACACGGCTGATTACCACGCAGAGAGCGGGGTCTTCAGCTTCACCAAAAAATCCACCCTGTTCAGCTTGGCGCCCCATATGCACCTGCGTGGTTCATCCTTCAGGTATGAGCTTACCTACCCTGATCAAACCAAGGAAACCATACTCTCGGTGCCATTCTACGAATTCCACTGGCAAACGCTCTACACTTTCGCCACGCCGAAGATCGTGCCTTTAGGAACCAAGCTTCGCTGCTTCGCCACATTTGATAATTCGTCGTTCAACAGGGAAAACCCTGATCCCGATGCCGAAGTGAAATTCGGTGAACAAACTGCGGATGAAATGCTCATCGGTTACTTCAATTACATCGAGGAATGATTTCACCCAGCCAGACTGAAATGCCTCACCAAGAGGTTCATGAGGCGTTGGGTGCCAGCTGGGTGGCGATCAACGGAATGCAAATCCCCTCGCATTATGGCGAAGTGAATACCGAGAAATCCGCCCTTCTACACACAGCTGGAGTCATTGATGTCAGTTTCCGTGGAAGACTGTGCCTCCTTGGCGGTGACCGAGTGCAGTTTTTGCATGGGCAGGTCACAAATGATGTTAAAAGACTTGCGCAGGGAACAGGTTGTTACGCCACGCTGGTAAGCGCCAAAGGCAAGATTCAGGCGGATATGAATATCTGGAGTTTGGCGGATGAACTGTTGCTGGACCTTGAGCCAGGGTCGATTGCCACTGTGCAGGCACGCCTTGAAAGCCACATCATCGCTGACGATGTGCAGGTGATTGATGCCAGTGCGGACTACGGTCAGCTTTCGCTGGTGGGACCGATGGCCGGGTTAGTGCTTGATACCTTGCAATTGCTGGACACAGGAAGACCTGCTGTGGGAGAAATCAGGTCCGTGAACCACCCGGTTCTTGGCGAACTTTACATCGCCGGGATCAACAGGATCGGCGTTTCAGGGTTCGATTTTTTTGTACCCGGCGCAGGTATTCCTGCCGTGCTCGACAAACTGTTGGCAGCTGTGCGCGATCAGGGAGGGCGTCTTTGCGGCTGGGAGGCATCGGAAGCGGTACGCATTGAGTGCGGACGGCCACGATACGGGGCGGATATGAATGAGACCAATCTTCCTCCGGAAGCGGGATTGGAGGCCCGTGCCATCAGTTATTCAAAGGGATGTTACATTGGGCAAGAGATTATCGCCCGGATCCGCACCTATGGCCAAGTGGCAAAGGCTTTGAGGCGTCTGGAATTGGAGTCGTCGACGCAACCGCCCAAAGCCGGCGATCATTTGGTTAAAGATGGAAAACGTGTGGGGCAAATTACATCTGTTCTACTCCGACCGGGTACCACTGCTCTAGCGCTGGGCTATATCCGCAAGGAGTGCTTTCAAACCGACACAGAGCTAGAATGGCAGGCTGAGGACCAACCCACCGCCCGCGCCAGAGTGATTGGCCAAACCAACTAGGAACCCGGCCGGATTACTTCGTGGCGAAGGATGGAATTGAACCTATGGGGCTTTTGGGCTGAACATTTGGAACGGCGGGTCCGGTGGCCTGTTTGAAATGAACCTTCGAACGCAAAATCAGTGTTCCGAGAAGCAGATCAGCCAGAGGCATCACCACATTGAAGTTCTTGTGCATATACCTGTGGTGCAATAGATGATGACCGTTGAGGCGGAAATAAAGCCCACTACGTTCAACAATTCGGCGCTTGGGCAAGTGCATACACCAGTGGATGTACTCGTAGGCGGCGTAATACAGGGTGCAGGATACCGAGGCACCCACCACCAAAGCCCATTTTTTCCAAATGAGAGCTGCAATAATGAACGGAACCTGGCAACAGGCGACGAGAACAGGGCCATTCCACCATGCCATGGGAATGGTTTTCTTGTCTTTCGGATTGACGAGGTGGTAAGTATGATCCGCCTTGAAAATCTGATGGTGGATCAAGGCATGAGCCTCGAATGGATAACGGAACGGGCCCAACGGTTTGTGCATGATAAAACGATGGAGCGTCCACTCAAAGAGTGAGGCGAAAGTGACACCAAGCATAAACCCGGCAGCAGACCAAAATAAAAACAAAGACATGTAATTGTATTCGGAGAATTTCCCCCGAAGGTGAAGTAGAAGCGTTATGGACTAATGGATAAAATCGTCAAGAACTGGATGGGGCAAAATTTCCAGGATTTCCTGTTTTGGGAGTGGCAAGCTTTAGGAGGACTCGAAGCACTTCAGAGGTGGACCAAGCCTGCGCATCACACCCTCGCGGCATATGAGGGGCGTCGCCATCAAGTATCTCCGGCAAGTGACCCAGTGCGCCCTCATGAAAAAGAGGCCAGACGGAGGTCAAAATTGAGACTGCAGATTCCCTGCATAAATTGTCGCCGGGCCAGCTGGCTGCGAGCGCTTCGCAAAAAACGCCCAACGGCCAACCCCAAACGGTGCCGTTATGATAGGCCGGTTTGCGTCTTTTGTCTTCCTCGCCTTCGTAATGCCCCCAATAAGGGTTGAGTGGATCATTGAGCGGCTCCCCGCCCTGCGCCACCACTGCCAAGGGACGCCTGACCGGTTTCGGAGCAAGCGAGCGCATCCCGCCCGGCACCAAAAGGTAACGCCACGCAGCCAAAACAGCATCCCGACCCCAAGCCTGCGTTCCTAGTCCCAGCGCGGGTACGAACAGCATGTTGGGCCTCAATGTATCGTCCAGCTCGGATTGGCTCACCGGAGCAAACTGCCCGTGATGGGATGTCGCCAAGCAATCCGCATAGTATCCCGCGTCGGCCATCCAAAAAGCCTTCTCCATGGAGTCTTCCGCCCTCCCTGCCAGAGCGGCGTAACCAGACTCGCCAGTGACCCGATACAATTGGCGTAAGAGCCTGATCCACAAAGCCTGAATTTCAATGGCGTAACCTTCTCTTGGAGTCGCAGCAGGGTAGTTTGTATCCATCCAAGTAAAATGGCTCGGGCTCCAAATCAAGCCGCTGGCATAATCCATCCTGATACCGTTGGGGGTTCCTTCTTGATAGTGCATGGCTATGCTTTGCAGCACATCAAGAATCGAACGCCCTCGATTGCCCAAAGGTTGTTGGTAAAGAATATCTCCCTGCACCGCCGCCAACTCCTCGCATACCAAGGCATACCAAAGGGCCGCATCAACCGTATCACGATTGGAAGCGTCCTCGCCGTGGATGGTGTTGGGCAGCGTCCCCCGATCTTCAAACCGCCCAAAAGTGACCAACAATTGCAAAACTTCGCTATGCAAACCGGCTGAAATCAGCCCGCGTGCCGCAATAAGTGTGTCGCGCCCCCAATCAAGAAACCAAGGATACCCCGCAATGACGGTCTGATATCGGTCCCGCCGAACCAAATAGGCAGGCAGAGCCGCAACCAGAGCGCGCACCAAAGGATTTTCCCCAGCCCAACGGGAGGGGGGGGGCGCAGCTGGATCTGCCAAATCCTTGGGTCCATCGGGCTCGATCCAATCCGACTCGGCTGTGGCCAGCATTGTGATCGGCCGATTATTCGTCATCGAGATATCGAACCAACCGGGACTGTAGGCATCCCCTGCCCCAACCTGACCCCGACTCACTTCTAGAGGGTGGGAAATCTGCTGACACCACTCCTCTCCTGGCCAGTAGGCTCCGGAAGTCGAAAGTACTCTCAGCGTGCGTTCAGGCACTGGACCAAATTCAAACCCGACACCATGCGGAAGGCTTCGGCAATTCGCCCTAAAATGATGCTCAGCTCCGGGGTTGCGCTGGGTCTCCGAATGAAAATTACGGTCTTCGATATCAAAACGGATGACCAGATCGGCCTGATCAGCCGGTCCTGCACCCGTGACTTGCCAAACCATGCGCACTGCGTTGCGTAAGGCAGGCATGTTCATTTGCAACTCCAGATTGATGTTCCGACCGTCGCCAGCTGGGGCGCGGAACTTCCATAACGGACATTCGCCGGGGCTAAATCCAACCAAATGCTCAGCCCTGAGAGGTGTGAGAAACCCATTCACATTAATCCACGCTCTCATCCGTTTGATCATCACATGACGATCCACGGGCAATGTTGCGTGCAGATTTGCCGCCAGAAGAGCATCGTACTTTGACTGAATTAAACCAAGATCCACGCAAAACCGCGCCATTCCACCGCGACCATTGGTCAGTAAAACCATCGGCCATTGACTGGGAGTGCCAGCGAGAGCTGCCCGCCACGCGTCACTGGCGACTGGCTCCAATGAGGCCGGAAGGAGACGCAGCGTGCCCTCAAAAGGCTCCGCGCCGGGCTTCAGGACTTCAATCTTTAGCCGAACGTCGCCAGTGGCAGGAATCGCCTTCGCATTGAACCATGCCACGTAACCTCGCCGACTGAGCACGCCTGGGCGAGGTACGGCCGGAACCCCGGCAAGACTAGCCACAAAAGGCTCGGGGTGTTCCACCAAAACCCAATGGCCAGGAGGCACCAGCGTGACGCTCCTGACATCCAGAGCAGACCAGCGGACCAAGGCGGGATAGCCATCCACGCCCGGATAAACCGAAGACAAAAAGCCTGCCGGGTCCATATTTACCGCCTGCTCAACTTCGCGCCAGTTGCATGCACCGAATCTTTCGGGCTCCTCCACCGATTGCATCGCCTGCCAAGCCCAGGCGGCCCTTGCACGGGCTTCACGATAAGCATTCCCGGATAGCCCCTGCGGCTGCAAACTCGCACTGAAACAGCGAGCGCCACCGCCTTCCAACTCCAACTTTAAAGCGAACTTAACATCAGGCCATAAAAGCGCCGCACGTTCCGGAAGTAGCAAATCATACAAGGGACCGCCTAACTCGGATTGCAATGCCGGACTGATTTCAAAAACGCCCGGCACGACTGAATCCAAATTGATAATGACCAAAACCCGATCAAGGCCCTCAGCAGATTCCCGCAACAAAGCATAAACCGGAGCACTGATTGGAGAGACGCGCCGCAATACCGCGCCATCAAAAAAACACGGGTGATCAGCCAGCAAGGCGTTGAGCGCGCCCAGTTCTGAAACAATGTTTGGCGTTTGCCCCCAGGACAGACCTCGGCTGGAATGGACATTGACTCGTTCGGTTGCCAGCCACTCCACACCATTGGTAAAACCAAACCCGCCGTTGACGGAAGTCAGTCCACAGAGCAGGTTGCGCAGCAGAGACCACTCACGCCCGAACTGGGCCAGACGTTCGTTGTCGTGAGTCTCGCTGTAATGCACCAGAACTCCTGCCTTGGAGCAAAAGGGCAGCGCATAATCGAGGTAGCTGGAGACTTGAACACCGGAATAATTCTGGAAAAGCTCGGAGTAGGCCCACTGCATTCCGCCCGCCTGCAATAGCGCCTCGGTGGCTTCCCATGAACCACCCAAGCCCTCCAGCAGAAAAACGGTGTCCGGAAACTCGCTGCGCACACAGGCAACGATCAGTTTCCAACAATCCAGCGGCACTTTATATCCGGCGTCGCAACGAAAACCGTCCACCCCTCGCCGACACCACACCAAAAAAACATCAGACAGAGCCCGCCATGACACCGAGCGATGATGGTCAATCTCCACCAAATCCTCCCAAACCGTGCCCCAAGCGCCGGGGCTGGCAAACCGGCCGTTGGGAGATTTTAAAAACCATTCGGGCCTTTGCTCCTGCAAAGGCGAACCCCATCCCGTGTGGTTGATTACAATATCCAGAAAAATTCGGCCCCTCCACTGATGCACCCCCCGCATCAGCTCGGCAAATTGATCATAGCCAGTCGTGCGCTGATCGAACTCCACGAGCGCCGGATCAATCCCGGTCAAATCGCCCACTGCGTACGGACTGCCAAACCGCCCGAAACGCGCGTAAGTGGCAGGTGTGGGATTAACGGGCAGCAGATGCAGAATGCGGCAGCCCAAAGTCCCAAAAATATGCGGAAGTTGGCCCAGCAAATCCCGAAACTTCCCCGAGGGCGGGATGACAGCAAACCCCTGTTGATCCAGAGGTGCCGCCTGTCCTACCCAAGCCGCATCCAGTGTGGTTTTAGCGTCCCGGGTTGGACCAAATTGGCGGGTAAAAGCGCAATAAATCGTATTGGCTGTTCGTGAGTGGTCTGGTTGGACCGAGAGCGCGAAATTGGGCCCGTCCGGCCAAAAACGCCGACCATTCCCATCCATTGCGAAGGCTTTGGCCTCAAAGAATCCCACCTCCGCCAAGCCAAGGGTGACTTCCCAGAATCCCCCATCGGCCATGCGCATCGGCACATCCCGCCAACAATCATCACTTGCAATGGGATTTATCGGAATGGACTGCCCAAGATCACGGGCCTCGCGCTGAGCATGGAAATGTTTTTGAAAATCCCTCAGTCGCGCCGCGCGTCCAATTGTGGTGCGTAGAAATACCGCGACCATACCGGCCCCCACTTGGAGCCGGAAGACCATGGAATCACCCACATACCGCACAGCCTTCTGACCGGGCCCTGGAGTCATCGTTACTGCTGGCATAATCAAAACACCTCATGCGCAACCGCGCCGCACATTTCTATCATGTCCAACCCCGGGTTCAAAATGAAAAGGATTTGCTCAAGCGATTGGAACCACAGATACAAAGAAAATCCAATTCGAAATCCTCAACATTATCAATCCGGCCAATAGCTAGTCGCTTTCGTCCCAACGCACTATTCGTCCTTCATCTCCAAAACAAAAATTACCCCAGCCGGCATTGAACTCAAAACGGCGTCAGGCAAAGCGCGCGTTTCGCGACTAGTTCGCTCAACGCCAGTTCAACCAGATATCCCTCGCGAGATGAGCTTATGGCTGCTTGAGCTCGGCTTTTTCCTTCCCTTCTGCCTTGTTGCCCATGAGTTCCAGCACCGCTGCAGTCATGGAGGTGACACAGGCTTTGAGCGTAGGCTCGGGGACGGGCGCAAAGGTCGCCGAATGGTTCGAGGGCAAGGGTACGCCAGTGCGATCGCTCTCGGCGATCTTTGCAGGATCGGTTCCGCCAACCCACCAGATACAAATGGGAACGCCCTGCCGCCGAAACTCGGAAAAATCTTCGCCTCCGGTGGTTGGTGGCTGCACTGACGCCCGATCGGTTCCGAACCACGTGGTGAAAGTGCCGCTTAGACGATGGCTCAGGGCGGGGTCGTTGCTCGTCACGGAGATCGACTCCGGCGTAAGGGTGACGATAGGCATGCGGTCGTCGGGGAGACCGGCCGCTTGGGCAATCCCCCCGCAGATGCGGCGGATGGATGTGACCAACTGGGCCATGACCTTCTCGTCGTAGGCACGGAGCGTGAGCTCCAATTTCACGTCGTCCGAGATGATATTGCGTTTCAGCCCGCCGTGGATAGTACCGACGGTCACCACAGCGACGGTGCCGGGTTTCAGCTCACGGCTCACAATGGTTTGCAACGCGAGCACAATCTGCGAGGCCAGGACGATGGGATCCTTGGTCGTGTGCGGACGGGATCCGTGGCCACCTACTCCGCGCACCAGGATATCCAGCGAGTTCACGCTGGCGTAGAAGGGGCCTTCTCCATAACCGATGTTGCCGGCAGGCATCCCGGAGTAGGTATGCAAAGCGATTGCGAAATCCGGCTTGGGGAACCTCGTGTAAAGGCCGTCGGCCAACATGGCCCGGGCTCCGGCGACAATTTCCTCGGCGGGTTGGGCGACGAGCACCAGCGTTCCAGCCCACTTCTCCCTCATCGCCAAAAGCAGGCGCGCGGTGCCAATGAGGCCTGTGACATGTGTGTCATGAGCGCAGGCGTGCATCGCTGGCTGATCCTTGCCGGACAGATCCTTCACTACTTCGGTGCTGGCGTAGGATACACCCGAGCTCTCCTTGATCGGCAACCCATCCATATCGGCGCGAACGAGCACAGTGGGTCCAACCCCGTTGGTAAGCACGCCGACAACACCAGTATTGCCCACCTTCTCGGTCACCGTGAAACCTAGCTTGCGCAGTTCCCCGGCGACGAGCCCTGCGGTCTTCACTTCCATGAAGGAAAGCTCAGGGTGCGCGTGGAGGTTGGTGTAGATGCCGAAGAGGGAAGGATATTCGGCCTCGACCCGACTGGTCACAAGATCGCGCAGTTGTTCGGGCGACGTCGCGGCCAGCGTGACGCGGAAGGCACTGCCGACAAATAAAGCGAACAGTGCAATGGCGGTGCGGCTTGTTTTCATGCTCAATCTTTCCCTCGTTCTTCTTGATGTCTGTTTACCTCTTCCCAAGGTGGCAAATCAAAGGACTCCCATTGTATTCGGCGCTGGTTAATGGTGGGGGATTGGCTTCAGCAGCGCACGGCGGCATCCAATCTCAAAAGCCCCTTAATAAGTCGCGTTCGTATTTCTGATTGATGATGCAATCACTGCCGAGTGCTTCCTTCAAAGGATCGCTTCCCTCGCTGGAAAAAGCGTAGTGCAAATGACGACGCCATCCCTCTGCGAACTTGAATTTCTTGGATTGCTTGCCAAGACGCTGCGCGAAATCAACCATCACAGCCAGGTACGAGTTCATCTTCTGGCTCGCGTCCAACCAGTTTTGCTGACTTTTATGCTCAGCAAGAGCCGCCAGTTTTTGGTCTTGGACAGGAGTCGTGTTGACCCAAGAACCAGGAATGACACGGCGTCGCAAAGAATCACTCAATCCTTGGGGCATGCAGTGATAGATCACAGTATCACCAAGCATGTGCGGACGGGGTGGAATGGTTACAAAATTCTTGAGGTTCCTTGAAAACACGGCGGTTACCACCATACGGCAGGTGTTGGTATGATCCTCCATGTAGTCGAAGGGCGAATGCGTCAGAACCACATCCGGTTTCACTGCGCGCACCACCGAGGCCAGGCGGCGCACGGTCTTGAGATCGTACACAACCTCCATGTCATGCCCGATGCTGGGATGAAAAACCGCGCC